>NZ_PYME01000020.1:0-114310 GCF_003025515.1 Photobacterium gaetbulicola | reverse complement strand
CGGCAAAGCGAGGTTATGGCCAATCCGGAACAGTTCTTACCCTGGAATTACCAGTCCGATATCTAATCAAAACAGGTTCTGGCTGTGGCCGGGACCTCCCCTGCACGCTACCTTCTCGTAAGCTCACCCAATAAGTAACAGTGACTTTTCAGTAAGCTGTTTAATAGCGTTAAATTGCCTTGATAACGTTATATTTTCCTTTTTTGCTCTCATTTGATTCAACATTAAATAATGTCGTCACTGTTTTGGGGCGTCTGTGGTTTTGTTTGCACCAATATGCACCTTGGATATTAGGTTACTTGCTGAGTTTATAATGTTGAGTGATTTGTAAATCCATAATTATCAATATCTTATTGTTATGTTGGTTGGTTTCATGTTTTTGGCATCGATTTTGATTGGGCTTTGGATGCATATTTATTACGAACGGAGATGTTAAGTATGACCACGAAGTCCAAACTGAATCTAGCCACGCTAGGCCTGAGCTTATCGTTACTGTCGGCGGCGGCTGCGGCCGAAGAGACGATTAAAGTTGGGATCCTCCACTCATTGTCAGGCACGATGGCGATCAGCGAAACCACGTTGAAAGATACAGTATTGATGCTGGTTGATGAGCAGAATAAAAAAGGAGGCTTGTTAGGGAAGAAACTGGAAGCGGTGGTTGTCGACCCAGCCTCAAACTGGCCATTGTTTGCCGAGAAAGCCCGTGAGCTCATCGAAAAAGAAAAGGTCGATGTGGTATTTGGTGGCTGGACATCAGTCTCCCGTAAATCCATGCTGCCAGTATTTGAAGAGCTTAATAGTATTTTGTTCTATCCGGTTCAGTATGAGGGGGAAGAGTCATCAAAAAACGTCTTCTATACCGGTGCTGCGCCTAATCAGCAGGCTATCCCTGCCGTTGAATACCTAATGGATGAGCTGGATGTCGAGCGCTGGGTGCTGGCCGGCACCGATTATGTCTACCCGCGTACCACCAATAAAATTCTTGAGTCCTACCTAAAAGCCAAAGGCGTTGCTGAAGAAGACATCATGATCAGCTACACCCCGTTCGGCCATTCCGATTGGCAGTCTATTGTCTCTGACATCAAGAAATTTGGCTCTGCGGGTAAGAAAACGGCAGTTGTCTCAACCATTAATGGTGACGCGAACGTTCCCTTTTATAAAGAGTTAGGTGCCCAGGGCGTCTCCTCTGAAGATATCCCTGTTGTTGCGTTCTCTGTGGGTGAAGAGGAGTTATCTGGTATGGATACCTCACCGCTGGTTGGCCACCTTGCGGCATGGAATTACTTCATGAGCGTTGATACCGACCAAAATGGTGACTTTATCGATTCTTGGCACGGTTTCATCAAAGATAAAAAGCGGGTGACCAATGATCCGATGGAAGCCCACTACATCGGGTTCAATATGTGGGTGCAGGCGGTGAAAAATGCCGGCACTACTGATTCTGAATCTGTGCAAGATGCCTTGATCGGTATTGCGGTCCCGAATTTGTCAGGCGGATATTCGACGATGCTGCCGAATCATCACATCACCAAGCCGGTATTGATCGGTGAAATCCAAGATGATGGTCAGTTTGATGTGGTTTGGGAAACAACCGGACTTGTTGCCGGTGATGCGTGGTCTAAATACTTGCCTGAATCTGCCAAGTTATATTCCAGCTGGTCCAAGCCTTTCTCCTGCGGAGCCTTCAATACCGAAACTAAAAAGTGTTCAGGCGCGAATTAACACATTGTAATAACGGGCCCGATGCCCTTTTTTTGGCGCTTCAGGTTTGGCTGAAGCGCTATTTTCAGTGGGGATCCTCCCACTTTAGAAGTTGTTAATTGCTAGTAAGGACACCAGAAATGACATCACTAATGAAGCTCGTTAACGCGCTCATTATTCTCTTGTTGTCTATTCCCATGGCGTTTGCTTCGGTCAGTTCAACGGATGAATTTGACCGGGTATTGATTGGGAAAAACAACAATGAAAAGGAAATCGCTATTGAGTGGCTAGTTGCCAACCTGTCTGGCGGGAAGGCCAAGCCGATCCTTCGGGCCTGGCTGGAAGGCAACTTGTTTTATTACCGCAACAAGCAAAGCGAGAGCTACCAGCAGCTGTATATCATCCCAACCAGAAACGCCAAGCAGGCAGAAAATATTTGGGATGGAGAGTTATTGCCAGTTTCACGAACGCGGGATTTTGCCAAAGTTCGGGTCAATAACAAGCTGCGTAGTATTATCCGGATGCAGTTGGCATCACTGGGACTGAACTCGCCGGATGCGAATGTTCGCTTGCAGGCTGCAGAGGGGCTACTCGGGCAAACCGATCATGAAATCATAGCAAGGATCAGTGCCCAGCTCAGTGTTGAGCAAGATGCCAAGGTACAGGATAGACTGCAACTGGCACTGGCGATCAGTACTGCTTTGGATAATACCGCGTTAACCCAGCAGCGTATTGCGGCAGTCGATGTGATATCGGAATACAAGCAAGCTGTCGTACTACAGACCTTCAACCAGTTATCGCCAACCTCGCTTGAGCCTGAATTGGCGGCTGCGGTTGAAAAAGGCTTGGGCCAATATCATCAGAGCCAGCGGTTTTACTCCGGGGTGGAAACGGTGTTTTTTGGCCTCAGTTTAGGATCGGTGCTAGTACTGGCCGGGATAGGCTTGGCAATTACGTTCGGGGTCATGGGGGTCATTAATATGGCCCACGGCGAGCTTATCATGATTGGTGCCTACACCACCTACGTCATGCAGCAATTACTTCCTCAACAAGCCGGTGTCGCGTTGTTGCTGTCGATACCCATGGCCTTTGTGATTTCAGGTTTGGTGGGGATCGCCATTGAGCGCAGCGTGATAAAGCATCTCTATGGCCGGCCGCTGGAGACCTTGTTGGCGACTTTCGGGATTAGTTTGATCCTTCAGCAAGCCGTGCGGTCTATATTCTCTCCGCTTAACCGCTCGGTTAGCACACCCGACTGGATGGCCGGGGCTTGGGAGCTGAACCCAATGCTGTCGCTGACCTATAACCGCCTTTATATCATTCTCTTTTGTGCTTTGGTGTTCATCACCATGGTGATGATCTTGAAGAAAACACCGCTAGGCCTGCAGGTGAGGGCCGTGTCGCAGAATAGGGCAATGGCAAGGGCGATGGGGATCCGCTCTGAGCGCGTCGATGCTCTGACATTTGGGCTGGGATCCGGTGTGGCTGGTGTGGCTGGCGTGGCATTGTCTCAGCTGACTAATGTCGGGCCCAATATGGGGCAAGCCTACATCATTGACTCATTTATGGTCGTGGTGTTTGGCGGGGTCGGCAACCTGTGGGGCACCCTGGTGGCCGGACTTAGTCTCGGGCTTTTCAATAAGCTGCTGGAGCCTTGGGCTGGCGCGGTATTAGCCAAGATCCTGATACTGGTCTTTATCATCCTATTTATCCAAAAACGTCCCCGTGGGTTGTTCCCGCAACGCGGTCGTGCGGCTGAAAGCTAAGGAGCGCTTGATGCAGTCTAAATCAATTATTCTTTCGGCCTTGGCGCAAGATCGGGGTGGTAAGCTCGTTCTCGCCCTGTTGATGGCAGCCGTCATTTTAGTGCCGATAGCTAACCTCCTGCTACCGGTTGGTCACCCGCTACATATCGAGACATTTACCGTCTCATTGATGGGCAAATACCTCAGCTATGCCATGCTCGCGCTTGCGGTTGACTTGGTGTGGGGCTATCTGGGGATCCTCAGTTTGGGGCACGGGGCTTTTTTCGCCCTCGGAGGTTACGCCATGGGGATGTACCTGATGCGCCAGATCGGTGATCGGGGCGTATATGCTCACCCGGTCCTGCCAGATTTCATGGTTTTTTTGAATTGGCAGGAGTTGCCATGGTTCTGGCACGGGTTTGATCAGTTCTGGTTGGCCTGTTTGATGGTTGTCTTAGTTCCCGGAGTGTTGGCTTATGTATTTGGCTATTTGGCTTTTCGCTCCCGGGTATCTGGCGTTTATCTGTCGATCATGACCCAGGCCCTGACTTACGCCCTGATGCTGGCTTTCTTTCGTAATGAAATGGGCTTTGGCGGTAACAACGGCTTGACGGACTTCAAGGACATCCTCGGTTACAGCTTGCAGCAGGATACAACCAAAATCGCATTGTTTGTGTGTACCGGCCTGGCACTTGCGGTTAGCTATATCGTGTGCCGCACGGTGGTTAGCAGCCTGTTGGGCCGTGTCGCGATGGCTATCCGTGATACCGAGTCGCGTACCCGGTTTATGGGTTATGACGTCGATGGCATCAAGCTCTGGATCTTTGTGCTGTCAGCGGTGATTGCGGGGATTGCCGGTGCTCTGTATGTACCGCAAGTCGGTATCATTAATCCGGGGGAATTTGCCCCGCTCAATTCCATCGAGGTGGTGGTATGGGTCGCGCTCGGCGGCAGGGCGACACTGTTTGGTGCCATTGTCGGTGCCTTGATTATCAACTATGCCAAAAGTTGGTTCACGGTTGAATTCCCTGAAGTCTGGCTCTTTGCCCTCGGCGGGATGTTCGTGCTTTCCACTATGTATTTTCCCAAGGGAGTGATCGGGTTTTTGTCTGGCGTGGCCGACCGAGTTGGACAACGTAAAAGTCCAAGTGAGTCAAGCGTATATCAATCAGAGCGCGGAGCGGGTGAGGTAGTGCAATGACAGTATTAGAGACGGCAAAAAAACTCAGGACTTTTGCCCGCGAGATGACCAACCGTGAAGAGACGTTTTCATTTCTCGTTGCTGATGAACACCCTCTGATCGATACCCGGCATAACATTCTGCTTTATGTCGAGGGTGTGAACAAGAGCTTTGATGGATTCAAAGCTATCGACGATCTCAACCTGTATGTCCGTGAGGGCGAGCTGCGCTGCATTATCGGGCCAAACGGGGCCGGGAAAACCACCATGATGGATATCATCACCGGCAAGACTAAACCCGACTCCGGGCAAGTCTGGCTGGGGGCGAATATCAACCTGCTGACAATGAATGAATCGCAGATAGCCAATGCCGGCGTGGGAAGGAAATTCCAAAAGCCTACCGTGATCGAGTGCCTGAGCGTGTGGCAGAACCTGGAGTTGGCGATGTCGGGAGTTCGAACCGTTTGGGCGACCTATAGGGCTAGGCTGACGACCGAGCAGAAAGACAAGCTCGAGTCGGTATTGGCGCTTATCAACCTGGCGGATAACGCAGCGCTCTTGGCAGGTAACTTGTCCCATGGCCAAAAGCAGTGGCTGGAGATTGGCATGTTGCTGATGCAAAACCCCAAGTTGCTGCTGGTCGATGAGCCGGTTGCGGGGATGACCCACCAAGAGATGGATAAAACCGCAGAATTGCTCAATTCGCTGGCCGGCAAGCACTCGGTCGTTGTTGTAGAGCACGATATGGACTTTGTCCGCTCGATTGCCAGTGAGGTGACGGTGCTTCACCAGGGCCATGTATTGGCGGAAGGCACTATGGATCAAGTACAGAACCATCCTGAAGTGAAACGGGTTTATCTGGGGGAATAGCATGTTAGAAATCAAATCACTCAATCAATTCTACGGTGAAAGCCATACATTGTGGGATTTGGATATGCAGATCCCCGAAGGCAAGTGCACGGTGCTGATGGGACGCAACGGCGTAGGCAAGACCACTTTGTTGCAGTGCATTATGGGGTTGGTTGGCGCCAAAAGTGGCGACATTATATTTAACGGCCAGTCGATTCTCTCCGAGCCGGCTGAGTCTCGGCCACGGTGGGGGATCGGTTATGTTCCCCAGGGGCGCCAGATCTTTCCAATGTTGACGGTACAGGAAAATTTGGAAATTGGCCTGCCTATCCGTGCCCGGGGGGATCGCAAGGTGCCCGATTTTATTTTCGACCTGTTTCCGGTGCTGAAAGAGATGCGTCACCGCCGTGGCGGCGATCTGTCCGGCGGCCAGCAACAGCAGCTGGCAATCGGCCGGGCTCTGGTGGTCAATCCCAAACTGTTGATTTTGGACGAGCCTACCGAGGGTATCCAGCCCAACATCGTGCAAGAGATTGGCGACATCATCAGGATGCTGAACGAAAAAATGGGCCTGACGGTATTGCTGGTTGAGCAGAAATTGCCGTTTGCCCGTCGGGTGGGCGATCAGTTCTGCATTCTCGATCGGGGACGCCATGTGGCAAGCGGGAAAATGGCGGCGTTGGATGACGCCTTGGTGAAGGAGTACCTCACGGTATGACAGCGTATTTTTCAGCGGTGGCGGCCCACCCGACCGCAAGCCAAATCGACCTGCATACCCGCAAGGGGTGGCAGGCTGAGTTGAGTCTGAGCTATCGCGACAGAGGCGACAAAACGGTTCTCAAGCACCGAGAGCAAAAAGGGCCTTTGACGGTGCAGCAGGCACTCTATCCAGAAGGGGAGGTATGCCACAGTTACTTGCTCCATCCTCCTGGAGGGGTTGCCGGTGGTGATACGTTGGATATCCGGGTGGATGTGGCTACCGGAGCCAAAGTCTTGGTAACCACGCCTGGCGCCACCAAGTTTTACCGCTCGGAAGGGCGCTTTGCCCGGCAACTCCAACACTTGTCGGTGGCACAAGGAGGCCGGCTCGAATGGTTGCCCCAGGAGAATATCTTTTTCCCTGATGCCCATGCCCAGCTCAATACCGTTGTCCACCTGGCGAAAGGTGCACAGTTTGTGGGCTGGGAGTTGCACTGTTTTGGCCGCCCTGCACTAAATGAGTGCTTTGGTAGCGGAAAATTGATTGGCAAAACAGAGGTTTATATCGACGGTCGCCGCGTGATCTGTGAAGGGTTGAACTTCTCGGGTGGAGATAAGCTGCTGATTAACATAGGAATGCAGGGATTCCCCATGATGGGGACCCTTTACTTGTCCGAAATAGGGCAAGGTTTCTATCAGTTGGTACAGGGCTTGCTATCAGATATTCAGAGCGAGTTAGGTGGTGACAAGCTACTCGTGGCGGCAACGCAGGTTGAGGGGCTTATTATTGTCAGGGCGCTTGGGCACTGGAGCGAAGATATCTTGCATTGCTTTACCCGGGTCTGGCAGCAAGCGCGAAGCCAGACGACGGGGAGAGCGCCTTCCCCACCTCGTATCTGGGCCACTTAGTCGCTTAGCAACTTAGTTTTTTAGCCACTTAGCAACAGCGGGAGAATGACATGGAGTTGACACCAAGAGAGAAGGATAAACTGCTGATTTTTTGCGCGGGAATGCTGGCTCAGCAGCGCAAGGAGAGGGGGCTAAAGCTGAACTATCCAGAATCCATTGCCTTTATCAGCAGTGCCATCTTGGAAGGGGCGCGAGAAGGTAAAAGTGTCGCCGAGCTGATGGACTATGGCCGCACCCTGCTCTCTGTAAACGATGTGATGGAAGGGGTCGCTGCGATGATCCCCGACGTTCAGGTCGAGGCTACTTTTCCCGACGGTACCAAGCTGGTAACGGTGCATGAGCCGATCGTGTAGCGGTTCGGGTTTGGGGTGATAACGCAGATAAATAAGGAACAGCAATGGCAGGAAGTAGTGCGTTTAACACCTCCGCTTTTGTACCGGGTCAAATCGAGACGGCAAGCGGAGAGATTGAGCTGAATGCTGGTAGGGAAACCATTACGGTTGTGGTCGAGAATTTGGGTGATAGGCCGGTGCAGATTGGTTCGCATTACCACTTCTACGAGGTCAACGATGCCCTCAAGTTTGATCGGCAAGCCTGTAAAGGGTTTCGCCTCAATATACCGGCCGGAACCGCAACCCGTTTCGAGCCGGGCCAGTCGAGGACCGTGGAGCTGGTTGATTTCTCGGGTAACCGGGAAGTGTATGGCTTTCAGGGCAAAGTGATGGGCAAGCTCTAGCTCGTCTGCTTATCTAAAAATTATACAAGGAATAGTCATGGCAAACATTTCACGTCAGGCCTATGCCGAAATGTTTGGCCCAACTGTGGGTGATCGTGTGCGTCTTGCCGATACCGAGTTGTGGCTGGAGGTTGAAAAAGATTTCACCGTCTACGGCGATGAGGTGAAATTTGGCGGGGGCAAGGTGATCCGTGATGGGATGGGCCAGAGTCAGCGGCCAAGCGCCGAGACTCCTGATTTGGTGATCACCAACGCCATCGTGCTCGATTACTGGGGCATAGTAAAGGCGGATGTAGCTGTCAAAAACGGGCGGATCAGCGGGCTCGGCAAAGCGGGTAACCCCGATATCCAGCCAGGGGTCGATATCATTATTGGCCCCGGTACTGAAATATTGGCAGGAGAGGGGGCCATCCTGACAGCGGGCGGCATTGATTCCCATATTCATTTTATTTGTCCGCAGCAAATCGAAGAGGCGTTGGCTTCTGGGGTTACTACCATGATCGGAGGGGGGACGGGCCCAGCAACGGGCACCAATGCCACAACCTGTACCCCCGGCCCCTGGAATATGGCACAAATGCTCCAAGCACTCGATGGCTTTCCGATGAACTTCGGTTTGCTAGGCAAAGGCAATGCCAGTCAGCCAGAGGCGCTGCGCGAACAGGTTGCCGCCGGGGCGGTGGGGCTAAAACTCCATGAAGATTGGGGCACGACCCCGGCATCGATTGATACCTGCCTATCGGTTGCTGATGAGATGGACGTTCAAGTCGCTATTCATACCGATACCCTCAATGAGTCAGGTTTTGTCGAATCGACCCTGGCGGCGATTGGCGACCGAGTGATCCATACCTACCATACCGAAGGAGCCGGTGGCGGCCATGCGCCCGATATTATCCGCGCTGCCGGTGAGTCCAACGTGTTGCCGTCATCGACCAATCCGACCCGTCCCTACACGGTTAATACGGTGGATGAACATTTGGACATGCTGATGGTCTGCCATCACTTGTCCCCGGCGATTGCCGAAGACGTGGCCTTTGCTGAGTCCCGGATCCGCCGGGAAACCATCGCCGCCGAGGATATCCTGCACGATCTGGGGGCATTTTCGATGATAGCCTCCGATTCCCAGGCCATGGGGCGGGTCGGTGAGGTGATCACCCGTACTTGGCAGACTGCCCATAAGATGAAGGTCCAGCGAGGCAGCTTGGCACAAGACTCCGGCTACAGCGATAACTTTCGCCTCAAGCGCTATGTGGCCAAGTACACCATCAACCCGGCAATCACCCATGGTATGGCACATGAAGTTGGCTCTGTCGAGGTGGGCAAGTTGGCCGACTTGGTGTTGTGGAAACCGGCCTTTTTTGGCGTGAAGCCGAGCGTGGTGGTCAAGGGCGGCATGATCGCCATGGCACCGATGGGCGATCCCAATGCCTCTATTCCCACCCCGCAGCCGGTTCATTACCGCTCGATGTTCGGCAGCTACGGCAAAGCGGCCATGAATACCTCCATGCTGTTTGTGTCGTCGGCTGCGGCAGAGGCCGGAGTCGCTGAGCAGCTCCAGCTCGGTAGCCAAATTGGTATCGCGCGACATTGCCGCACGATTAGCAAGTCAGATATGAAGCTCAACGATTGGCAGCCTCGCATAGAGGTTGATTCTCAGACCTATCAGGTGCGGGCTGATGGCGAACTGTTAGTGTGTGAGCCGGCGGAGGTCTTGCCCATGGCCCAGCGCTATTTTCTGTTTTGATTTATCTGGTTCGAATAATAACAAAGGAATAATCAATGATTGAGTTGGTAGAAGTGAGTGCAGAGGCAACATCGCAGCCCGATGCGTTTTTGAGCTTGCCGATTGATAGCCGGATCAAGAGCCGGTTGAAGGTGGTGCTGGACGATGGCCGTGATGCCGGTCTGTTTCTGCCTCGGGGCCATATTCTGCGCGGGGGCGAACAGCTAAAGAGTCGCTGTGGTGGCCTTGTGGTGGAGATCAGGGCGGCCAGCGAGCAGGTGTCGACCGTGTATTGCGACGATCGCCATTTGCTGATGCGGGTGGCATATCACTTGGGCAACCGGCATGTGCCGCTCCAGGTCGAAGCGGGCTGGGTGCGTTACCAACATGACCATGTTCTGGACGAAATGGTCGAGGGGCTAGGGGCCCGGGTTACCGTTGAAACAGCGCCGATCGAGCCGGAAGGCGGTGCCTATGGTGGTCGTTCCGGTGGGCACCACCATCATCACTAGAAAGAATGCTCACGTTTTTTGTACAAGGATATGACAATGAAAACATCTAAAATTTTCTCTCCAAAAATCTCTCTGCCGGCTATGGCCGCTTTGGTGCTTCCCGTTTCAGCTTATGCCCACCCAGGACATGATCATGCCTCGTTTTTCAGTGGGCTTGTGCACCCGGTCACCGGTGTTGACCACCTTATAATGCTGCTCGCTTTTGGCGCGCTTGCGTTTTTCGTGGCCAAGAAAACGGTAACCCAATTGAGCTTATTGGTTGCAGCGCTTATTGCCATGGTCACAGGAACGATAGCGGGGCTAAGTATCGGAGCTATCAGCGGTATTGAAGGTGCGATCGCCGCTTCGCTACTTGTGGTCAGCGCTGCGCTCTGGCAGGTGTTGACGGCCAGTAAGCCGGTAAAAAGTATGGCGGTGGCGCTTTGTGTTGCCCTTATCTTCTGCCATGGTTACGCCCATGGTGTCGAGGCGTCAGGAAATGTTTCCATGTTTGCGGCTGCGATGGCGATAACGGCGTCAGCGTTGATGCTGCTGGGCAACCGACTTGCCGCTTTTGCTTCCAGTCGTTGGGTTTCTGTTGGGGTGGCTTCTGCCAGCTTAGTCTATTTGCTGGTGGCTTGATATGGCGGCAGAGGCTATGGGGATAAACGAAGCTGGACTCGGTGACAGCCAGTTTGCCACTTACCGTTTGTTTCAGCTAATTAGCCCCTCATTGCCTATCGGAGGGTTTACCTATTCGCAGGGGCTAGAATGGGCCGTCGAGGCCGGTTGGGTAAAAGACAGGGCGACTATGGTGCTTTGGCTGGAAAACCAGCTGCGTTGTAGCGTGGCCACACTTGAGCTGCCTCTCATCGACCGGTTTTACCAGGCTATTGAAGCCAAGGATCTGCAGGGCATCGCGGCATTGAGCAATCTGCTCTGTTCCAGCCGGGAAACCAAGGAGCTGCGTGCCGAGGAGGTTCAGCGGGGCAAAGCACTGAATGTGTTGCTCAAACAGTTGGAAGTACCGGTGGATGAGTATCTTGGCAGCAATGACGATCCCAACCAGTTGCTAGGGCTTTGTGTCGCAGGATATTTGTGGGGGATCAGCCCTGATGCCATGAAGCAGGGCTATCTGTGGAGCTGGGCCGAAAATTTGGTCATGGCCGGGGTGAAGTTGGTGCCGCTGGGCCAGACGGATGGTCAGCGGGCCCTGATTGAGCTGACCCGGCTGTTCCCAGAGATGATTTCAATATCCGGGCAGATTGATGAGGTGATGATTGGCAGCTTTACGCCAATCGTCTCGCTGGCCAGCAGCCTGCATGAAACACAATATACCCGTTTGTTCCGTTCTTAAGCCGAAGGGCAAGAGATCATTAGAAAATAAGGATTGTTATGGACACATATAAGCAGCCGCTGCGAGTCGGAATTGGTGGCCCGGTCGGGTCTGGAAAAACTGCACTTCTTGAAGTGTTGTGTAAAGCGATTCGCGACCAGCTGAATATCGCAGTGGTAACCAACGATATCTATACCCAGGAAGATGCCAAGATCCTGACTCGGGCCGAGGCGCTTGCGCCTGATCGGATCATCGGTGTGGAAACCGGAGGATGTCCACATACGGCTATTCGAGAAGATGCCTCGATGAACCTAGCGGCAGTCGAAGAGCTGGCCAAGCGACACCAGAATTTGGATGTGGTGTTTGTCGAAAGTGGCGGCGACAATCTGAGTGCGACCTTTAGCCCGGAGCTTGCGGATCTCACCATCTATGTGATTGACGTGGCCGAGGGCGAGAAGATCCCGCGCAAGGGAGGGCCGGGGATCACCCGCTCGGATCTGCTGGTGATCAACAAGATTGACCTTGCGCCTTATGTTGGTGCTTCTCTAGAGGTCATGGAACAAGATACCAAGCGGATGCGGCCAACACGCCCATATGTCTTTACCAACCTCAAAGAAAGCAAAGGGTTAGATACCATTATTGATTTCATTATTACCGAAGGGATGCTGACGCCAAAAGCAGGGTAAGTTGAATGCCTGCTGAGCAACAACCTCGAAATGAAGCGATTCTTAATGAAACGTCGCTCTTTCACCTTAGAGCCTTGGCGAATTAGTGCTTGTCCAAAAAAAGCGCCCTACGGGGCGCTTTTGATCGGTTGCTTTTTTTGGGGGGGGATTAAGGGTTTTCGTTGCGGCTTACGACAATGCCGTCATCGTTGAAGCCGACTAAATCAGGAAGGCCATTACCCGTAATATCACCGAGTAGGCGGTAGTGGGTATTGCTTGACCAGCCTGCTTCAGTGCTAGTTTACAAATATTTACACCTGATCACGTTAATATACATTGAAAGGCATATATTTAAGCTGATAGTACAGCAATAAAGGGGGCTGTTATGAAAGCGCAAAGTATGCTGCTTACTGCCTTGCTGGCAGTATCAATGGTATCTGTATCGGCGTGGGCGGCCGGCCCGCAATCAGGTAATCCACCACCAAGGCCTGCATTTAGCGATTTCGATACTGACAATGATGGTTATATCACTTCGCAAGAATTGTCCGCCTTCCAGTCAAAGCGTATGCAAGAGCGTGCCGAGAATGGAGGACGTATGCAGTATGCCGGGATGCGTCCAGAGTTGTCTGATATCGATACCGATGGCGATAATCTGATATCAGAAGAAGAATTTCTGAGTCATCAAATGATGGGTCCACGAGGCCCGGGTAGAGGAAATAAAAGTAATTGGTAGGGCAAAGTAAAGTCGTAAAAAGGGGGTCTGAACACATCAGATCCCTGATGACTTTTTTCTGATTGGTATTAATTACCTTTTACGTAATAAGCTAGCCAAGAAACACTGCCATTTCACGGACTGTCATCCAAACTATTATCCGTGGCTTTGAGTCGGCTGTTGAAACGGGGGGTATGGGGCGCAATGCCACTATCATGATTGACTAGGCGGCATAACATAGCGTGCCCGCCTGTTATCTATTTACTTTTAGATAAAAACAGTTTCTCTATTCGTGCTGGCTTTGCATAAAGGTAACCTTGATGAAGAGTGACGCCTTGAGTAAGCAGGTATTGCGCTTGACGATCCGTTTCTACACCTTCAGCGATAATGCCGACGTTAAGCTCTTTTGCTAAGTTAATGATTGCGTTTAGTACGGGGGCATTAACACTTTGATGGCCAATAGAGTCAACGAAACATTTATCAATTTTAAGGTAGTCAATATTCGTTCTCTCTAAAACAGAAAGTGATGTTTGGCCAGTGCCGAAATCATCGATAAGAATATCGATGCCAAAAGTACGTAGGCGGCTAATGCTCTCACAAGCAACACTATCGAGAAATTGCCTCTCAGTGATTTCTAATCCAAGGCTGATACCGATACCGTCAAACTTATTTTTGTACAGCTTGAGTAAACGGATGTTTTTTGGGTTTGAGAAATAGCCCGGCGGTACATTAATACCTAGGTGTATACCCTCTCTAAAGACCTTTTCTGCTAAGTCATGATAGGCTGCATTTAGTACATAATCTGTTAGTTCATCCATCAACCCATATTCTTCCATTAGTGGAATAAAAACATCTGGGTATACAATACCTCGGGAAGGATGTTGCCAACGAACCAAGGCTTCGACACCAAAGACACAACCAGAAGAAGCATCAACGTGGGGTTGATAGTGAAGAAAGAATTCACGCATTTTGAGAGCAAGCTTTACCTCGGTGTACATACTACGTTTGCGACTAAACAAGTACCGCGCGAAGTACAAAGTGAGATAAACGACCAGTGTAATAGGGATAAATAACAGGAAGTAGAATGTCTTGCGTTCAGACGTAAATTTATCACTAGCCTCAAGTAATATTTCGTATTCGTATAAATCTGATTTGGCAATATATTGAGGATTAATTCCCCTCTTTGATTGCCCGACCGGTGCACTAGATTCACCAATAAAAAGAACCGCTCGTTTGAAGCGATTGTCTAACATGTAGCCTATTTTCGATCTGATATAAGTCTTATCAATAGATGAAACGGCGTAATATCCAGTATTTATTGTATCTTTATTAATGACAGACAGACCTGCGCCTGTAATACTATAAGGGTCCGGGATTATTACTAGCGTTGAAAATAATTCATCGCTAGGTATATGTATTGGCTGTACATCGACCCTATCCCCCCTTGATGAGCAAATTACATCTTGGTTGAGAAGAATTTGCATTTCTTCTATATCATGTTCATAACGTAAGTTTCGCTCAAGAAGTACACAATTTTGGGGATCTAGTAGAGCTGTTTTATTTTCAGATTCAACATCGGAAAATATTTCATCGGCCTCTTGAATGTATCTATTTACAGTTGTGACTAAAACTTCGTTGATACTGCTATGGACTAAATATGAGCCTGTGGCAAAAATGACTACAAGAGGTGAGACATAAACAAAAAATCTTAGATACTTCCGCATTTGCTTATCCATCCAGTAAACAATCTATTGCCATTTGCCCCATATTTAAGGGTGTATTACCCATGTCTGTTAACAGAACAAAGAGTTGTCAGTATATAATATATAAATTGAAATAATAAGATTAAAACGTCTTTGTAGCACGTGATTGTAAAGAGGTGTGTTATTGCGTTGGAGTTTATATAGAAACGCCATAGTCACTTACAGTAGCAAAAAGGGATCTGAATACTTCAGATCCCAGATGGTTTGTTGACTGGTTAGATAAAGTCATTTTTTATTGAGTGCATTAGCTTAACAACACTATCACTTCACTGACGGTCAAACCGACAAATGACCCTATCATCGAGCCAATCAGTGCCATGATAACCGCAACCGGCACCAGGTTTTTGTCGTAAGCGGCTGCGACCACCGCTGCAGAGGGCGCACTGCCGATATTGGCAATAGAGGCCAGACCTATCAAGTGCAAGTTCATCTTCATCATTCGGCCGATCATCAGCATCAGAACGGCGTGAATGGCAAGGATCATGAAGCCCGACATAATGTACATCGGTGCTTGGCCAATGGCACTCAGATTGACTTCAGCACCTATCAAGGCAACGACGACATAAAGCATTACTCCGGAGACTTCATTGGCTCCGGCCATTTTGCCAAGTGCAGTCGGTGCGGCAAGGATACCAAGAACTGAGGAGATAATTATTGCCCAAATCATTGGATTCAAAAGGCCCATCGAGGCTATTGTTCTACCTAAGTGGTGGCTGATTGACGAGACGACTAAAGAGAGGCCTAGCATTAAGAGGATGGCCTGTAGATCAGGCTTTCCTTTTTTCTCGAGTGAACCGAGCTTCGACAGGATTTCATCCAAACCGTTGTCATTGGCTTTTAACACCCCGTTGAAGCGTTCCTTCATCGGCTTTAAAGCGACGATCATGATCAGCCAGACGGTGTAGCAAAGCGCCCCCATCAACAGGGTATAGGCCATGGCTGAATCGGTAACTGACAGGGCTTCTTTGACCGCGACAAAGTTTTGCGTGCCGCCGGTCCAGCCTGCCGACATGACACCGAAAGTGAGCGGGGTTTCATCATTGAGGAAACCGCCCATGATGCCATGCACAACAATAAAACCGGCCATAATACTGGCGGTTGAGGCGAGGAATAGAATAATTAATCGAGCACCCAGTTTGCGAATGACGCTTAGGTTAAAGCTGAGCGACATGAGAAACAGCATAGCGGGAATGGCATTGTCTCGCACGGTGGCCCGTGCCGCTTTTACTTCTGGGGTCATCTCCCACATGCCAAAGGTGTAGAGGGCCATGGAGCCAAACATGACAAGTACAATACTGGGGAACCATTTGAATAACTGGCTGGGGTAGCGCTGTTCTAGCCAGACCAGTAAACCACATAAGCCGAACATCACGGCGATGAAATCAAATCCTTCGGTGATCATAATCTTCCTTTGATATAGATGATTGAATTAATTGGACATACTTGATATTTGTAAGACAAAATTTAATTTATTTATATCACTGTTAATTAAATAGGGAAATATCCAAATGAAGATTGAAACACGCTGGGTTCACGGAAAATGTTTTGTCAGTACGGTAGAGCAGGGCCATGCGGTTATTACGGATGCGCCAACCCAGTTCGGTGGTACCGATAGCGCGCAGACACCGATGGAGCTGATGCTAAGTGCAGCGGCAAGCTGTGCTTCAATTGATGTCACCAGTATTATGGCCAAACAGCGTCAGCCTCTGGATAGCTGCCGCGTTATTGTCAGCGCCGAGCAGGCACCGACACCACCAAAGGTTTTTACCAAATTGCATTTTGACTTTGAGTTGTCAGGGAGTGATCTAACGGAAAAAGCGATTGAGAAAGCGATAGAAATGACGTTTGAAACCCATTGTTCGGTATCAATTATGATCGCTCGTTCCGGTGCTGAGTTAAGCTGGGAATACACGATTGTAAAGTAGCGCCTTCGTGCCTGCTGAAATAAATGAACCCGAGTCTATCTTTTTTACCGCAAGGCTGTTAGTGTCGCATCCCTTGCGGTAACGGGGTGAGACAGAAAGTACTTTTCGCCGGTGTTGCCAGTGTTTTTTTAGCCTGCAAAGCGATGTTGAATTTGCAGGTCATGACAGGACTTTGCCCGTGAGCAGCAACGCGTTTTCTACCTTGAACCTTAAGCCTGAATTAGAAGCCAACTTGGCAACCCTTGGCTATGCATCCATGACACCGATCCAAAGCCAGAGCCTGCCGCATATCTTAGCGGGTAAGGACGTTATCGCCCAGGGCAAAACAGGTTCGGGTAAAACCGCAGCGTTCGGTCTGGGCTTGCTCGACCACCTTAACGTAAAACGTTTCCGTATTCAGTCGTTGGTACTTTGCCCGACCCGCGAGTTGGCCGATCAGGTCGCCAAAGAGATCCGTAAGCTGGCACGCTCTATCCACAACATCAAGGTACTGACCCTGTGTGGTGGTATGCCGTTTGGCCCGCAGATCGGTTCGCTGGAGCACGGTGCCCATATCATTGTGGGGACGCCGGGACGTGTAGAAGAACATGTGCGCAAAGGCTTTCTTTCGCTTGATGATCTGAACCTACTGGTACTTGATGAAGCAGATCGGATGCTGGAAATGGGTTTCCAAGATGCCTTGGATGCAATTGTCGATGCCGCGCCAGTCGATCGTCAAACCTTACTGTTCAGTGCCACCTATCCAAAACAGATTGAAGCTATCGCCAGTGAGATCATGCATAAGCCGGTGATGGTGAAGGTTGAGTCGACCCATGACGAGAGCAGTATCGATCAGCATTTCTACCATGTAGAGAGCAACGAAGATCGTATGACGGCGCTTCGCCTGCTGTTGTCTCTGCATAAGCCAGAGTCTTCCGTGGTGTTCTGCAACACCAAGCGCGAAGCTCAGGAAGTAGCCGATGAGCTAGATATGTACGGTTTCAGTGCCATGGCACTGCATGGCGATTTGGAGCAGCGCGAGCGTGACCAGACATTGGTTCGTTTTGCCAACAAGAGTACCTCGGTATTGGTTGCCACCGATGTGGCGGCACGTGGTTTGGATATCGAAGCACTCGATTGTGTGATCAACTATCACCTTGCCCGCGATACCGAAGTGCACGTCCACCGCATTGGCCGTACCGGCCGTGCCGGCAGCAAGGGGGTGGCTTGCTCACTCTTTAGCGATAAAGAGCACTACAAGGTTGCTCTGCTGGAAGACTACCTGGAGAAAGATATTGTCGGCGCCGAGCTGCCTTCGGCCTCCCTGCTTAGCCAACCGACGTTCCGCCCAGCAATGACCACATTGCAAATTCTGGGCGGTAAAAAGCAGAAGGTCCGTCCAGGCGATATCTTGGGGGCGCTGACCGGTGAAAACGGCATTCGAGGTGATCAGGTCGGCAAAATCAATGTCTTCGATATGGTGGCCTATGTAGCTGTGCGCAGTGATGTTGCCCGCGTGGCCTTGAAAAAATTGGAAAAAGGTAAAATGAAGGGGCGCTCGTTCCGTGCCCGCATTATTAAAGGCTAAATAGCGCTTCGGGTCGCTTGCTAGATCGCATTTTCATCATCCGGCCAAGGGTAATTATTCATCTTGAGTCGGATTTCGCAGAACTGGGTTGTTTAAAACGGTACAAAAACAAACAGATAACCAAGGAGCTTGTTATATGTTTAAGAAAAATGCCGTGATTTCTGCTGAAAGTGGCTTGCACACCAGGCCTGCAGCCCAGTTTGTGAAAGCCGCCAAGAAGTATGCGGAAGAGATTGAAATTGTGTCTAATGGCAAGACGGCCACGGCCAAGAATCTGTTCAAGTTGCAGACCTTGGCGCTGGTTCAGGGAACGACAGTAACAGTGCAGTCGACGAACCAACAAGCCGTTAATGAGCTGGCGACGTTTATTGAAAATGTCACTGGCTAACGCCTGCCTTATTGCCACTTTCTGGCTCAGTGCCAGAGAGTGAGCGTCAAATCGAAAAAGCCCGCTAACACAGCGGGCTTTTCTATTTTAATCAATTAGCTAGCGGCTTTCTTGTGCCAGCTGAGGTTCAGGGATAAGTGGTGTGTTGTCAGCCTCTGGCTCCTCATCGCCGTACTTCTGCATCAGTTTATGCTGAACATCGTTGAGTAGTGTGCCGTTCAGTTTGTAGTAGCGGAAGTAAATGAACAGTGCGATGGCAAAGAAGATGCTCGGCAAGCCAATCATGATGCATTGCATGCCAAAGACAGTATCGGCGTTTTGTTCGACGTTCGGTACATAGTCGACCAAGGTCAGGGCAATACCGATGAAGAAGGCTGCAAAGGCCGAACCTGCTTTGACCACTAAGGTTTGGACCGAGTAGGCGATACTTTCGCAGCGTACGCCCAGTTTGTATTCGCCGTAGTCTACGGTATCTGCGACCATGATGACATTAAGCACCCAGAACAGTGCTGTGCCGATTTGCAATAATACACCGGCAGTTGAGATCAAGATGATGCTTTGCGGGTTGTACATGCCGACGTAAATCAGTACCAAGCTGCCAAGGATAGGGAAGCCCGAAGCGCAGGCCCAAAGTACACGGCGAGAGAACATACTGGCAAGCTTCGGGAACAGAACCAGGGTGATCAGGTTAGCGATACCCGCATAGGCCATGTAGTAAGGGAACAGCGCCTCGTTACCGACCACATAGGTGAAGTAGTAGACCGCAAAGGCGGTGATGATATTGGTCGCGAGGTTATAGGCCAGTGCCATGCATAATACACTGCTCAGCTGACTGTTTTTGTAGATAAGGCCAACCATCTCTTTAAGAGAGACTTTCTCTTGTACCGGCTGATCATCGAGTTGTGCGGTCGAGTAGCGCTCTTTGACGTTGCGCAGTGTGATGTAAGTGGAGACCGCAAAGCATGCAATAAGGAGGATGGTGAAGACTTGGAAACCGTAGCCCTTGTCGTCACCACCGACGTAGTTGATAAACGGCATTGCGATGGCAGCTGTGACAACCCAAGCCAGGCTGGCAAAGAAGCGCGGATAGGGAACCAATTCTTCACGTTCGCGCTTGTCCAACGTCAGGGTAGGGACTAACGACCAGAAAGGAATATCCATCAAGGTGTAAGTCATGCCCCATAGAATGTAAGTGACCGCCGCGTAGGCAATAAGCCACGGGCCTTCAAAGTAGTGGGCGTTGAACAGCAGATAGAGCACAACAGAGTTGGCGATGGTACCGATTAGGATCCAAGGTTTGAATTTGCCCCAGCGGGTGCGGGTGTTGTTTACCACCCAGCCCATGATAGGGTCATTGACCGCATCCCAAATACGGGCGACAAGGAATATGGTACCGACAACCCCGGCAGAGATCCCGGCGACATCGGTGTAGTAAAACATCAGGTACATGTAGACGATGGTAATGGCAAAGTCCTTGCCGAATGCACCAAAGCCGTAGCTTAACTTGGTGTTCATTGAGACGCTCATAAAAGCTCCTTGTTCCCTTTTCCCCTTTTTTACTGCTTTATTGGAAAAGGTCGTTATTGTTTGTTTTCACGATAGGGATAGACCCAAACCACTTCAAGGAGCCGGGCTTATAATTGGGCTCGGTCTCTTTGAGTGGTTTGATAAAATTGCTTCTTGCTCTTTACCATCACGCCGCAAAGCATGGCGTGATGGCGTAATTGATATTGTTTTCAGTGTGTGGTTAGAGCCTGATGGTTAGATCCACGCTGGCAACCAGTCTTGCTGTGCTTCAATCAGTTCATCCACCAAGGCGTAGATTTCCTCGATGCCAAGTACGGCGGCAGTATGAGGGTCCAGCATCGCGGCGTGGTAAATGCGCTCGCGGTTTTCGGTCAGGATCGCTTCTGTCAGCAGGGTCTGGACATTGATGTTGGTTTGCATCAAGGCCGCAAGGTGGCTTGGCAGTTTGCCCACCGCCGTTGGCTGGATACCGTTGGCATCAACCAAGCAGGCGACCTCGACACAACAGCCTTGCGGCAGGTTGTCAATCAGCCCTTGGTTCTTCACGTTGCCGTAAATCACGCTTGGTGTGTTGGTCCAGATGGCATTCATGATGGTACTGGCGTATTCGTGGGATTCCTTCTGCTCGATACGCTCGGCCTGTTTAAAGGCTTCGAGATCTTTTTTCCAGTTGGCAATCTGTTCGACACAACGCTTTGGATATTCGTCCAATGGCACTTTGTAGCGTTCAATCAGATCCGGACGGTTCGGCTTGATGAAGTAAGGCGTGTATTCGGCAAAGTGCTCGGACGACTCGGTGACGAAGTAGCCCAGCTTCTTGAACATTTCATAACGGACAATGTTTTCGCAGCGAGGGTTGCCGTGAATATTCGGCTTCGGTGCCTGTCCCATTTCGTAAGCTTTTAACAGATCCGGGTAGATGCTGACATACTCGCCGTCTTCGGTTTTCTTCTCTAGCGTTAGGTAGTAGGCCATGTGGTTGATACCGGCGCAGGTATAGCGCAAGTCGCTATAGTCAATGTCCAGATCACGCGCCAGTTCTTCGGCTGTGCCCTGTACCGAGTGACAAAGACCGACTTGTTTGATATGCGGGTATTTCTCGTACATCGCCCAAGTGTTCATCGCCATCGGGTTGACATAGTTCAGCATGGTGGCCTGCGGGCAGACTTCAGTCATGTCCTCGCAGATCTGCCACAGGTGAGGGATGGTGCGCAAGGAGCGCATAATGCCGCCAGGGCCCAACGTATCGGCAATCGTCTGCTCCAGTCCGTGTTTTTTGCACACGTCAAAATCAATGACAGTACAAGGCTCGTAGCCACCGATTTGGAAGGCCACCACGACAAAGTCAGCCCCTTTTAATGCTTCTTTTTGGTCGGTGTAGCAGTGGATGTTACCGGTTGCACCGGCCGATTCCATCAGCTTGCTGACAACGATTTGCGACTCTTCGAGACGGACAGGATCGATGTCCATCAGGGCAACTTCAGCCCCTTTCAGTGCAGGTTTGTGAAAAACGTCGCCAAGGATGTTTTTGACGAAAATGGTCGAACCGGCCCCGATGAAGGTAATTTTAGGGTGATGCATGGCTGTTCCTTTGTATGCTTGGTTTTGATGGATACATCTTCATCGAATTGCGGGCGGCTATCTTCCCTATAGTGGGCAATTATGTCCCGTTTTCTAAGATTTTTGTGCTGGTATCACAAATTTGCTTGTCGGCACTGGGCTCTCCATCGCGTTATCGCTTGAGTACGGCTGTGACTTCGCAGCGCTTGCCACTTGAGGAGCTGCTTGCGTCAAACAAAATATCAAGCTCAATCAACCTGTCGCTCATTTCACTGCTGAAGGCTACATTTTCAATCACAAAGCAGCCATTTTCTTCACAGCGCCTATCAAAGTCGATGTGCTCCTCGCCGTGTGCGCCAATGCCGTAGCTATCGATAACGATGAAAGCGGGTTGCTTGGCCAGAATCGCATCCAGTACCTCGTTCTTAAGCGCGGTATCGGCTTTGCCGTATTCTGGGGTGCCGTAACCATTGCTCTCAAGGTTTGCGGTAAACAACACCAAAGATTTACCACTAAGTTCAAGTGGTTCGATGCCATCAAGGCTGGGCATGGCCTGGGTACAGTCAAGTAAAACGGTATCAGTATTGTAGTGGCTGTCTGCCGGTACTCTGGTATAGCAATCGATATGGGTGCCAATATGGCCAAAGGCATTGACTGAGTCAGACTGTTTCTTGGCCCATTGGTAAGCCGGGTGATCTTCGTTGATCAACAAGCTGATGGACTGGCGTGTGCGATTTGATAGGGCTGATGTCGTTGGTTTTGATGTCGCTGGGTAAGACATACAAAGGCTCCAGTTGGTTGTTGTTAATGTTGGGAGCCATTGTAGGTAAGCCTCGAAATGCCCATTACAAACATTAAGACTAAAAATATCAAAATAAGGACAGGTTGACTGTCAGGGTGTTTCTTTAGTACCTGCTGTTTTGACCGTGGCGGTTCGAAAAGTCATCGGTGTTAGTACCGCCTTTCCAAAGCGACGGTCTGGCCATGTCGATGATCTGGAGGGCGTTAAAGGCCGTGCCGGCGAATAGGCCATCTGCAAGCTCTTGGTGCAAATCCGGATATTGGTCACCAAAAAGTGCGTAGGCATAGTGTTCATAGCGTCGGCTAAGGCCGGACTGCGCCAAAACAGCGGCTATTTGGCCGTTGGTATAGGCTTCCCTTGGGCCATAGGATGTCACCAGCATCGGACTGAGTGTCTTGATGTATTTGCGGATAGTTCTTCGTTTGAATAACTGGGTGAACACGAACATCACTGCTCTCCTCTGCTCAAAAGTCTATTAATACAGTGTTCAATAGATTTTGGCAACCTAAGTGTGGTGGTGATCGTCGTCCAATGCCTCTGCAATAAAGTCGATAAAAGCCCTGATACGCAAAGGCAATGAGTGGCTGGCTTTATAGACGGCATACAAAGGGATAGTTTGCTTGTTGTAGTTCGTCAGTACCTGAACCAATTCGCCGCTTGCTTCATAGGGGGCAACCATCCAGTGGGGCAAGGTGCTGATCCCCTGTCCGAGGACTGTCATCTTCAGCAGCATTTCTGGGCTGTCTGTCCGGAAAGATTCATTCAGGGGGACTTTTTCTGACTGGCCTGCGCGGCTGGTCAATGTCCATACATTGGACGGGTATACCAACGAATATGTCAGGCAGTGATGGCCGGTTAGCTCGCTAGCGGTTTGGGGTGCACCGTGGCGCTGAAGGTAATCGGGGGAGGCGCAATAGACCATGGTATTGACCATCAGCTGTTTGGCTTTCAGTCCTGAATCCTTGAGGTCAGATGCGCGGAAGGCGATATCGATATTATCGCGATATAGATCGATGTGCTGATCATCGAGGGATAAGTCGATGTCGACTTCTGGATGCAATGCCATGAAGTCAGCAATCGGCTCTGCCAGTAGGTGCAAGCCAAGAGATGTTGGCATGGATAAGCCCAGCCTCCCCTTAGCTTTGAGTTGCTCACCCTTGAGTGTTGCTTCGAAGCTGTCGTGCTCTTCCAGCAGGTGTAGGGCGTGGCGGTAATAGGCCTCTCCCGCGTCGGTTAGAGACAACTGGCGGCTTGTTCGGTGCAGCAGCAAAACCGATAGTTGCTGTTCAAGCCAGGCGACTTTCTTACTCACGCTGCCTTGGGTGATGTTGTGTGCATGGGCGACAGCGGTAAAGCTGCCAAGTTGAACGACGCGGATAAACGTCCGGATACAGTCTAGTTTGTCCATTACTATTCCTGTTTGGAATGTTTGGTAATCAATTTTAGCTATATATCAAGTGTAATTGGAATGTTTATGATTGTCCCCGGGTTAAATAACGGGACAGATATCATGACGACCACTCAAACTATTATCACAACTCTTCTCGGCGCGTTCTTCGTGTTTGCAAGCTCAGTCAAACTGCTAGGCTGGCACAAGTTGATTTTTACTACCCAGTTGGCCTTCTTTGTGAAGTATGGCCTTAACCGGCAATGGATGTTCATGGTGGGAGCCATTGAGTTGACTGCTGCGGTGCTGATTATCTCTCCGCTGTTAATAACAGTACCGATTGCTGCGTCCTTATCTTTAGTCGGGGCGGCAGGCCTAGCCGCCGTGTCATTTGGCGCGATTGCCTGCCACCTATGGTTCGACTCCTGGCGGGATGGCATACCAGCAATGGTTACTTTGGTGTTGTCAGGCTATTTACTGCTGGTAATGTAACTTGGAAGGTATTGCCGTTGCCCGAAGAGGCGGGCAGTAAGCAGATCTCCCCGCAGTGGAGGCTGGCGATGTCCCGCACGATGGACATCCCCAAGCCGGCCCCATCACCCCGTTCGGTATGGGCGCGAAAGAATTTTTCAAAAATCTTGTCACGGATATCAAGTGGGATAGGCAAGCCGCTATCGTTGACGGTGACAATGATGTTCGGGTTGGTGAACTCCTCTAGAAACAAAGGCTCGGTACTGGCGACACGGGTGCCGCACGCTGATTTAAGCTGGTGCTGTTTATTGAAAACAGCAAGCAGCAAAGGCATGAAGTCGGTGACATTGGCATTGAATGCTAGTCTGTAGCGCTCGGCAATATACCCCTCGACATCTCTGCGCAATGGATGTTGGCTACCGATGAGCTGAAGCTGGAAGGTTGACAGCATTGGCGTTTACCCTAAACGTTATCTGTTGTGTTCAAATTAGAGGGGAAAACTTAAGAAAGGCTTAAGAAAGGCTTAAGAAATAAAAAGCGCCATAAATTTTGTTAAGAAATAGACTTTTTATGTTATACCGTATTTGATTTAACTTGTTGAAAAAGTTAGGTTAATTCTTCTCTGGTTCAAAGCGAAAAATATAAGGAAAACAACCGCCGGGTAAGTCCCTAGCGGGCCCGTTGGGGACAAAGCCGAGCTTTTGATAGAAGTTCACGGCATACCTCGAAGCATTGAGGAGGATTGCTTGCTTGGGGGAGCGCCCTCGGCATTCTTCAAGGGCAGCGTTGATGAGCTGCCGAGCGATCCCTTGGTGATGATAGTGAGGATCAACAAATAAATTAGATAGGTTCCAGTACTCTTTAACCAATATCGCGCCAACCACGCTGCCATCGATACGATAGACATAGTGTAAAGAACTGTCTGGGTGCGTGCGCCACCATAAAATACTGTCAGCACAACTGGCGATAAGTTCATCCTGGATATGTTCCGGCTCATCAACACATGATCTGATTGCCCGGCCTGTAAGGGTAATAATGTCGGAGATATCCCTGAATTTTGCTTGCTGAATCATGCGCACTCTTCCTTGTCACAGTGTCATTGGTCTTATCATTCTAAATAATTTACCCGCAAAGGAATATCATTGTTTTTTTTATTCTCTTGATGGATTGAAAAATTTCGTACTTGTGTGATTACCTAAAATATATTCCAATTCAGAATGCCAGTGTTGTTAATTGTGGTGGTTAAGTTAAGCAGGCAGAAAAAATTACTAACAATTTAAGTAAAAGATTATTTGTTAATTTTCTAGTGAGAGCTCAATGTCCATGGGTATTTATTGATAGAATGGTTATGTGTGGGAATTTTAAAGTGTAAATACCATGGAGAAGGTATATGCTACATGCTGTATCCCCTGATGATAAGACAAACCTAACTTTAAAAGAGCTTAAGACAGACTTGCACAGTATAGAAACATCGAATGCTGAATTTACTGTTAATGGTGAACTAAAGGATAACGAAGCAAAATTTAATTCGCATCGTTTGCGAATTAAAAATGTAGAAAGGCCACAATCCAGCTACTATTTTTTGGCGGATAATGAAAATGAAAAAAATGTCAACTGGGTTGTAGGATTAAGTCAGGCTCACATACTCTATGGCTTTAAGTCATCGAGCGAAATTGATGCGCTATTGAAAGAGCGGGAGTCTTTAAGGCCTTTATCTGATGTACTGTATATGTTGGGTATTAAGGGGCTGTATAACCACCTCAACAAGGCATCGATTGATGACATTTATAATTGGCTATGCCCGATATTGTCTGAAACCCAATCAGATTATCGAAACGGTGTCATAGAGAAAAATAATCCAGATTATTGGCTGCATAGGTTGGTGGATAGTTATGATCTCTATGGTTATCCCTTAGATGCTAACTTGTTTAATGTTTACTTACTAAAAATGGCTAGCTTATCTTTTGGGCAGGCACTCACAATAAAAAATAACCATATATTTATGCCAATACAGGGTTCTTACTTGGAAGTGATAGGCTTCCAGCAATCATTATGTGAATTTGATGTGGTCGACTGGTTGTACGACAGAGAGTATGAAGTAGATAAATTACATTTTTAAAATTTGGAAATACTACGTTAACGGATAATGGTAACAGCCTGTAACCGCAAGGCATCGTGCTTATTCAATCGTTCGAGAAGAATCGAAAGGTATTACTTTCCTGATAGCACTGGCTATAAGCAATAAGGGGGAGATTAATATCCTTAAATGCCTGATAGCCAGCAATAGGTTAAACAAAGCTGTGCATGGTGGCTCAGTGCTAAGAGCAACGGTTTTGCGTCAACTTAGTTTAATTTTAGCAATACGTCGTTTGCCTACTTGGACGATTTGTTCACCGACAGGTAGGGCTACCGATGGATCCTCGACTTTATCGCCTGCTATTTTCACGGCCCCCTGCCGAATGAGACGCAGGGCTTCTGAGGTTGATGACGTTAATTTCGCTTGCTTCAGCACCTGGCTAAGCGTCAGTCCATGCTGGAATTCAATCGTCTCTAAGTTGTCTGGCATTATCTTTGCAGCGAAACGTTGGTTGAACATGTTCTCAGCATGATCAGCTTCTGGCTCTGAGTGGAAGCGGGTGACGATTTCTTTGGCCAAGAGTACCTTGATTTCTTTTGGGTTGCGGCCGGATTCGATATCCCGTTTGAACTGTTCAATTTCATCTATGCGGCGAAAAGACAGCAACTCGAAGTAGTTCCACATCAAGTTGTCTGAAATTGACATCAACTTGCCGAACATTTCTTCTGGCGATTCGGTAATGCCAATGTAATTGGCGGCTGATTTGGACATCTTCTTCACGCCATCTAGGCCGACCAGCAGCGGCATGGTGATCACCACCTGCGGCTCCATGTTGTGATGCTTTTGCAGTTCACGCCCCATCAGCAAGTTAAAGGTCTGATCCGTGCCGCCCAGCTCAATGTCGGCTTTCAATTCTACCGAGTCGTAGCCCTGGAGCAGTGGGTAGATAAATTCATGGATACCTATAGATTGCTGCTCGGCAAATCGTTTTTTGAAGTCCTCCCGCTCCAGCATTCGAGCGACTGTTTGGCTAGCAGTGAGTTTCAGCATGCCTTCAGCCCCAAGTTTGGACAGCCAATGTGAATTAAATACGATGTCGGTTTTTTGCGGATCGAGTATTTTGAACACTTGCTGCTGGTAGGTCTCGGCGTTGGCAAGCACCTGTTCTGTTGTCAGTGGTGGGCGGGTTGTATTCTTGCCGCTCGGATCGCCGATTTTGCCGGTAAAATCGCCAATAAGAAAGACAACCTTATGGCCCAGGTCTTGGAACTGTCGAAGCTTGTTCAGAATGACAGTGTGGCCGAGGTGGATATCCGGCGCGGTAGGATCGGCACCAAGCTTGACCACCAGAGGTCGGTCTTTCTTTAGTTTCTCGATTAATGCTTTTTCAGGGGTAATTTGCTCTGCCCCTCGGTGGATAAGAGCAAGGGCTTGGTCAATGTTCATCGTAGCTCCGCCAATAGTTGGGTGTTACCTATCAGTTATTCTGATACTGTGATTGCAAGGAAAGTGTCTGTTAGTATTCTTATGTACTAATATCCATCACCACGCAGGTAGAGCAGCGTAGCAAAAATATTGCAGGACGAAAGTTAGCAGCTATCACACGTCGTGATGGCTGGGATAAACAACGAAAGGGTGTGAATCAGCAGTTATGTATAGCTTTGAGCAATTGAAAATGTTTGTCGCCGTTTGCGAGTGTGGGTCTTTTTCGGCGGCAGCAAGAAAGCACCAGCGGGCACAGTCGGGGGTAAGCCAGTCGGTGTCGAACCTTGAAATCGCGTTGAATCAAACCTTGTTTGACCGCTCAAGCAATATGCCCACGCTGACAGCCCAGGGAGAAGCGCTGTTGCCAATCGCCCGTGCAATACTGCTGCAGCAACAGCGTCTGGATCAAAAGGTGATGGCCCTGGATGCCGATGAAGAGCATGAGCTGGTGGTCGCGATAGAAGAAAGTGTGGTTGAACCGGATTTGCTGGGGCAGATCACTGCGGTCGGCGAGCAGTATCCGATGACCAGCATCGAGTTAATCTCGGCTTCGACTTTCGACATCAAGGCGATGGTCAGCGAGGGAAGGGCGCATATCGGTGTGGTCTATTCTGACGGCAAAATACTGGAAGATACCGAGTTTGCTACGGTGGGCTACAACCGGTTTTTGACCCTGGCTGCCCCACAACACCCTCTGGCCCATAAAACGGCACTTAAAGATGACGATCTGCGTAACTACCGCCAGATCGTACAACGCTCATCCAGCGGCAAGGAGCTGTGGTTCAGTTATGCGATCAGTTCGCAGGTATGGTATGCCAATAACCATCAGTTGCTCTTGGAGTTGGCGGCTCAAGGTCTCGGTTGGGCTATCGTCCCTGAAAGCTTAGCGGCATCCTATGTAGAACAAGGCAAGCTGGCGGTGTTGGATCTTGCCTACGAACCCGATGGTTGGCTGACAACGGTAGATGTGATCCAAACGCGCCGCCATTCGGAGGGGCCGGTACGCCAAGCATTGTTGCAGATCCTGGAGAAGACGCTTGCTGCTAAGCCGAGGTTGTAGGACCTCCTCCTATTTCTTGAGTTTTGATAAAGGTGCCCGGCTGGAAATCATGCACAATGATGCGATTCCCGCGACTGCGAATGATCCAATGGCCCAGTTTACCGGGCTGATACACATGGCGATGTCGGTTGGCTCCGAGCAAGGCGTCGATGCATTAACCGCCCGTTTAGCCAATGATGGTTATAACGTCGTAGACGGTCCGCGGCGAACCGGCGATGGTTATTATGAGAGCGTTGTACTTGACCCTGAAGGAAACCGGTTGGAAATCACGCTGTGAATGACATCATTTAGCGTGGCAACACTCTGCACACACCAACTTTGAGGAAGGATATGAAGGAAGTAAAAGCGGTACTGTTTGACATGGATGGCCTGATCTTTGATACCGAAGGGCTTTATAAGGCCTGCTGGCAGTCAGCGGCTAACGAGCAAGGACTTGTGCTAACCGATGAAGACTATCAATCATTTATTGGTGTGCAAGATGAAGAATGTGAGCGACGGGTTGCGATAAAGTTTGGTGAAGCATTGGATCTCGAGCGCTTCTGCCAAGTGAGAGACGCCATGTTTAGTGCCGAGCAGGACAAGGGTATTCCATACCAGCCAGGCTTTGCCGAGCTGTTTGCACATATTAAGCAAAACGGGCTGAAGTGTGCACTTGTGACTTCTTCGCCGATCAAGAAGGTCACCCACCATTTTGCCGGTACGGATTATATCTCGCAGTTTGACGCCATTGTTACGGCCGAAAATGTAGCAAACGGTAAACCGGCTCCGGATTGCTACCTGATGGCTTGCGGCCAGTTGGATATCACCCCGTCGAGCTGTTTGGTGCTGGAAGATTCAAACAATGGCATGCGCTCGGGGCTTGATGCCGGCTGCCAGGCGATAATGATCCCGGATTTGCTAGCGCCAGCTGAAGATATCGTGTCAAGAGCCACGTCAATTGTTGACTCCTTACTGGAAGTTAAGCCATACCTCTAAATGTTGACCATGGGGAAATTGATGAATCTGTGATCTGAAAAGCATGCCTTTGCACCAGCCTCTGGCACTATAGTTAAATGTTGAATAGAAACAACTAACTAGCGGGGAAGGTATGCGACAGATAGGTGATGGTATTTGGGTTCACGAAGACTCAATGAAGATGTTGGGTACCAAGCTCGGATTGAGGATGACGGTTATCCGGCTGAGCGACGGTCGCCTCTGGGTACATTCACCCACTGCGATTTCTCCTGCGCTCAAGCAGCAAATTGATGAGCTTGGCTCTGTCTGTTTCTTGGTTGCGGCCAATAACCACCACAGTAAATGGTTACAGGATTGGATTGAAGCCTATCCGGATGCCGAGGTGTACGTCAGCGCCGGGATCCCCCGTAAAGTACCGCTATCTAATTACCATATCCTACAGCGTGGGATGGAGAATGAATGGCAAGATGATTTGGAGTGGCAAACCATGCCGTCGGTGCCGCTGTTCAATGAAACAGTTTTCTTTCATCATCGCTCAAAATCTTTGATCGTGACGGACTTGGTGCAAAACTACCCTGAAAATACTACTCATAACGGCTTGGCTGGCGCGATGACTAAATATGTCTTTGAGCCGATTGGCTTCAAAGGGCGCTGCGTCGCCCCTCCTCTGAAAATGGGGTTTACCATCAAGGATAAACCGGCTTTCTATCGTTTTATCCAAAGTGTGCAGGAGTGGGACTTTGACAAGATTATCGTCACCCATGGCGACATAATAGAAGATGATGCCCAGACAGTTTTTGCCAATTTGTCTTCAAGATTTGCCTCATAACTGAGAGATATAGTGTCGAATTTCAGCGTACTGTTGCGATAGTGAGCACTTAATTGTTTGGGGTAAAGTTTCTACTTTACAGCGTGCAAAGAACGCCGTATTATCCACCGCACTTACGGAGAGATGGCTGAGTGGTTGAAAGCACCGGTCTTGAAAACCGGCATACGTTAATAGCGTATCTAGGGTTCAAATCCCTATCTCTCCGCCACATTAGAAAAAGCCGCTGAGAAATCAGCGGCTTTTTTGTATCTGGAATCTAGGGTTCAGCTGAGCGAAGCGAGACAACGTTGCTAGCTAAAGGCGCTGTAAAGCAACGGCCGCAGGGCGAAGTAAACCCTATCTCTCGGCCACACTCTGCGGGCTTGCAGAAATGCATAGCTTGCACAAGGGCACCTCTGGTTAATAACTAAATCACATTTTATCAATGAGATAGGTGTTATAAAGGCTGACTTTAGAGTGGTGGCTCCAATGTTCGCGGTTTTGTGCGTACATTCCTGTTGTATCGTTGCTATTTTGTGGCTTTTCACTTGAGAGGTCAGTTTATGGGCAGTTTATCGAGAAGAGCGGTACTCAAAGGGCTTGGGTTGGCTGGCGTCGTCGGCGGGGTAGGGGCTTGGGCCCTTGCCGAGAATAAAGCGCCTGAACAGGTGCTCGAAGAAATGTTCCAGGATGCCTTAACGGCTTTGCCGGCGGCGACCATCAGTGCGGCGGTCATAAAAAGCGGCGAGCTTGCCTGGGCGAAAAGTTTCGGTTACCAAGATCTGGAAAGCAAAACCCCCGCATCACTCGACAGTATCTGGCCGACTCTGGGCTCGGTATCGAAGTTGGTTACCTGGACGGCATTGATGCAACTGGTGGAAACAGGGGCGATACAACTCGATGGTGACATCAGTGACTATCTGGGGTTCACGCTGCGAAATCCCAGCTTTCCGGACACGCCAATCACGCCATACCATTTACTGACCCACTCTTCCTCGCTATCTTCCCGTCGGATGACCTCGGCACCGGACATTATGGCCGATCTGTTCTGTAAAGATTATCAAGAGAGCCTGAACGCCTGGGTACTGGCATACCTTGCTCCCGAGGGGGCATACTATAACTCCGAGCTTGTTTTCGATAATTACCGTCCCGGTGATTTTGCCAATGTAACACCTGATCCACTGGGCGTTGTGGCGGGGTATTCCAACTTAAATGCCATGCTTGCTGCTTACATGGTTGAACAGGTTACATCACAGTCGTTCGAGGAATACACCAGCAAGCGTATTTTTTTACCGTTGGGTATTGAGGATGCCGGGTGGCAAAAAGATGTGTTGAACCAGGCAAAAATTATCACGCCGTATGAAGCAAAAAACAGTCCTCGGCCACCTGTCATGGCGGTCTATACCAAGAGTATGCAAGACCGGGGATATATGGGAACTAGCGAGATAGCGGCAGTAGGCAATAAGAGTTATTTCTCGATGGCCGATTGCCAGTTCTTCTCGCCGTTCAGCTCTGCGGCTTTACTCGGCGCTTCGACTCATGCATTGACGGCATTTATTCAGTCCTTTTTGCCACATGCAAAAACCAGATTGCTGCAAAGAGAAACGTTAGATCGCATGTGGAAAGTCCACCGGCAGGATGCCATCACCGGCAGCAAGCTGGGGCTGGGATGGTTCCAGTTTGCACCCCCCCGACATGGTGTGTTCTGGGGGCATGACGGAGGAGGGCCGGGTATCCTTTCTCGGGTGATGATTGATCCGCACAGCGGAAATGGCGTGGTATTGCTAATCAATAACTTTTTCGTGGATTTCAGGCGTCGTTCGCAGCTAATTGAGGAGCTTTGCTCTTCCCTTAAAGTGGTTTAGCAAGCACGCAGTAATTTTGTTGCCCCCCATTCTGGATATGGCCAAAGGAAACCGCTGATATCAGCGGTTTCCGTTTGTGTGGGTTACAGGCTCTCAACAGCATTTTGGATGGCTGGGCCAATCTGGCGCTTACGAGACGTTACCCCTTCAAGCGTCAGCGTATCTTTTTCGAGATCTGTCGCGTCAAAAGCGATTTTGAGCACCTTTAAGTCGCTACTATCAGCCCATAGCAGGTTGGCTTTTTTGTCTTTGGTGTCGGTGATTGAGAAGAACAGATGGTCCAGTTGATTGGCCTTTTTGTATGCCCGCATGGCTGCCAGCAGCTCTTCTTTGCGGTCGAGTAGTTGCTGGGCGGTGAGGGTTTCTGCCACGCCGATACCAACTTTCTTGCCGCCGTATTCAAAATTTTTGTAGTCCATGGTCAAAATGGTGCTGGCGGAAAGGTGGCTGAGATCTGATTTGGCGATCAGCATCTGCTGGCCGAAATCCTCGATATCATTGATACCCGCCAGGTCAGCAAGTTGCTTTGCGTAGTATTTGTCGTATTCGGTGGTGGTGGCAGACTGGAAAATCACGGTATCTGACAAGATAGCCCCTAAAGCGGCACAGGCGAGCTGCTTGGGCAGAGTGATATCAAGTTTGGCGGCATTGTCTGCCAAGATCGTTGCTGCCGAGCCCCAGCCTCGGATATCCATGGCGACAATCTGTGGGGTATTGATTGGCGAGCCACCAATGGCATGGTGGTCGATAACGGCAACGATAGCGTTCTGATTAATGGTAGGCGCGAGTTGGGTGACCTGGTTGAAGTCGACAAGGCCTATTTGAACGTTACCGTATTCTGACTCGATGCGAGGCGGTTCGGCGTTACAGTAGCTGAGAACAAACTCAGACTCCGGATTGATCCTCTCTGGTACCGTCGCCTCACCGCCATAGATGTGAGCAGCCAGCATGGCTGAAACGACGGTGTCAGTATCTGGGCTTAGGTGACCGGTCCAAACCAAGTTGTCCGTATTATTGTTCGCGGGATGCTGTAGATCGAAGGCATGGCTGGTCGAACCGGTCGATATGAGTACAGCAGCAACGAGAGGTGAAAGCTTCACGGTAATTTCCCTATTAAATTCAATGAAAGTGAAGCAAAACTACCTTTGTTTTTTTACATAAATATTTCAACGCGTTAGCTTTATATATGGCAATGATTAAAATCGAACTTCGACCTCCATGCCTTCAATCCAGTACTTGGGGTCTAGGTCGTCTTCGAAGCGAAGGGTGATCTTTAGGTATGCCGGTTGTCCTTCGAAGGGGGTAAGCAACTCTTGGGGTAACTTATTGACGACCTCCACTGGCTTGTTGACTGAAGCGGTAAAGCTGGTGCCATCTGGAAAGGTGATCTTAGCAAGCGTACCTAGTTGGCCATATTCCAGGTATTTCGGGTTGAGGTAGGCAATGACATCTGGCGTTATATTCTTTGAGACCGTAATTAACGGGGTGTTAACGTTGATCCGCTCGCCTTCTAATACGTGAATGTCAATGACTCGGCCATCAAATGGGCTGCGTATTGTTAAATTGTTTTGTTGGGCGCGTTTGGCGACAAGTTGCTGCATCAAGGCTCGATGCGCTTGGCTCACCGGGCCGGCTAATGCGATTTCTCTTAAGTGACGTTGTGCTTCGATATACGCCAGTTTTTGGTTGTTGAGCTGGTTGTACAGTGAGTTGCTTATGTTGAGTATTGACGCGTAATCTACCTCAGAGACCTGTCCTTGTTCCCTGAAAGTATCGTAGTTGCGTTGTATTTGTTTGAATTTGTCTAGGTTTTGTTCTGACTGCGCGATTGAATCTTGGTACAAGTGGTTGATTTGCGGGGCGGGAGGAGAAAGCTTGAGCAACTCTTCCTCAATAAAGCGTGTTTCGGCATCCAGCGTGCTGTCGCTGAGTAAGAACACAGCCTGTCCTTTGGTTATAGCATCGCCAATAGCGGTTGGTATGGGCGATACAATAGCCTTTTCCGTCGATAGGATAGTTACAGGATAGGAGGTAATGATTGCGGGTGCAATGACGAGTACCTGAGTGCGGTACAGGTAGTAAGCCATGGCAAGCAAGGGGCTAATAACCAGCGCAAGGATCAGGTACCAACGCAATTTATACCCGCTGCGTTTAGTTTGGCCATAGACAACTTTCATTCCACCTTCAGATTGTGGTTTGAGTTGTTTGTCGAGGTGGAATTTGACTTTCATACCTAGAACTTCTTACCTCTTTTTAATACCCACCATGGTGCCATGCTCGATTCCTCATGGCTGCGGCGGATCGCTTCATTGAGCATCGCAAAAGCGGTCACCAGCCGCATGAAGTACTGGTAGATAGGATAAAGAGGAAGCCAAACAAATGCTTTCCAGTCATCTCGTCGCTCAGAAATAAGAAAATAGTAGATGACAGACAGCAGCAAAGAGAAAAGCAGGTAGATCAGATAGAGCATCAACGCTAGCGCGATGACAAGTTTTATTGGGAAAGAAGCAAAAATATAGAAGGTGTACCCGGCTACAATAATTGGTAGTAGGATATTTTGAATAACGCTATAGGCTAGGGTAAAAACAAAGTTCCCCCAACCGAGTAAGGACGGCGTTAAACTATGGCGATGTTTGCGCAAGAAGAGAAAAAGTAAGTCACCATCCCAACGCAATCTCTGTTTGACCAAGCCGCGGAGGGTATCGGGGACATCGGTATGGCCAATAGCATGGGGAGCAAAAGATAAGTGGTAGTGAGGGTAGCGCCTCTTGTATTGCATTAACCTTATTGTGATATCGAGATCTTCGGCACTATGTGTGTCCCACCCTCCGATTTGCCTGGCTATAGCGGTATTAAACGCACCAAAAGCCCCCGAGATATTATTGAGTACCCCCCAGCTTGCCATGCCAGTTTTACCGGCTTGTATCGACAGCATATATTCGATAGCTTGCAACCGAGTGAGAAGATTGGTTTGGTGGTTTCTGACCCGCAGAGCCCCGCCGCAAGCCATCGTGTTGGGATCGTTGAAGTGTTTGACCATGTTGAATGCCATGTCGTTGTCGAAGGAGGAATCGCCATCAAGACTGAAAATGACCTCTCCCTTGGCCATTGCAAGACCAGCATTGCAGCTAGATACCCGCCCACCACGTTGCCACTTAGGAACAACGATGATTTTTCTTTGCCTTGCTAATTGATGTTTGTGCTTGCAGCGTTTTGCCGCCAGATAGGTCTCTCGGTTCTGGCTTGCTCCATCGACGATGACCAGTATTTCGATTTGTCCGGGATAGATTTGCTCGACGAGGGTGTCGATGGTGATTTCAATGTCGTCACCTTCGCCATAGCAGGTAATAACGAAACTGAGGAATGGGTAGTGAGTTATTGGCTGTTCAGCTGTTGGAAACGACCAGCGAAAGATCCCTGTCAGAACCAAGAGGTATAATGGTAGCTCGAAAATCAGAAGCATAGGGAACAGCATGAGCCACAACACGTGGTTATGGATCAGCACCAGGTAAAGTTGGCTAAAGATGGCAAGGCTATCTTGCAGCATAAATGTCACCTATCACATTCGCCAGCCAGATCTTGGTGCCCTCATTAATGGCAGGATCCGGTATTTGTACCGCAGATACATGCATTTCGAACTGCTCTTCTTCAATTAGGCGGCTGAGCTGTTCGATTTTGTCCTGCAATACTGAGATGCTGGCCATGGCGGTTTTGGGCATTAGAACCAGCAGAATGTCTTGTTTATATTGGCAGCAGATATCGGTATCGCGAAACAGGCCATTGAGACGCAAAGTGATCTGGTCGAGCAAGGCAAACATTTTGTTGTCGCCATAGAGGTTGCTGTACTCCTCTAGGCGGGGTAGGTACATACTGAGAAGGAGGTGTCTTTCATTGTGCCTCAGTGCGATTTTGTTAAGCCAGATCAGAATATTTTCAAAATACCCGGCATCTACCTTTCCTTTGATCGATAGCTCCGGTGCCTGCAATAGCTTACCGTGCTGATAAACATATTCCCCTAATTGGCCCAGTTTAAGTTGGTAAATGGTTTGCACAATCAACTCAGCCGTTTCCGTTTGTGTTTCACAATTTAAACAATGGCTGAGGGTGTCAGGTTCAACAAATAGGTGGGAGCAAGCATTACAGCGGTGGGTTTCCAAGGGGCGGTCGTAGTCAACACCAATGTGTCGCAGTTGGGTTAGACAGTTGGGGCATTCCAACTTCCCTCGGCGCAAGAATAGTTGTTGGTCGCCAACATGGCCACAGGTAAAGCAATGTAGCGAAGACTGTATATTGATATCGATGTTTTTGCAGCTTGGGCAGACCTCGACATAGTTAAGATGTCCACTATTACACTGCTTGCAAACTCGGATGCGGTCGATAAGTTTGTCTGGCTCGAGTACTTCCCGCTTAGTTTCTCCGAGTACAAAGCGATGGGAGGAATAGAGGTCGGGATAGAAAGCATCGACAATGGGGTATTGGTAGATCCCGAGAGAGCAAAGTTGCTTGAGTGGTTTGATCCGCCGTGCCCGCTGGACACCCAGCCAGCCGATGAGAGGCTCAACTTGCGCGATATCGGGAATTCGGCTTAGTTTCTGGTTGATATCTAACCAGTTCTTATAGGCTGATTGCTCATCGAAAATACCGTCGCAAAGGCATTCACTGTAGCGGTTCTGGTTTACGACATACACAGCCCAGGTCCAGAGTTTGGGTTGGCGCAACATCAAGAAGAGGTTGTGATCCTGCTCGTCAGGTTTGTCAAAATTTAGGCATATTACCCCTCCCCAGATATCAGGAAGATCATCAATGGAACCGAGTAATTCGACCGTTTCGAATAACTCGGTCTCTGGTGCATTTATTCCCAACCAATACAGGTTGTTGCTCTGGGGATACATAAGATGACGTTCCTAGCAAATGGTTGATGAATCACATAAACATAGCAAAACTTGGCAAACGGCATGCTCTAACATCTGCAACACTTCTGGCAAAGCACAAACCTAAGGGGCGGCTTGGCTACTCTTGCTCTTCAAGGTTTCTAGCACCTTGCTTTTTTCTCCGTCGGCGATGACATGCCCCTGATCCATCACAATCAGCCGGTCAACACAGTCCAGCATGCTGGTTTTATGGGTGAACAAAACCAGGGTATGCCGTTTATCAAGCGCCTTGAGGGTGTGCTTAAGATGCTGCTCCGAGCGGTTGTCCATCTGGCTGGTGGGCTCATCGAAGATCAGTAACTTGGGCTGATTGAGCAGGGCCCGTGCAATGGTGATGGCTTGTTTCTGCCCGCCGGACAAATATTGCCCGCTCTCGCCAACTTGCCGGTTGAGGCCGGATGGCTCGTGCTGGGTGAAGAGGTGAACCCCGGCTCGCTGGCAGGCAAGGTCGATGTTATCGTCACTGGCCAGCGGTGAGCCGAGGGTAATGTTGTCGCGAATTGAGCCGAAAAATAATGCATTGTCCTGTGGAACGCAGCCAATCTGTTGGCGCAGGGTGTGGGGGTGGTATTGATGGATATCGATATTATCGAAGCGCACAGCGCCAGAACTTGGCGGGTAGAGCCCCATCAATAGCCGTTGTAAGGTGGTTTTGCCCGAGCCAATCTTGCCGATGATTGCCACTTTCTCACCCGCTTTTATGGTCAGTGAGACCGACTGTAACGCGGCGGTTTCGGCATTGGGATAACTGAACGTCAGGTTGTCACAGCAGAGGTGCCCGCTCAGCGGCTGGGTGCGGTCGGAGGTTGCGTCGTGACGGGTTTCATCGGGCATGGCCATGATATCGCTGAGGATGACGATAGCCGATTTGGCTTGGTGGTAGCGGGTGGAGAGCTGCGATAACTGAACCATCGGCCCAATCGCCCTGCTGGTCAGCATCGAAACGGCAATCAGGCCGCCCACACTCAATTGTCCGGCGGCAATGAGGTACACCCCGTAGATAATCACTCCTACTGATACGCATTGCTGGCTCAGGCCTGCCAAGTTGTGGACCGAGTCGGTCAGGCGGCGGGATTTGATCCCCCAGTGGGCTATATGAGCCACAGCCTGCTCCCAGCGGTGCTGGTATTGGGGTTGGCTGTTGAACAGTTTTACCGTTTCAAGTCCTGCCACACTCTCGACCAAGTTGGCATGCTTTTGCGCGGCAAGCTGAGATCCTTCTTCGATGGTTTCTTGCAGCGGCCTTTGTATCAATAGGCTATACAGCGCCAGCAAAGCGATGGCAATAACCGGGATAATCACGATCGGCCCGGCAATGATATAGATCACCAGTAAAAAGAGCAGGGCAAAAGGCAGGTCAATCAGGGCGGCGATGGTGGCGGAGGTTAGGAATTCCCGGACAGACTCAAACTCCTGCAAGTGGCGGGCGAATGCGCCGACAGAAGGTGGCCGGGCAGCGAGCTGCAGCCCCATGACCTTACGGTAGATCTCAGCGGATAATAGAATGTCCGTTTTCTTGCCGGCGATGTCGATGAAATAGCTGCGCAGATATTTCAGCAGCCAATCAAAGCCAAAAATGATGGCCATACCACTGGTCAGTACCCACAGGGTGTCAAAAGCTTGATTGGGCACGACCTTGTCGTAAATCAGTCGGGTAAACAGCGGTATGGCCAAGGCAAAGAGATTGAGCAAGGCCGAGGCTATCAGCACATCGCGGTACAGGAATTTGGATTGCCACAATGTCTGCCAGAACCAGGCCTGGTTGGCCTTAGGCGCTTTGCCGGCACCGGTATCGGTTGATGTGCGGGCGTCATGTTGGAAGGGCTGCCTCAACAAGAATACCCGATCGAGAAACTGGCACTCCAGCTCCTCGAAGCTTACCCAGCTTTTTTCTGCGGTCTGGCTGCCGCTTGCATCCGCGTTGCTTGGGTCCAATCCCCCGGGCAGGGCAATTTCCGCCCGTTGCTTATCTTGGTCGATATCAAGCAGTACACAGGCTCGGTTGCTGTCAAGCAGGGCGATGACGGGCAGCAGCAACGGAGATAGCTGGGATAGGCTAAGAGCCGCCTCTTCGGCCTGGAAACCGGCATTGTTCGCCGCCCTTGGCAGCAAATGCGGAGTGAGCAAGCCGTCTTGCAACGGCAGTCCTGCCAGTAGGCTTTTCATCGAATGGGGCTGGCCGTAGTGGTGGCAGAGGAAGTGCAGGGCATTAAGAAGAGGATCTGCCATGGTTTGCCTCCTTGTGAACGGTGATGTAGTGGCCCTGGAAGCCGACAATCCCCAAGGTTTTCAGTGCCTGATATTGAGGTTGGTGTTCAACCCGGGTTGCGATGGTCTTGATATTGAGGTGATGCGCTGTCTGGATCAGTGCCCTGAGGGCATCGTGCTGAATACCGTCGGCTGGCTGGCGGGTAAAATCGGCATCGATCTTGACATATTTGGGGTGATATTGGCGCAAGTAGCCCACTGAGTCGAAATGGTGGCCGAAATGATCAATGCCATAGGTAAACTGGTGCCTGTCGAGAACCAGGCACAGCAATCGAGTTTGAGCACTCTCTTCGAGAAAAGCGATCTCGGGCAACTCGAAAATAAGCTGCTGGCTGATGACAGGATGTTCGGCGAGGAAGCTGTCGAGCCATTGGATAAATTCGGTATCTGCAATCGACGTCGGCGCGATGTTGATTGCCAGAAAGGTTTGGTGAAGTGATAGGTAATGGACTGCCTTTTGGATGATGTGGCGATCCAACGGTGAGGTTTGTCTGAGGGCATTGAGGGCCGGAATAAACAGATGAGCGGAATAGCAATGCTCATGGTGCTTGAGTACTGCAAAGACTTCTTGGTGAAGGGGGTGGTGTTGGCTGTCTCTGACCGTCTGGAAAGACAGGGTAATGCGGTCATTGTCGATTGCGGTTTGGCAAAGTTCGAGCCATTGCTGCTTGCCCCATAGCAGGTGTTCGGGTTGATGCATTTGTTGCAAAGCGTGCTGTGGTGTTTGATTGCCCTGGCTTTCACTTTTCGGGAGCGGCCCCTTTTGATGGCGAATCGCTGCTATGCGGGTAGGGCTGTGCTGGGCTTTGGATAGCACATTATCGCACTGGGCCAGTAGCGCGGACACCGCCAGTGAGCTTCGAGCTTGTTTGGTGATAACTCCGCCACAAACGGGCTGGAGGCTCTCTGGCGAGTACCGGGCCTGAATATGGCTGAGCTGATCAAGCAAGCTCTGCAATGCTTGGGTGGTTTGCTCTTCGTCGGTGGCATCGGCCTGCTCGGGCCGGATAATGATAAATTCACTGTGGCTCAGTCGCCCTAGTTTCGCCTGGGCAGAGGCCGTACTTTTTAAGTGATGGCCCACTTTTTCTGCGAGCTGGGCCGCCTGCGGAAAGTGTTTCTGGCTCCGTAGCCGGCTTATGGCCTCTAGTCTCACTATCACAATAGTCCCGGTGGTGTCTTGCTCTAGCCAGTCTTCCAGATGGAGGAGGAGCCGCTTGCGGTTATTGAGCCCGGATTCCGGGTCTTGGTACGCCCGTTTTCGGAGCAGATCGGCCTCTTGGGCTTGCTGGTTGAAGTGCTGTTCAATTTTGGCCGCCATTTGGTTGAAGGCATGGGTCAGCGGGATGAACTCCTTGGTTGGTGGTACGGGCAGTGGCTGACCAAAGTGCTGGTCGGCAATGGCATGGGCTTTTTGCTGGAATTGGCGCAGTGGCTTTTTGACGAATTGATCCAGTAACAGCTTCAAGGCCAGTACGCCGATAGCAAAGCCGATGATGAATGTGCTCAGTAATTGCCAGCTGCTTTGCCACAGTTTCCGGTATGCCAGCGTTGGATAACTGGTGACGGTAATTTTTCCGTACTGGAGCCAGCCGCTGGTTAGGGTGTTTTGCCGTGTTACGGCAGGGATGTTGACCCATTGCCGAAACCAGTGCGGGACATCACTTGGCTGGGCGGGGTAGGACCGTTCAATAATGGTATTTCCCTTCAGCAGCTGCAGCGTGACTTTTTGGTACAGGCTGCCATCGAACATGGCATTGATTACCGACTCTATGGCGACCGTGTCATCCTGTTCGAGGTAGGGGGAGATGGCCAGCCCGACGGCATGGATGGCATTGTCTATTTCGAGGGTTTGCTGTTCAACCAAATAGCTGCGTGTGGTGGTAAATTGGCTAAAAGCGATCCCGGCTAGCAGTAGCAGGAATAATAGGCTTAACCCTAAAAATAACTGGCGATAGAGTGACATAGTTTCGTATTGCCTCCTATTCGCGATCTAGCCACAGTACAGGTACGGTGAGCTGATGGTGTCGTACCCGTTGTTGCAGCGATTGCCAATGCTTGATGCGGCTGGGATCGCCGACTAACTGGCCTTGCCCTCGCTGTTTTATAAGCCACAGCTTGCTGGCGTTAAAGCTGTAAATAGGCTGCAGATCTGAGCGTTGGCTGGCCTGCAAGATGTCTGGGGTCAGGTTATCGAGCAGCAAGGGGACGGCACTGGGGGTCGGGTAGTAGGCCAATACCATATGGAACTGGTTAAGGGTAAGGGCTTTGACATAAACTAGCCGCAGCTTTTCATCGTCTACCCCTAGTTCGCGCAGAGAAAGGTATTTTGCAATACTGAACTCCTCGCAGTCACCTGCTCCGGCTCCCAAGAACTCAAGGGGAGCGGCCCAATAGTCTTCTTGGCCCCAGATCTCGATATCGTTCAGAAACCGCAGTTGGTTAAAGAAATCATTGACCAGCTTAAGTTGAGCTAGCTCATCTTGCTGTCTGGAGGCTGTCAGTAACTGCCGCCAAGCCGTTGTTCTCATTGCTGCCTGTTTGCCGTATGTATGATTGATAAGCCTGACGATCTCCTCTTCTTCGGTGCTCAGCGGGGACGAACTGATGGCCGGTTGGGCGGCGGGGAGATGTGGGGAGTGAAGCCCAGTTCCGCTGAGCAGCAGCGAGATCAATAGCATGCTAACCTCCTTCATCTTCATTGCGGGCTAGTCGGCTCGTAGTGAGAAAATGGTCCACTCTTCCAACACATTCCCCCGCTCCCCCCGCACTCTTGCCGTGACACGTCGGCTCAGCGTATTGGATTGCTCCCGGGTGTTGGCGGCAACAGGGACTGTATCGCCAAAGCCGAGGGTTTTTATCCGGTTTGGGCTGACTCCGAATTCAATCAGCTGCTGGCGGACGACCTTGGCTCGGCGCTGTGATAACCCGAGGTTGTAATCAGAAGCGCCGACAGGACTGGCGTAGCCTTTCAGTTCGATCCTGGCTTCTGGGTAGTTGGCCAAAAAGTCGGCCATGCGTTTGATTTGCCCAAGGAAGTTGGTGGGAATCACGGTGGAGTCATTGGCAAACAGGATATGAAGGTCACTGGACTCGGAACGTTCGACCAACCTAGGGCAGCCATCGTTGTCGACAATAGCGGAATGTGGCGTGCCCGGGCATTTGTCGCGGGCGTTGATCACCCCGTCAGCATCGTCATCCATCAAGTCTCTTGATTGCTCGGTAACCGGTGGGGCTGCGGCTTGGGTCGAACACCCGGCCAAGAGGCCAGTGACGGTTATCAGTACCAAGATACTGGCGAGTAACCTCAATAACGCGTTGGTGCAGGTTCTCATCATGGTTCTCCCTAGCGTACCGATTCCGACCACTGGCTGGGCACATCAACCCGCATTTCTTCCAACAATTGCCCCGTTGCGTTCAGCACCCGGTATTTGGCCAGAATGCCGGCATAGTGGGCGCCGAGATAGGCTTTCCTTGCTTCGAACAGTTCGTTTTCGGTGTTGAGTACATCGAGCAAGGTGCGCTTGCCGATCTTAAATTGCTTTTCGTAGGCGATAACGGTGCGAGCCGAAGCATCGACATGCTGTTGCAGGTATTGGGTTTGGCTGAGTGCGAGTTCCATGCCGCTCCAGGCCAGACGGGTACTCTCTTCCAGCAGTCGGTATGCGCGGTCACGGACATCTTTGGACTGGCTGAGCTGGTAGGCGGCGCGGCGGCTGTCGGCCAGATCGGAACCGCCGTTGTATAGGTTGTACTCCATTTTCAGCATCGCCTTGAACTCATCGGTATGGCCGGGGGTACCGTCTAAGTCCTCGCCCCATTCTTGGGAGGCTTCGATAGAGAAGGTTGGGTAGAAGTTCCCTTTTGCTTGCTTGTATTGGTAATTAGCGGCATCGATATCGTTTTTGGCGACAAACAATACCGGGTTGTTGTCTTTGGCCTGATTGAGAGCGTTGTCGAGTGAAGTGGGAATGTAGTTCTGGTCGACCTCTGGTTTCTCGAGGTTGACGGGATTGCTGCCCACTTCACGGTAGAATTCGGTGATTTTATCCTGAAGGTTGTTCTCGGCGGCAATGAGGTTGGAGCGCGAGCGGGCGAGTCGCCCCTCAATCTGGGCCAAATCAGCGGTTGAGCCAATACCGGAATCCGTGCGTTTCTTGATGTCAGTGAATATCCTCTGGTGCACGGCATAATTGGATTGCGACAGGGTCAACACTTCCTGGGCTTCAAGAGTATTTAGGTATATTTCTGTCACCCGCAGGGCCTTGTCTTGCGCATCCGCTAGCAACTGGTAGCGCTGCGCTTCGGCTTCGGCCTTGTTGCGCTGGATATCATGATAGGTAATAGAACCATCCCAGATCAGTTGGCGCAAACTGATGCTGGCATCGAGCGGCTCATAGTCCCCGGTGCTGTTGGTGCTATTGTCGTAATCCTCGTAGCCGACACTGGTCTCGAGATCGACAGAGGGTAAGTAGTCACCAACCGCTGAGCGGGTGGCTTGGTTCAGGCTCATGAACGCATTGTAAGCCCGTTTGATTTCAGGGTTGGTCGTGAGTGTATCGGCCACGGCTTGCTCCAGCGATTGACCTATTGCATTGGGCGCCAGCAGCAGGCTGACTATCAGAGTTAGCTTGAGACAGCACGGCGGGAGCAAAACTGGTTTGGGTATCGTCGTCATCGGAGGCAGTCCTTAAAATGATCACTCTCGGAGCGCTGTTTGTTGTGCTTTCAGCACTGGATTGAGTAAATACTGCAAGACGGTCTTCTCGCCGGTAATGATATCCGCTACCGCGTTCATCCCAGGGATAATGGGCAGAGGCTGCCCTGCCTGATCGGTAAAGTCCGTGTCTTCGGTCCGGATCCGTATCTGGTAATAACTGTGGCCTTCATCATCAATCTGGGTATCAGCGCTGATATGCTCGAGTGTGCCGGTCAGGCCGCCATACTGGGTGAAATCATAGGCGGTGAATTTGACTACGGCGGTTAATCCTGGCCTTAGAAAGCCGATATCCCGCGGGGAAATTTTCGCTTCTACCAACAAGCTGTCTTCGGTTGGGATCACCTCGATAAGATCCATGCCTGGCTGGATAACACCGCCGAGCGTGTTGATATGGATTTTTTGTACCGTGCCATTGACGGGGGAGGTGACGAGGGTTCGTGTCACCTTGTCCTGCAAGCCCAGATGCGATTGGTTCAGTACAGCGAGTTTATCGGCGCTCTGGTTGAGCTCCGATTGAATCTCCGAGCGAAAGTTGAGGGCAATATCAAGTCGTTTGAAAACAGCCTCGTTCAGTGCTGCTTTCATGGCCGGGAGCTGCAGCTTGGTTGAGGTCACCTCACGAAGTGACTCATTCAGCTGCCGCTGTAGCTTTAGCAGCTCGACCTTGGGCACCACGCCTTCATCGGCTAACGGCTTGGTAATGCGATATTCCTCGCTGGCGAGGTAATAGCTCTGCTGTTGGTTTTTTAATCTGGCTTGTGCTTCCTCCAACTCGCGGCTTTTTTGCTGAATTTGCTGGGCTATCAGGGTGAGCTGGTTATCTAGACTGGCGAGCTGGTCACGGTATTCGTTTTGTTGCCTTTTTACTAAGTCGGCATTTTGCTGGTGGAAAGGCTCGGGAAACGTCAGGTCTGTCGGTGAGATGATGACAGATTGACGCCAGAGTTTGCTGGGCGATTTGTCCGGAGATGATATCTTGATGCTGTTAAGGAGGGCGGTGAGTCGGATGCCGTCGGCTTCAATACCAAGTCGATCTTGGTTCTTTTCTTCGAAATCAGCTCTAAAACGGGTGTCATCTAGTTGGAGAAGGGGTTGGCCGATGGTGACCTGTTCCCCTTCGCGCACCAAGATCGCCTTGACGATACCACCTTCAAGGTTTTGGATTATCTGACGCTGCGAAGAGGGGATCACCTTCCCCTCTCCCCGGGTGACCTGCTCGATCGGGGCATAAGCTGCCCAGATAATGGCAGCAATAAAAAACAGCCCGACGCACCAAAGCAACAGACGTGAACGGCCGGATGCCTCTAGCAATAAGGCATAGTGGGAATCTCTGACGTAATCGAGATGCTGTGGCTTGATAGCAGAACTTTTATTCGTCATGCCTTCGTACTTAACCTCGTACAGAAAGACACGTTAGCCAACCCACATCCATATAGTGGTAACGAAAACTATTATTTACCTGCGCTTTGTTTGTTATTTATGACTTTGGTAAGAGCAGACACTTGCTCAAGATAATAGAGCACGGCGAGGTGTCTTGGCGTAGCGAGTTTGGGAATTCTAAAAGCTGAGAACCGTTTAGGGTTTGTGAAAGCTGGCTCGAATCCGAGACTAGACTTGTAGGGAAAAAATTCTTCTCCCACCAGTCAAGAGTAGTGTGTATGGCGGAATCATCGTCGATAGGTTCATCTTCTAAACAGATCCAACCCAGTGGTGAAAATGCTGAAGCTGGCCCTGAAGGTGTAAAAGACCCAGCAGGCATAGAACTGACGGTGAGCCAAGGGGAAGTCTACATCGTCCAAGCCGATGGAACTACCCAGTCGGTTGGCACAGGTGAAGGTGTCCGTATTGCTTCCGGTCAACTGCTATTGGCAGACAACAGCGCACAATACGTGGTCATGCAAAATGGTGAACCGGTATTGGTTGATTGGCCCTGCCCGACATGCGTGCTGGTGGCTCCGTCTGGCGGTGTCGATCCCGGTCTGGAAATTTTCCCCTCGACGTGGACTATTCAGCCGTTGGCCCAATTTCCTGATGAAGCCTCTTTGGCTCAGCGGGCACTGAGCGAACAAGAGCTGGTTGCAATTCAGCAGCAGCTCCTGGCCGGAGCCGATCCCAGCGATATCTTAGCGCCGCCAGCCGCGGGAACGGAAAGCAGTGTTGAGGGGGCCAATGCTGGTTTTGTCATCATCAACTATGATGGTGACGCTATCTTGGCTGAAGCCGGGTTTGATACCCGCTTCGAGCGCGGGGAGGAGACTGCTGAAGATGAATCACCTCCTTTGTTTGCCGCATCTGGTGGTGAAACGGGTGCGATGCAGCTTACCGAAGCAGACTTTGTGCCGAACACCTATCCCTCAGAGTCTTCGGCGCAAGTAATCGTGAATGCAGGCTCACTGCCACTAGAACCCGGCTCATTCACCTTTGACTCCTCACAACTGGCTGACTTGCTTGAAGAGCTCAATGCAGAGGTAACCTCCAGCGGACAGCCAGTTGTTTTCAGTTTCGATGCTGGTAGTAATGCAATTATTGGCACCAGTAACGGCAATACTGTCGTTACATTTCAGATATCAGCAGAAACGGGCGGCAGGGATGTCACAGTTACTATCACAACACAGCTTGAGCGGCCGGTTGATCATATTGCTGATAGTAGTGGTGGTAGGGTTACCAATGCCGATGATGTGTTAACAATATTACTGCCATTGCAAGGCACTGATTTGGCTGGAAATCCGCTAGATGTCCCCTTGCAGGTGAGCTCTGCCATTGTTGACGGTGAGAACCCTTTATTTGGCTCTGACGAAGGTACTGTTATCGACGAGGCTGATTCACTGGGCGTTGATATCGAAGGGGTAGTCCCTTTGGATGTGGGCAGTGATGAGATCAGCAGCTTGGTGTTTGACGCTGAACAGCCTGACTTGGAAAACCTAACCAGTAACGGCTTTGAGACAAGGGTATCGGTTAACGGCAACCAGCTTGAATTGGTCGATAGTCGAGGGGAGTTAGTCCTCACGATTGCTATCAATACTGATGGTAGCTATGTCGTCAATCAAATGCAGCCGTTTGATGAACTTGAGCGGGCAGAGCTGGTATTGCAATTAGCCGTAACCGCCACCGACTTTGACGGCGACAGCACTGACGGCACTGTCGTGTTGATCAGTATTGACGGCAATAGCCCGCCAGGGGGAGAAACTGGCGAGATCACTTTTATCGAGCCTGATCTGCAGCCCAATGATTACCCGGGCAGTGGACAAGATACCTTCGAACTCACGCCGGGTGCCGACCGCTTAGATCCTGATACCGTTACTATCGATGAACTAGAGCTAGATAATCTTATCAGCGAATTAGAGCAAGAGCTGAGTTCAGGCGGAGAACCTCTTACTTTCACCTATGACGATGCGACAGATGTGCTATCGGGCGCAAAACCGAATGGCGAGGTGGCTGTCACCCTGACCCTGACATCTGTTCAAAGCGCCGATGGGCTGGGGATCACCATTACTGCCGATTTGGTTCAATTACTGCCGCTTGATCACCTCTCTAGCGGAAACAGTCGTGGCTTCGTCTCTGTCAATGGCGAACAAATTGTCGTGACAGTCCCTATCCAAGTCAACGATACCGATGGTGATTTTCTTGACACGCCAGCGATACTAACCACCACCATCGTTGATGGTGCTATCCCCGCCTTCGGTGCCGATTCAGGTGCTGAGATCACCGACCCTGACAACACCCCTCCGGATCAGGTAAGCACTGTCGCCGGTGCCATTGAGCTGGATATCGGCAGCGATGCGATTGCCAGCGTGGTGTTTGTTGATAGCACCGATTTAGCGGATTTGATTGCAGGCTTTACCAGCAATGGCGAGCCAGTTAGCTACCAAATTGATCAGAACCAACTGCAGATATTCAATAGCCAAAATGAAGCCATTCTGACTGTTACCATTGCTAACGATGGTACTTATACCCTTGAGCAGAGCGATGCGCTAGACCAGCCGATTGATACTAATCAGTTGGTCCTGACTGTCGATGTAAAAGCAACAGATGACGACGGCGATACCGACGACAGCCAGATTGTCATGACGTTCAATGATGGCTCCGATCCTGCCGGTGGTGAAAGCGTCGCTGTGGCAATGATTGAGCCAGATCTTGAACCCAGCAGTTACCCTGGGTCTGTTGAGGCAACGTTGAATATCATTGCGGGTGCAGACAGATTGGATCCGAGTTCGATATCCCTAGACCCGACCCAACGCGATGATGTGATAGCTGATCTGCAAGCGGTGCTGAGCTCAGCAGGCGAAGCGTTGGCGGTGACCTATGATGAGGCCAGCGGACTGCTCGAAGCCCGTCTGCCTGATGGCAGCTTGGTGCTAACGGTTGCGATTAGCAGCGTACAGGCAGCCAATGGCGATGATCTAACAGTATCGGTTATCACGACCCAACTTCAGCCTCTTGATCACCTTGATACGACTCTCGATTCTCCCTATATCACCAGCAGCGGTGAAGAAATCGTCCTTACTTTGCCATTAATGGCAACGGATACTGACGGTGACAATCTCTCTCAGCCCGCCAGTGTTTCGGTGACGATTACCGATGGTGAGTTTCCGGCTTTGGGAGATGGTGCCGGAGTGACCCTCGATGAAACCAGTGACGCTAACCGGGTGGTTGAAGGGACGATCAGTATTGATATAGGCAGTGATGATATTGCCTCTTTGCTATTTGCTGACACACAGGCCGCACTGAATTTCACCAGCGATGGCAATCCGGTCAGTTTAGTGGTTGGCGGCACGCCTGTAGGCAGTGAAATTACCTTGGTTGATTCTCTGGGTAATACCGTCTTGCTGGTGACTATTAATAGTGATGGCGAGTTTGAGGCAACGCTTAGCGGCACACTTGATCATACCGACAGCGATAGTTTGGTGGTGCCGCTGGATGTGGTGATCACCGATAACGATGGCGATCAGGTGCCGGGGCAAATTGCTATTACTATTGATGACGGTGATGACCCTGCGGGTGGCGGCACCATTGAGGTTGAGTTTACTGAGCCTGACCTTTCACCACCCAATCAAGCCCCGAGCGAATACCCGCTCACCGAGCAGCAGCTTGAAATGATTGTTGCTGGCTCTGATCGCTTGGTGCCAGAATCTGTCCAGATTGCCCCAGATCAACTGGCAGCGATTATCGCAGAACTAAATAGCGAGCTGACCTCTGGCGGTGGTGGGGCACTGACGTTCAGCTATGATGCGGCAACGAATACCTTAGCTGGCGTTTTGGGGGATGGCACACCGGTGCTCACTATTGTGTTTACCCCGGTACAGTCCGCCAATGGCCAGGATGTCGATCTGACTATGACGGTGACCCAATCGGCTCCGTTGGATCACAATACAAATGGCAACAGCGAGGGGTTTGTATCGGTCAGCGGAGAGCTGATAGCGGTTAATCTTCCCTTGCAAGCCACAGATGTTGACGGTGATAACCTAACGACATTGGTCAGCGCGGTGGCTTCCATTACCGATGGTCCAATACCGGAATTGGCTGAAGGCAGTAGTATTACGGTCAACGAAACCGCTGATATTAACACATCGAGACCGGGGCAAATTGGCGTTGATGTGGGCAGTGATGCGGTGGCATCGATTAACTTTACTGATGATCAACCTGCTTTTGAGGGGTTATTGAGCGACGGTCTACCGGTGCAGTTCGAAGTGGTCGGTGGCAATACCCTCAATGCCTTCATTGATGTTAACGGCACCCCGCAGGTTGTGTTTACGGTAGTCATGACACCGACTGGTGACTACACCCTTACCCTCAACAACAACCTCGATCACCTTGTTGATGACACCCTATCAATCCTGCTAAATGTGCTTGTTGCCGATGATGACGGTGATACCAACACTGGTATTGTCACTATCAATATTGAAGATGGTGATGATCCTGCCTTTGGCAATGACTTTGGTCTAGCTCTCAATGAAGGTGACGACGGCCTCTCATCGGGAACGGGTAATATTGAGGTTATTCAAGGCAGCGATGATGTTATTTCTGTCCTTTTCTCTGCCGCTCAACCTTCGTTAGAAACATTGACGAGCAACGGGTTCGCGCTGGTATTTACCGTAATAGGCAATCAAATTACGGTTGTAAGGGCTGATGACCCGAATATTGTGGTGCTGGAAATCTCGATCGATACCAATGGGGGTTACAGTGTCACTCAGTTGCAACCCTTGGATCAAATTGATGCTTCAGATCTCGTTACACTGGATTTAGCGGTAGAGGTAACAGATCGAGACAACGACACAACACTGGGTTCTATTACGGTAACGATCGAAGACGGAACAGATCCTGCCGGCGGAAATACGGCACAAATTGCTTTTCCCGAAGGCGATCTGACGACCGATGACAGCGATCCTGGTGGTGAACAAGGTTACCCCGTTTCTGGCGATGCGGCGATCACGATCGCCGCCGGAGTCGATAGGTTAGATCCTGATACGCTTGATATTGATCCCGCTCAGCTAGCCACGCTATTGGCAGAGCTAGAGGCGGAAATTACTGCAGGAGGACTCCCGGTTACTGCGACTTGGGATTCAGGCACGGGAACCCTTACGTTGTCGGTTGGTGGAGGGACTGCCGGGGGAGAGACGGTACTGACTGCGGTGATCATCGCGGTGCAAAACGCCGATGGCGAACAGGTTGATATCACGGTGACAGTCACGCAGCTGAAACCGCTGGATCACAATGGTACGGACAATACCGGCTTGGTTCGCCAGCAAAACGATACCATAGTGTTCGACTTGCCAATTCAGGTGCAAGATACCGATGGTGATTTCCTTATAACCCCTGCACTTATCACGACCACCATTACTGACGGAACCGATCCGGAAATTGACACCGTTACTTCGGCGACTGTACTGGAAAGTGATATTGATGAAGGAGGCGATTTCCACCCGGGCTCAAACCCAGATGGTGATGGGCAGGTAGCGACAGGCACCATCACGATTGATTCTGGCTCGGATGAAATCGTGAATTACCAAGTCGATGTCGATGCATTCAATACTGCCAATGCCGGTACGCTAACGGCAGGCGGGCAGCAGGTTACTTTGGTGTTCAACGCCACCAACAATACCTATGAAGGCCAAGTTAACGGTGTGGTTATCTTCATATTGGCATTTAGCGCAACGGGCACGGCCGCTGATGATAGCTATAGCTTTACCTTGTTGGGTGCACTGGATCATGCTCAGCCAGATAACGATACCGAGCTGACGATTGCGTTCTCGGTGACTGCGATCGACCAAGATGACGACGCTAGCGCTGCTGTCACCGTTGCGGTAACGATTGAAGATGACATCCCGCAAACTCAAGATGCGGCCTTCCAATCTATTGAAGAGGGGGAATCGACAGAAACCCTGGATGTACTCACGGTGCCAGAAGAAGGGGCCGATGATGCCGAAGTCACTGCGGTCATTATTGAAGGCGTGCGGCAAGAGCTGACAGGCACGCCGGATGCACAGGGCTTCTTCAGTTTTGATGTCAACCAAGACGGTCAATTGCTCGGCCAGTTATTGATCACTGCCGAAGGGCAAGTGCTGTTTAATTCGCTATCCGATCTCGACCATGGTGCGGAGCCGATTGTTGCCAATGTGGATTTTGAAGTCACTGATGGTGATAACGATATCAGTCAAAGCACATTGACGATCACCATTACCGATGAAGAGCCGACCTTGGTGGTGCAGCCTTCAGAAGGTGTCGAAGATCAGGGGCGTAATCCTGATGAATTTTTGGGGGATCCCACCACAGGGATCCCGATCAATATGTCGATTGACATCGGGGATGCGGATCGCGGTGAGCAGATCGGCGATGTGTTTATCATTCTCCCCGCCGATCCCCATGGTCAATTCTTTCTTAACGGTGTCGAGATTGTGCCAGCCGGAGGACAAGTTCTGATCGACCCTGCTGCATTTGTCGATCCTGATGGCGATGGCGTGTTTGAGCTGCAAGGCGTCACTTTTGTGCCGGAGCCTGATTATTCCACCCTGTTTGAGCCAAACAATTTGCTGGACTTCACTGTGACTGCCGAAGTGGTGACCAGCGATGGGGTTAACCAGCCGCTGCAAGATGGCACCTTGTCTATCAGTGTGCTGGGCATTGCCGATCAACCGGTTTTTGCAGATACCGCGGTTTTTTATTACGGTGACGGCGAGGAGGATGGCGATAACATCAGCCTCAGCGAGTCATTTCAGGCGCTGCTGCAAGATACCGATGGCTCTGAAGAGTTGACGTATTTCATCACAATTACCGAAGGCCAAGCCCAGATCATTGGTGAGGGCATCACTGAAGTAGAACCGGGGGTGTTTGAAGTATCAGTCACCGCAGTCGATACCATAGAGATAGATCCTATCGATAACTTCAGCGGTGATATCCGTTTGAACCTCACCGCACAAAGCACCGAGCTTGGGCATTTTGTACCGGGCTCGGAAACCGCAGAAATTACCGAAGAAATCCTGATCAATGTTCTGCCTGTTGCCGATGATGCCCAACTGAAAGTGAGTCGGGTTGAATCCCTTGAAGATGAGCCCATTGCCCTGGCTCCGCTTATCGAACTGACTGAACTGGATGATCTCGATGATGATTTCGGGGTTGAAACCCTGTTTGTGCGCATTTCAGAGCTACCTGATGGCGCGCAGTTGTCACAAAATGGCGCTGTGCTGACGCCAGATGCCAGTGGCGTGTATGAAATTCTCTATGAGGAGTTAGATCAGGTCGTGCTGATCCCGGTGCCGGAAAGTAATGTCGACTTTCAAATCAAAGTGGAAGGGGTTGTTAAGGATGTGGTCGATATTACTCTTGAAGATGGCACGGTCGACACTGTCGAAGACGTATTGGTCACGCCTGAGCAATTTATTGAAGTCGCATTGACCGGCGTGGTTGATGAACCTGAATTTGAGCTCGGTGGCAGTAACTGGACCGAGATTGTTGATGGTGAAGTTCCCGGTATCGAAACCACGATTGATGAAGATACCGATGCCGTTCTCGATTTCAGTTTGGTTTCTGGGGAAATTGCCAATGCGCCCTTGGATGAATCCGAAACCCTGACCTTTGTGGTGTCCAATATCCCTGAAGGTACCCGGATTTTTGATGCCGAGGGTAACGAGCAAACTTTGGTTTTTGTGGGGTTTGATGATGACGGTCTCCCTCGCTACGAAGTGAAACTAACCGGGGAAGAGATTGGCGACCCTGACCAACCTGTCGCTATCAGTATTCGCCCGCCGGAAAACAGCACAGAAGATATAGTGCTCGATGCCAATATTGTGGTGACAGAAAATGATGGTGACCAAGGGGAGTTTGAGTTCCAGTTGGTGATCCATATCGAACCTGTTGTCGATGCCGAGGACTACACAAGACAAAGTAACGGGTTGGAAGATGAGCCGATTAACCTCAACTGGCAGCCGGTACTGACCGATAACAAAGAGCAAATTACCGGCTTGGTGGTGAATAATATCCAAGCTGATTATGGTTTACAGATCAATGATGGCGGCACGATTACCACGTTGACTGTTGACGCTGCTGGATCTGTCACCTTAAGCGACGCGCAGTTGGCTCAGTTATCGGATGGAGCGCAGTTGCAATTACTCGCTCCAGAGGACTCTGACTTAAACTTGACAGGCGCCTCGGCGATTACCACTGAGGTGACAGTGACAGAAGTCGATGTCGACTCGCCGGCAACTGATGTTCAAGTGGTCAATGGCACTTTGGATGTCATTATCCAGGCCGTTGTCGAGCCGGATGCCGAGATAGGCGTGATCCCGACAGGTACTACGGACTTTGTTGATACGATTGTGTCTATTGACGGCAGCTTGGATCTTGGTGGTGGTCCTGACTCTGACGGCCAGATCGTATTTGAAGATCTCGATCCGAGCAGTGATGAGATCATTCTATCGATAGTGATCACATTCCCCGATCCCGAAGCCGATTTTGTCGTCATCGGTGGTATCAACAACGGTGATGGCAGCTGGACAGTGCCGCAGGGCAGCTTGGAGGATATCCAGATCCTCGCTCCATCCGACTTTACGGGTGAGGTCGTGGTAGCCATTGCTGCCGAGGTGCAAGATCAGAGTGACGATGTGAACCCCAGCGCGATTGAAATCGTCAACAGCACGCTGACAATTGATTTCCAAGGCAATGCGCTCAACGACCAACTGGCGGCCGACATCGTTGTTGATGACAGTGTTGTCGTGACAGGCGAAGAAGATACCGTAGTCACCCTCGGGACTTTCCTTAACCAAATTGTCAGTCTCAGTACAGTTGGCGAGAACCAGGGAGATGATGAGTTTTCCTTGGTCATCAGCGCGGCGAGCTTGCCTGATGGCGCAACGATTTCAGCTATGGATTTCAACTTTGTGACCGGTGAGTATGTGATCAAAGTGCCTGTCCAGGCTGATGGCAGTGTCGATCTGTCTGGAATCACATTGAACCTTCCCCAGGACTTTGCTGGTGACTTCCTGCTGGATGTGAAATACGTCAATACCGATACCGAAAGTGGTGACTTCAACGAAGTTACCGACACGATACCTGTCCGGATAGACCCGATTGTTGATGTTCCCGAACGCACAGGGGACAACGAACGCGTGCCGGATATTGGTGTGTCGGTGGTGGAAACTCAGGGGCTTGATGCTGATAGGCAGCCTGTTGAAGACGGCGAGCCGGAAGTTATCTATCCCGACATAGCTTTTGAAGATGGCACCATTATTTTGGATGTCACCGCCACGGTCGCCGATATCAGTACGACAACCTTGGAAGGGCTTGAGACTATCGAGCAAGCTGTGATCAGTGTGGGTAGTTCCGGTGGCTTCTTGCTCAATGCGGCGGGTGAGCAGGTTACTAGCCTGACCATTACCGATAGCAATGAGCTCAGTGCTATCGAGTATGTCCCGCCGCAAGATTTTAGTGGTGATGTGTCGCTTGATGTCACGGTGACGATTGTTGATACAGCAGACTATGACGAAACCACAGGGGCATCGACCCAAACTGATACCGAAAGCTTTGACGGTAGCATTACTTTTGAAGTCATTGCTGTTAATGACGAAGTGAATTTTGTTGGCATAGATACACCGATAGAGGGTGATGAGGACAGCGGGTCGATCAGTTTTTCCGGTATCAGCGGTAATGTCGTCGATATAGACGGCTCTGAGTCGATCTTATCGCTCAAAATTGTCAATGTACCTGAAGGCTTCATCATCAGTGGTGCTGACAACAATGGTGGCGGGGAATGGAGTGTGGCTGTCCCTCCCGGTAGCGATTCTATTGACTTGAGCAGTCTTGGCCTCATCCCGCCGAAAGATTTCAGCGGCTCGGTCGAGCTAGAGATTGTGGTTTTTTCCAAGGAAGATAGCCTGGATCTGCCAGTCGAAAACACGGCAAACTTTACTGTCGTCGTGAATCCGATAGCTGATAGGGTGGATATTGATGTCACTCCAACCGCAGAAGGTACCGAGGACGACAATATTGATCTTGTCCTCAATATTGAAGCGTTTGATGACAGTGATAGCTACACCGGTACAGGTACGAATGTGTCGGAAAACCCGCCTGAAACCTTGCAGATCCAAATCAGTAATGTACCCGATTCCAGCCAAATTACCCTGCCGGATGGGGTAACGGGCACGGTAACGGATCAGGGTAGTGGAGTGTGGCTGGTCACGGTCGATAGCTCGGACTTAGATCGCTTGGTGTTTATCCCTGGCGATGCCAACAGTGACAATTGGAATGGCCAGCTGGACTTGGAAATCCGAGCGGTAGACCAAACCGATGTGGCTACGGATGATATTGCCCAATTCGTGACAATTAACCTAGATATCGAAGCCGTTAACGATGCCCCAGAGCTTCCGACTATTGGCGATCAGATCGCAGAGGAAGATTCACCTTTATTGATCAATGGCTTGAGTGTGACTGATATCGATTTTGACGAGGTGGGTAGTAGCGGAGTAATGACGGTAACACTGTCGGCAAACAATGGCAGCTTGACGGCGGTTGAAACTGCTGGTGTCACCATCACTGACAATGGCAGTGCCGCTGTCACTTTGGAAGGTAGCCTTGCCGATATCAATGCAGCCTTATCGGCTGGGATCACCTACCTCGGTAATCCTGAGTTTAAAGGCGATGACGTGATCACTGTGGTTGCCAACGATAACGGCAATATGGGGGCGGGTGGGCCGCAGCAAGCGACTTCGACGATTAATGTCACGGTTACCCCTAAACCTGAGCCACCAACACTTGAGCTCACGGTTCCCCAACTCGTTGATACGCGGGCGGCGCAAAGTTCTTTGGCATCAACTACCCTAGTACCCTTGCTCGGGCTAGTGGTGATCCCCGCCGATGCCGATGAAACCCTGTTTGTTGAGGTGCGTAGCCTTGGCGCCGGAAGGCTGGTTGATAGCGCTGGAACTGAAATCGGCACCGATAATGGTGATGGTAGCTGGCGGGTGGCAAGCAGTGATCTCGACAATACCTTCGTGGCAGACCTTCCCGAAGGGCCAAACAGCTTAACCTTGGTTGGCATTTCGCAGGAAATTGATGGTAGCGAGGCCGAATCGACCCAATTGCTGATTGGCGTTCGTATAGATGATCTCGCTAACACGGGTAATGAAGTCGGCGCGGGGGATAATGATGGCGAAAATCTTGTTGTTGGTAGCGATGCCGATGAGCGCTTGTTGGGTGGATTGGCTGATGACATCTTAGTAGGTGCGGGTGGTAGCGATGAGCTGCTTGGCGGTGCAGGGAATGATGAACTGTGGGGAGGCAGTCTCAACGGCAACGGTGACGGTGCCTCTGATGTCTTTACCTGGCAAGCTGCAGATGTCTCCGCCTCCGGTACGCCGTTTACCGATACAGTGAAAGATTTCGAAATCAATCTCGATCAGCTCGATATTGCTGAGATCTTACCGGATAACGGCGAAGACGATCTCGATCGCCTGCTCAATAACATCACGGCTGGTATCGATGCTGAGGAGACAGTGAATCTGTCGGTCGCGGTGAGCGATAGCGCTCAGCAAAACATCGCGGTTGAAAATATCGATGTCGCAGCATTAGGGCTGGGGACAGGCTCAACCTCGAATGAAATCATCAATGAGCTGTTCAACAACGGAGTGTTTATTGTGGATTGAGTTGAAGTCATCACCAAGACTGTGTCTTCACAGTCAAAGCCAATAGTTGTTATCTGCATCTATCCTCCACACATTATTGTTTGTATTTTTTTAATTTGTAACGCCTTCGACATAGGTAAGCCACGCCTTTACCAAAGCGGATTACAAAATGTTCGCTAACTCCCATTGCTACCACATTTAGCCCTACAGAGTGTGATAAAACAAAAAGAACATAACAAAATTTTACTCCGTTATGTGGTCGGTATGCTCTTATCAATCCCAAGACAGAGACACCTATAACAGAGGATTATGATGGAGCATACAAAAACACTACTCGCAGCCGTTCTTGCTACAGGCTGCCTTTCTTCCACTGTTTATGCTGACACTATTTTGCATGCCTTCAACTGGAAATACTCAGATATTACGGCTAATGCTGCTGAAATTGCCAACATTGGCTACAAAAAGGTTTTGGTTTCACCAACATTAAAATCATCAGGAACTGAGTGGTGGGCTCGCTATCAGCCACAGGATATTCGGGTTATTGATTCTCCTCTGGGTAATAAAACAGATTTTCAAGCAATGATTGATACGCTTAAACAGCACGGCGTAGAAGTTTATGCCGATGTTGTACTGAACCACATGGCGAATGAAACCTGGAAGCGGGAAGACTTGAACTACCCGGGAGCAGAGGTACTTGCAGACTACGCAGCAAATAGCGAATATTATGCGAAACAGACCCTATTTGGCGACTTAAGCGAAAACATTTTCTCTGCAAATGACTTTCATCCTGAAGGGTGTATCTCTGACTGGGGAGACCCAGGTCATGTACAGTACTGGCGCCTGTGTGGGGGAGAAGGTGATCGCGGTTTGCCGGATCTTGACCCGAATAACTGGGTTGTATCGCAGCAGCGACTGTACCTCCAGGCTCTAAAGCAGATGGGGGTAACTGGATTTCGAATTGACGCAGTAAAACACATGAGTCAGTACCAAATAGATCAAGTGTTTACCGCCGAAATTACTGCTGGAATGCATGTGTTTGGTGAAGTCATTACCAGCGGTGGAGCCGGAGATTCAAGTTATGAGGTATTTTTGGAGCCCTACCTCAATAATACCGATCATGCTGCCTATGACTTTCCTCTGTTTGCATCAATCCGTTCTGCGTTCTCTTATGATGGCAGCATGACAAAACTGCATGATCCACAAGCTTATGGCCAGGCACTGGATAACGCTAGAGCAGTCACTTTTACTATTACACATGACATTCCTACCAATGACGGTTTCCGTCATCAGATCATGGATCCTGAAGATGAAGCACTCGCTTATGCTTATATTCTTGGTAAAGATGGGGGAACGCCACTTATTTACAGTGATGAACTACCTGATAGCGAAGATAAAGACAATGGCCGTTGGGCAGATGTCTGGAATAAAACAGATATGAAAAACATGATTGCTTTCCATAATGCTATGCAGGGGCAAGGTATGACGGTACTGCACAGTGACCAGTGCTTAATTATTTTTAAACGTGGTAAGCAAGGCGTTGTCGGAATTAACAAGTGTGGCGAAGAACGCAGCCATACTGTCGATACGTATCAGCATGAATTCAACTGGTATCAGTCTTATCAGGACACGCTTTCTGATGCGACTGAAACGGTAAGCTCTCGTTATCATACGTTCAGTATTCCTGCGCGCACGGCAAGAATGTATATGCTCTAAGCACAATGTGGTCCTGATCTATCATGAACAGGATCATTTAGTTATAAGTAGACAGATCAGCTGTAGCCCGGTGAGTTTTCCCCGGGCCATTTCTGCAAGCTAAATCGTCGTGATCACATTTCTCTGTAATGCTCGCAAGGTTGCTATTCAACCTTGGCATATAAGTCTTTATGATGGCTGAGTGTACTCATTGAATAGGACAAGGAATGCCATGAAGAACTCGTTTGATCACGCTCTACCCAATGCTCAAGGTTATTTTGGTGAATATGGCGGCAGCTTTATTCCCGAAGAGCTGCAAAAAGTGATGGAGGAGATCACCGCAGCCTATGATGAGTGTCGTAAGGATCCCGCATTCCAAGAAGAGCTGGCTCGCCTCTATAAACACTTTGTTGGCCGTCCTAGCCCTATTTTCCATGCCGAGAATCTATCGGCGAAATATGGTGCGCCGATTTATCTAAAGCGTGAAGATCTCAACCATACCGGAGCCCACAAGATTAACCATTGCCTGGGTGAAGCCTTGGTTGCTAAGAAAATGGGCAAGAAGAAGCTGATTGCCGAAACCGGCGCTGGCCAGCACGGTGTGGCATTAGCAACCGCAGCGGCATTGGTTGGCTTGGAGTGTGATATCTACATGGGTGAAGTGGATATCGCCAAGGAGCACCCGAATGTCGTTAGAATGCGCATCCTTGGTGCCAATGTGATCCCGGCAACCCATGGCCGTAAAACACTCAAAGAAGCGGTAGATGCTGCGTTTGATGCTTACCTCAAAGATCCTATCAACCAGCTATATGCCATTGGCTCGGTAGTCGGCCCACACCCATTCCCTATGATGGTGCGTGATTTCCAGTCGATCATCGGCAACGAAGCCCGTGTTCAGTTCAAGGAAATGACCGGAAACCTGCCTAACAACCTCGTGGCTTGCGTCGGCGGCGGCTCAAATGCAATGGGATTGTTTACTGCGTTCTTGGACGATCAGGATGTGGCTATTCACGGGGTTGAGCCAGCAGGCCGTTCTATGGATGAAGTCGGTGAGCATGCGGCCACCTTGTCGCTGGGTGAGCCGGGTATCATGCATGGCTTTAAATCTTACATGCTAAAAGACGAGAAGGGCGAACCTCAGGAAGTCTACTCAGTTGCTAGTGGCTTGGATTATCCGTCGGTTGGGCCACAGCATAGCTACCTTAAAGATATCGGCCGGGTTAACTACGGTACAGCGGATGATCAGGAAGCGATTGATGCTTTCTTCGAACTGTCACGTTGCGAAGGGATTATCCCAGCTATTGAGTCGGCCCACGCCTTGGCTTATGCCCTGAAAATCGCTAAACAGGGTGAAACCGGGTCAATTTTGATTAATCTCTCAGGCCGCGGTGATAAGGATATCGACTTTGTGGTGGAGAACTACGGTAAAGAATACGGTATTGAATCTTTGATCTAACATCGATAGCGGGTAAGCCAGCGGATTTTAGTTCCGCTGGTTTTCTCGGCCCTCATAGCCGATCTCATATATCACTGTCTCAAATTTCATAACACTGATTCTTGCGTGCCAGTCAGCGTTTGTTGACCTTAACACCGCTATTTTTCATAGAGTTTTGCTAGGGTTAATGAAAGTTTTGCAAATGTTAAGGGTATAACTATATGGAAATGGATTGGGTCAATGGCATTTTGAGGTTTGATTCCTTTTTTGCCGTCACCATCGGGATACTGGTGCTGTTTATTGGCCGACAGCTTAATAATGTGTTCAAGCCACTCAAAGAGTTCAGTATTCCCGAGCCGGTCACGGGCGGTATTTTGTTTTCGGTGATCATCGCGATTGTTTACAGCGTGTCGGATATCGCCATTGAATTTGATCTGGTCGCGCGTGATGTGCTTTTGGTGTACTTCTTTACCACCATTGGGATCAATGCGAGCTTGAAAGATTTGCTCAAGGGGGGCTTGCCCTTGGTGATCCTGTTGGCGATCACCATAGCTTACATGATGGTGCAAAACTTCACGGGGATAGGCGTGGCAAAAGCCTTCGGCCTTGAGAGCCCGGTTGGTATGCTGGGAGGCAGTGTTTCACTCATTGGCGGCCATGGTACCGCTATTGCTTGGGCTCCCCGTATATCGGAAGGCTACGGCATCAGCAATGCGATGGAGATAGGGGTAGCCTGTGCCACTTTTGGTCTTATTTTGGCAAGCTTGATGGGTGGTCCCATCGCTAAGTTTCTTATCACCCGTCATGATCTCAAACCAGAGAAAAAAGAGGCGTTGGATGTGGGGGTTGCGGATGAGGAGTCGAATGGCCACATCTCGGGCTTCGATTTCCTCGATGCCATTTTATCCATTCATGTTTGTGTCATTCTTGGTTATATTCTCAATGAATCAATTGCCGAAATGGGCTTGCAATTACCGCTGTTCGTCACCTGTTTGTTCGCCGGTATTGTGATGACCAATATTGTGCACAATATCGGTTTCCGACGTATTACAGGTACGAGCTGGCCCGCGAGAAAGCCTGCGGTCGCTTTGATTGCCGATATTGCTTTGGGTACTTTCTTGGCGATGTCGTTGATGAGTATGCAGTTGTGGACACTGATTGACTTGGCGGGGCCTATTTTCGCTATTCTTACCGCGCAGTTCATCGTTGCGGTGCTGATCAATATCTTCGTGGTGTTTCCGGCGATGGGGAAAAACTACGATGCGGCGGTCATCTGCTCCGGTTTCGGAGGGATTTCACTGGGCTCCACGCCGACGGCGATGGCCAATATGTCTGCGGTCTCCCAGCGCTACGGTAACTCCCATTTGGCCTTCATTATTGTGCCATTGGTGTGTGCGTTCTTTATCGACCTGGTCAATGCCTTGATGATCCCGTACTTTTTGGCGAATTTCTAATAGCACTATGTGTTCATCGCATAGCTGGCTTTCCTCCTCATCAGTCGCAGTGCTGGCTTATGGAGGAGGATATTTAGCCGGCGCTCTTCGCTAGATGAATTTCAACTTCTTCAGAATGATGATCTCAATCGCCACGATAAGGATTAGGCCGAGACAAAACAGAGGGAATGCCAGCGGGTCCTCAACTCCTGGTATTCCTCCTATATTGACACCAAGCAACCCGGTGAAAAATCCAGCGGGGAGAAATAGGCCAGCAATGACAGAGAACAAATAGGTATTCCTGTTCATCGTTTCTGCTTGTCGCTGGTTGATATTGGCAAAGTAGAGATTGACCTGGTCGATATAGAACTCGATAGATTCGTTCATTCTCACGATGGTATCTAGGCAGTTTTTGAAATGGTTCTTGTGTCCGGTCAATACCTCTATCTCAGCTTGTATCAGATCTTCAAGTACATAGCGCTGGGGCTTGAGGTATCGGCGAAGTCGCAGCAGGCGGGAATATATCGCATTGAGTTCTTTGGGATCAGCCTTGACGTTGTGATCCATTTCGTTGAGCGTATCTTCCACGGGGGAGAGAAAACCTGAGATGATCCCGTTGATGCTGTTTGCCATTGCTTGCAGCAAGTCCGGTAAGTTAAGCGGCCCGATACCTTGTTCCAGTTGGTTGATGATTTTCGTGACGGCTCGCGAAGGTACCTTCCGTGTTGAGAGAAGGGCACCTTTGAACCAGAGAATACGTAGGCTAAGCATATCGTCGGGCTCAGCCCCTTGGTTGAGGTTGATGCCGCGCAATATCACCAAAAAACAATCGTCGCTGTACTTTTCGAATCGCGGACGTGTGTCATCGGCGAGCAGGGAGTCAACAACGGCCTCAGGGATCTGATTAGCTATCAGCCAGTCCTTCAGTCCTGCGGCATCTCGCTGGCAGTGATACCAGTTTTCGGCGAGGAGTTTTTGCACCTCCGGTGGGTTTTGCCTTGCTGCGCCGGATGAAAAGTCCCAGCTAGAAATAACAAATCCTTTCATCACACATCCCTTTTTTGGTTTGATGTGTAATTAATTCATTAGAAAACGGTATCTTGCAATATTTTTGTTAAGGATTGCTAGCTGTGTCATCGCAATTTTTCATTGTGATTACGTAATTTCAAAATTCTCATCTATATTTCAAGCTATTGAGGTATAGGGGGAATTTTCTATGCATGCCATGTTGGCTAGGGGATTGTCTTCGTGTTACGAAGCCTTGTTGTCAGGAGCCTTGTTAGCCGCCCTTGTCGCTCCCTGCCAAGTGACGGCAGAAGAGGGGGGGAGTGGCCACTATCTGCCCGGCACATTGTCATCGAGGATCAATCAAATTCCACCCAGTAAATCACTCAATGTGTATATGGATCTGAGCGGGTTTGACGGCAGCACTCAGAGTGAACTGAGTGTTCCCTTGGCGGGTTTGGCGGTAAACGATCTGAGTATTACCACCCAGACCTATTCGATGAACCTTGTTTGGAATCCGGGGATTCGATTAAAAGGCGGGTGGCAATATGCCATGGCAATTGCGTTGCCATATAGTTCAGTGGAAGTCTCTGCCAGCCAAGAACATAATGTGCAAGGGCATCGCCTGCGAGACAGGGACAGTGGCCTTGGCGATATCATGATTGCCCCCTTGATGTTGGCTTACTCTTTGTCTGAATATTGGCTAACGGAACTACATTTCAACCTTTATGCCCCGACCGGTAATTTTGAACCCGGTAAATTGGCCAATGTCGGTAAAAATTACTGGAGCGTTTCACCTGTTGCCTGGCTTCAGTATATTGAGCCGGTCACCGGACAAGAGTTTACTGTGTCAGGCGGAATCGATTGGAACACCAAAAATGAGGATACCGACTATCAGACGGGTACCCAGATGCATGTTGACTCGACGCTGATCCAATATATTCCTCTGTTGTGGGGCTTCACCGGGATCGGCTTGTCAGGTTACTGGTATCAACAGCTCAGCTCGGACTCTGGTAGTGGGGCCGTATCGGGAGACTTCAAAGCAAAGGCTGTCGGCCTGGGGCCGGTTATTAGTTATCGGGCAACCTGGTCTGGGCGGCCGGTTCGGGCGGAATTAAAGTGGACCAATGAGCTGGAGGTTCGTAATCGTGCAGAGGGGGACCGGCTCTCTTTCAAGCTGTCAGCCCAGTTTTAGCTGTGTGATTTCAGTCGGATTCCGATTCCTACCAGGCATGGAACAGGAACATAAACCTTATGTGCCACATGAAATCCGTACTCTTGCTATCGATGTGTGATCGGCTGATCCCAAGGGCTCAATCCGACAATATTGCTTACTGAAGTGGCCTATCAACCTCATAGAAAGACGTATATGCACGAGCTATACCCTATAGGGATCTAAGGTTAACTTTGAAGTGTGGGCGATTATTTGCATGCAAGCTATTCCTTACACCTTAAATACCCGAACTGCATCGAAGAAATGCGCTAAGCATCCCCTGTTGGTGTGCCTGTAAATGCTACTTTCCCAATTTATGTTGTGCTGTGCCCAAGCGTGGCAATTAGTGCTAATGGTTTGGGTGCGGTAATTATTTGCAGAGAATAGGAATAAAGGATTATTCGATGGGGAAACGTCACCTTCAACAGCCGGTGAAGCAACGTGTCACATTGGCCGCAGCCATCATTACCAGCGCGTTGCTGTCAGGGTGTTTCGATGGGGATAGAGATGAGAGCATTTCAAAGCCAACGACTACACCAACACCGGACAATAATACGATTGAATTAGTTATTACAACGTCTGAGTATGCAGCCATAAATCGAGCCATTACCTTGAGTGCCGCGGGAAGTACCACAGAAAATGGCAGTGCCTTGACTTACCAATGGCAGATTGTCGAAGAGCCGGAAAAAGATGCTGGGAATATATTGGCTCCGTCATCAAGGAATACCCGACTCTTAGCATTGGTCGAGGGTAATTATACGATTAAGCTGACTGTGTCAGATGGTGAGTATTCCCGCTCGGGAACCAAGACACTATATGTCGATTATGATGCTGATGGTATACCGTCTAGCCGTGACCTGGACATTGATGGAGACGGTACATTAAACGTTGATGATCAATTCCCAAAAGATATCACGGAGTGGATCGATTCTGATGGTAACGGGGTCGGTAACTATGCTCAGAGTGACGAAGATGGCGATGGCAAGCCCGATCAAAGTGATGCCTACCCGTTTGATCCTGAGCAGCAGGACTTGTTTGTTTATTCTGAAATGGAATTTAACGGCAACCTCTACCCTAATGGTAATCAGTTGAACCGCAGCTACCCATTTGCTGTAAAAGGGGTGGTTGAGTCGGGCTCGGGTTATGAAGTGGATACTGATTATTTCCTATTTGATGCCAAGGCCGGCGATATCATTACGCTGTTGCTGCATAAAACCAATAAAGAATTTGCCCCATCTTTGGCTCTTCTGAGCAGTGCTGGTGCCAGCTTGCCAACAGTAAAAGTTGATTGGTCACATGAAGATTACCTTGCGGTGAGCTCGCGTATTACTGCCGATGGTTCCCATGCGTTCTCGGTAGCTGATATTAATAATGCGGCATCGGAACAATTTAGCTACCGGGTTAGCGTGTTCAAAGATAGTGATATGGATGGGCTGTCCGATGATACTGAACTGGCGCTAGGCATGCAGCCAACCAACCCAGATAGTGACGGCGATGGCATCCTCGACGGCTTGGAACAACTGTTGTCCGCAGGAGATGTAGATCAGGATGGTGATCAGCTGCCGGCCTGGTGGGATCTTGATAGTGATGGCGACTTAATTGATGATTCAGTTGAGGGCGTGCAGGACATTGATGGCGATGGCGTGGCTAACTTCCTCGATACGGATTCTGATGGCAACGAAATTACCGATGATGTGGAAATCGGTTTTGACCCGATATTGCCTGAGGACTCAGACAACGATGCTATCTTGGATTTTGTCGATACTGATGATGACAACGATAGCCTCAAGGATATCAATGACAATGATCGTTTGTCTCCACTAGAGCAGGCAGAGCCGGGAGATAAAGAAGGTCGCCTGGTAGTCACAACTGTCACGGTGATCACCACTGATGGCAGCCATGCCATAGAAGGTGTTGCCCGCCGTGGAGATACTATTCGCCTCGAGGGTGAAGGGTTTGGCACAACACCAATGATCGCTTGGCAGCAAGGGACTGAGCTACTTAACCTTGTACCACAAGTCGATGAGTCAGGTGTCCTGACATTCACCGTACCGCAAAAGGCGCAATCAGGTGAGATCAAAGTGTCTAACGGCAGGAAGATCTCCTACCCTCACCAGATCACCGTGGTGGATGCCGATAGCCCATTGCTGTTTGATGTGGAAGTCATCGGCGATGTGGGTTACGCCTATGCAGGTGAGAGCATCACTTTGCAAGGGATAAACCTGAGTGCGCCATCTGTCAGGGTGAACTTGAATGGTGTGGAGTTGATCCCAACATCTGTTTCCAATAATCGTATCCGGGTTACCCTTCCGCTGGATGCTGCCAGTGGCGTGATTGCCGTGGTTAGCGACGAGATCTCTAACCGCCTGCCCGTTGAGGTTCGCCAGCAGACGGGAGGCAGTGTCGTCTTGCCATCGGGGTCGACCTTGGCCTTTGATCAGCTAACAGCTGAGTTTCTGGGGTCTTCAGACAGCGCTGTTGCCGCTAATGGCAGCTTCGTCCTGCCAACACGGAACCAGGGAGCAACGACTGTCCACCTGTTTGCACCTGAACAAGCAGGTAGGGAGCCGGCGATTTTCCTAAGTGGTGTCGTGCTGCCGGGGCAGGGTAGTATTGAAATCAGCCCCTATACCATGGCGGCTGGCTTGGTATATACCAGCATGGGGTTAGAGGCAACGATCCATGCTGATGACCAGCGTGCAGTGATGGACGTATTGCTAAACTCGACTCGGGCATTTGGTGATTACCTTGACGAGAAGCTAGGGCAAGATCCGTACTACCTCGAAGACTACCGCCGGGCAGACTTTACCGAAATGTTCCTGAAGGCTATCGAAACGGCTGGTAGCGCTGTAGATTCTGCGCTGTCTCAGGGGCAGATACGCCAAAAAACAGCGGCGCTGGTGAGTGCTAAGTCAATCGTTGCTTATGCAAGCCAAGCTGGCGGCGCAGAAGTGACGCCACAGCCTTTCCAGCAAGATTTCGGAGTCAGCTTCCAAGACGCTGGTGACAGCGTCAACGGTAAAATTGATATTGAAAATGATACGATGATGTTTGCCGATTATAAGCTGCTCAATGCTTACAATGGCAAGATCATCCGGGATTATGCTAACAGCTATTTCTCCTCTGACTTGCTCGCCCCACAGAGCGGGATCTTCAGCTTCTACAATGCCAATATGAAGACGGAAGATCTCAAACACCGCTCGGCAGATCTACGATTGTACACGCCAGGTTTCAAAGGAGAGGTATGGCATATCTATAAAAATTCGCCATCATATAAATTGGCAGTACGTACTTTCATGAGTCAGGCATTTGTTCCGGTGGTCAATACTGTGGTAGGGCTGCGAATGACAGATAGCACTACCAGTACAGTGTTGGACATCCTGTTCCAATATGGTCTAGTTGATGCCGTTGAGTCAGGCTGGAGCAAGGGCACCGTAAGTGGCTTTGCTGAAGGCGTAGAGGCTATGATCAAAAAATCAGAAGCGTCTACCTATGAAGCTATTGTCAAAGCTGTCGCGGTAAACCAGGGGCCAGCTGTTGTTAAGAAGATGGCGGTTGCATTGGGCATGAAATTGACACCTTGGGGAAGTGCGGCGACGGTGGTTTCGGTAGGTGGCACCGCGGTGGATTTGGGCAAGCTGGCGACAGATATTGCCACCACTAGTAGCTACCTCGAGTTCCGGGTGAACTTCCCGATTTCGGTCGAGGAAGTAACACCGGCAGTGATCATGGTTGATGGCGAGCCAAAAGATGTAGCCCTGAAAGGGCAGGGTTTAGACCCGGTTATTAAAGGCAGTATTTTCGGTGCGACGACCCACAAACCTTCAGTGACCTTTACTGATAGCAAGCAGGAAATCCATACCGATGACGCGCCAACTTATGAGTCGTACATCGTGGGAGCGGGATTGACAGCACCGGTGTCCCCGCTGAAAGTTCGCCTGCCTGCGGATTACCTTGATAAGGCCGAGTCACCGTTATCGGTGAAGTTATCCCACCACCGTCTAGACAGGGATCCGTTTGTTGATGACTTGGTAGAGGTTAAGCTGGATACCCAGTTCACGATTGAGCTGGTGAAGGAGCTGACACTTTCAGCACTTGATCCTTCGACCGGGGCATGGGGAGAAACGGTAACCATCTCAGGTGCCGGTTTCTCGCGGATCATTACCGATAATCGGGTATTTTTCACCGGTGATGAGGGACAGCCTGTTGCCGCGATGATCACTGGAGCGACGCCTTCGGAGCTGACAGTTGTGGTGCCAAATGGTGCTGAGACGGGTGACGTATGGGCCGAGGTTGTGAATGTCAACGGCACCCAGCAGAGCAATACGTTGCCGTTTGAGCTGGAGCAGCAGACTTACACCTTTACGTTTGGTGATAACGGTGCAGCGAATGATGACACTTATGCCTTGTATGTTAATGGCCAGCTGATCCGCACAATGGCAAGCCCCTCCCGTTCGGTCAGTGCCGATGTGCCGCTGACGCCGGGGGTGCACCAGGTTGAATTGCACGGTATCACTGCCCCTGACCGGATCGGTACTTACTACGTCTCGTTCCCGGCAGGAGTGACCTTGATCAGCGGTGATGCGATGACAGGCTCGGATCTCACGGCAGGTAAAGTGAAGCGGTATTCGGTTGAAGTTCAGCCGGTAGCGCCAGCGAAAGCAGGGACCAAATCACTGCGCAGGGCTGGAATGCCAGTGCCTATCTTATGGGATGAATAGCCCTTGCTGGTAAGTAGTGATGTGTAAAAAGAAAGGCCGATTCATCGGCCTTTCTTGTTTGCTTTGGTGAGACGTTCATGGAAAGAGTGATGAGAATTAAGAAGAAACATGTCTTTTTCTGGGGGGCAATATTGGTTTTTTCCCAGCTAATTCTATGGCTGATTGATTTTACTGTTGAATCGACAAGCTCGATTAATAGAAAAGCAATTACTGAACTGTGGTATATCCGGCCAATGATTTTAGTGTTAGGACTATTTCTCATGGCATATAGCCAGTACCCACGTAGCCGGTTGGGGAAGGTGGGGCGGTGGATTTATCGCTTTATTCTGTGGCTGATAAAGACCAAGCGCTCCGCAAAAAAGTAATCTAAGCTATGCGCAAGTTAAAGGCAGGTGGCTGCCTTTAACCTCACATTGAGACAGTTAGGCGTTTTTTAGCACAAACTCTTCAATCACTTTCGCCACACCGTCGTTGTCGTTGGTGTCGGTGACGTGGTTGGCAATCGCTTTGATATCGTCGGTGGCGTTGCCCATTGCCACACCCAGACCGGCGAATTTAATCATGTGGTGATCATTGCCAGCATCACCCATGCAAATCACTTCGCTAGCGTCCAGGCCCAAATGCTCGGCAAGCATAGCAACGCCAGTGCCTTTGTTGCTGTTCGGGTTCATCAGCTCGAGGAAGAAAGGGGCACTTTGCACCACGGTGTACTGGTCGTAGAGGCTCGCAGGCAGTTGGTTGATCGCTGCTGTTAGGATTTCCGGATCCGCGACCATCATTACTTTGATCACTTCTTCGTCGTCGGCAAGCTCGGCAAAATCAAGCACTGTCGTCGGTACGCCGTTGATCACTGATTCATGATCGGTATACGGGTTGTTCTCTGGCGTGATCAAACCGCGTTCAGGGGTAAAGGCATGAATGAAAGTACCGAAATCATTGGCCAGGCTGGCGATATTCTTCGCATCTCGGCCTGTCATGATCTGTTTGCGGATCACTGTTTTGCTAGCAACACGTTGCACCAAAGATGCATTGTAGCTAAGGACATAATCTTTTTCGCCCGTCATACCCAGTTCATCGAGGTACTTGGTCATGCCCTCCAGTGGGCGGCCGGAAGCTAGGACCACTTGCACACCGCAGTCGCGAGCAGCCTGGATAGCTTGTTTGGTTCGAGGTGAAATGGCTTTCTGCGAGTTAAGCAGTGTGCCATCCATATCAAGGGCAACCAGTTTATACATTGATTCGTCCAATCCGTGAAAAATTTCAGAGCCCGCATACTAATCAATTTTTGTGATCAACTCGACACCCTTTGATGATGTTAGTGTGACATTTCAGGACTGGCTTGATGTGTGTCAACTGAGAGTACCGTGCACTGGGTTTTGAGAAATGCAGCATTACAAATTGTTACTTGTTTGGAAATGGGAGGGAGGTATAAGTTTATGAAAATAATCATAAAATCAAAGTGTGTTCAGCTTGGTTTCTAACATGTATTAAGTGGTTGTTTTATCGGTGTATATTGGCCTTTCCGCCTACGATATGTGTGAAACTATCAAACAACTCAAAGGGATTTGTGGCTTTTCTCACTGTTTAATTCGCATGGCGAATTTAATATTTCTTCAACCCACAAGGGGGGAGTGAGAGTGGTATCCAGCCCTACCCCAATCAATCATGCTGGGTATCAGCCCCAACAATTATGATGAGTATGTCTGAGGAATAATCATGAAAAAAACGATCTTGTCTGCTTTGGTTGCAGGTTCGATGCTGTCGTCGGCAGCGTATGCCGCTGCACCAAATACCGATTTGAATTTAATGCCATATCCACATTCTGTGGAGCTGCGTGAAGGCAAGGTCGAGATTGATGGTGATTTCAAGGTTTTCATCAAAGGCTACCAGTCCGAGCGGGTGGCGTTTACCGCCAAGCGATTGCTCAAACGCCTGGAGCGCCAGACGGGTGTGCCGATGCTCAATCCATATGTCGATAGCGAAGACAAAGCGACACTGGTGATTGATATCCAGCAGGCGCCGAAAACAGCAGTTCAAACGGTTGAGGCGGACGAGTCCTATACCCTGACGGCCGACAACGGCAAGATTGTGTTGGCCTCTGAGCGCCCTTACGGCGCTATCCGAGGTATCGAGACCCTGCTTCAGTTGGTTGAAACCGACAGCACGGGCTATTTTGTGCCGGAAGTGACGATTGAAGATGCGCCGCGTTTCCCGTGGCGTGGTGTGTCCTACGATACCTCGCGTCACTTTGTTGAAATTGATGTGATTAAGCGCCAGCTCGATGCGATGGCATCAGCCAAGATGAACATTTTCCACTGGCATATCTGGGATGATCAGGCGATCCGTATTCAGTTGGACAGCTATCCGAAGCTATGGCAGATGACGTCTGACGGTGACTACTACACCAAAGATGAAATCCGTGGTGTGGTCGACTATGCCCGCAACCTCGGTATTCGGGTGATCCCGGAAATTTCATTGCCGGGACACGCCTCAGCGGTGGCTCACGCCTATCCAGAGCTGATGTCTGGCGGCGAAGGACAAAGCTACCCGCACCAGCGCGAGTGGGGGGTCTTTGTCCCACTGATGGATCCGACTAACCCTGAGCTGTACACCTTCTTGGGTAAAGTGTTTGACGAGGTAGTTGAGCTCTTCCCGGATGAGTATTTCCACATTGGTGGTGATGAGCCCAATTACTCCCAGTGGACAGAAAACGAGGACATCCAGGCCTATATCAAAGAGAAAGGCCTAGACGGTAACCACGGTCTGCAATCTTACCTCAATGCCCGCGTTGAGAAGATGCTTGATGAGCGTGGTAAGAAGATGATTGGCTGGGATGAAATCTGGCATAAAGATCTGCCGACATCGATTGTGATCCAGAGTTGGCGTGGCCATGACAGTATTGGCCGTGCGGCCCAGGAAGGCTACCAGGGGATCCTATCTACGGGCTACTACCTTGATCAGCCACAACCAACCAGCTACCACTACCGCAACGACCCGATGCCAACCGGTATCACGGTTGACGACAACCTGCATGATGGGGAAAAGTTTGCTACCTACGAGTGGGAAAAACCACGTACTAAGGGGGGCCCGCGTAAAGGCCTGATCACTATCATTGAAGACAAGGACGGTAACTTCCGCGCCTTTACCGACTATAACGGCAAGTCACGTGAAGAGGTGTACATCCTTGAGTATGTACCGGGCAAAGTGTTCCGTGGTCACTTCGACAACTTCATGTCGTACACCGAATTCAACTTGGTTTTCGCTGGCACTGAGCTGGCTGAAACGAGCTATCAGCTTATTGGTAATGTCCGCTGGCCGACCACAGGCAAGCTGATCGCAGGAACTGCAATCGAAGGCTCAGTGATCCCCGAGCCAAACGGCGGCTACCCGGCGGAGTTAACCGAGGAGCAGCAGAAACTGATCCTGGGCGGAGAAATTACCGCATGGGCTGAAAACTATGATTCACTGACGGTTGAAAACCGCCTATGGCCACGTAGCTATGCGATTGCCGAGCGTTTCTGGTCGCCTGCTGAACTGACGGACGAAGACAGCATGTACAAGCGAATGGCAGCAATCGATCACTGGTCTGAAATTTCGGTAGGCCTTCAGCACCACAACAAGGCCATGATGATGTACAAGCGCTTGGCAAACGGTAAAGATGTCCAGCCGCTGGTGGCACTGGCCGAATACACCGAGCCGGCACAATACTATGCCCGTAACTGGGAGAAGTGGATCCAAACTTCGAACCATGGCGACCTTTACAACCAGTACGAGCGCCTGAACCGCTTCGTTGATGCGCTGCCTGTCGAAAGCCATGCGGTGTATGAAATGGAAAAACTGGTTGGCGAGTATGCTGACGGCAACAATGATGCGCTGGCTGAATTGAAGGCTCACTACGCGAAGGTATTGAATGCGGCACAAGCCGTCAAACCAATCTTGGCTGCCAATGTGGCATCGGTAGATAGCGTTGTGATTGCTGAGAAGACCATAGCTGTAGCGGAAATTGGCCTGGCTGTGGTGGCCAAGCTTGAGCAGGGTGAGACACTTAGCACAACAGAGCGAAATGCATACCTAGTAACATTGAGCGATGCAGCAAGAATTTATGACGAGGCGATCGTCGCAATTGTCAAACCGACGGAAAACTTGGTCGTAATGAAGAAATAGCTCCATATAGTTTTATTAATACAAAAGCTTGAGCGCACCTAATGGGTGCGCTTTTTTTATTGTAGCAACAAGTAGTAACATTTTTTCTTGGTTGATAACTCTACGAAAGTGGCAATTCAGCAAAATGAGATTGACTTTGTATGCAGTATTTACGATATTTTATTCTTCATTTTTAAGAAGTAGATGAAGAATAATAATGAGCGATACAACATCGGACGTTGTCCAAATCAAAACCTGGAAAATGCCAGATACTCTGGTACTGATCTTTTTCATTGGTCTGCTGGCGACAGCACTGACCTATGTCGTACCGGCAGGTATGTTTGAAACCCAAGCCATTTCCTATATTGCTGACGGTGCCGAGAAGACCCGTACCGTACTCGACCCAGAATCGTTTACTTACGCGACGGATGAGCATGGCGAGTTGGTCTACAACAGTGTCGGGCTGTTTGCCAGCGGAGGTGGTATTGGCCTGATGAACTTCGTGTTCGAAGGGTTGGTTTCCGGCTCGAAATGGGGTTCGGCTATCGGCGTTATCATGTTTATGCTGGTGATTGGCGGCGCGTTTGGCATCGTGATGCGTACCGGTACGATTGATAATGGTATCCTGCGCCTGATTGACCGTACCAAGGGCAGTGAGTCCCTGTTTATTCCGGTGCTGTTTTCCTTATTTTCTCTTGGCGGCGCAGTATTCGGAATGGGCGAAGAGGCCGTTGCGTTCGCGATTATTATCGCCCCGCTGATGGTCAGAATTGGCTATGACGGCATTACCACCGTGATGGTTACCTACGTCGCGACCCAGATTGGCTTCGCTGCTTCATGGATGAACCCGTTTTCGGTCGCAGTCGCCCAGGGGATCGCTGGCGTGCCGGTACTATCTGGTGCTTCGGTGCGTATTGGCCTGTGGATTATGTTCACCATTATCGGTATCGCATTTACCATGTGGTACGCCAACGGGGTGAAAAAAGATCCGTCCAAGTCTTTCAGTATCAAAGGCGATGTCCACTTCAAAACACAGGAGGCCTCGGTAACGGCATCGCGCTGGAACCTGGGCGATACCCTGGTCATGCTGACCGTGGTTGCCACAATGGTATGGGTGATCTGGGGGGTAGTTGCCCATGCTTGGTACATTCCTGAAATTGCCTCGCAGTTCTTTACCATGGGCTTTGTCGCGGGCTTGATTGGTGTAGCTTTCCGCCTCAACGGCATGACCGTCAATGATATGGCTGATGCGTTTAAAGACGGTGCGAGCATCATGCTAGCACCGGCGCTGCTGGTCGGTAGTGCCAAGGGGATCCTATTGATCCTAGGTGGTGGCGGTGATGCCACCGAAGCCAGTGTATTGAACTCGATCCTCAGCAGTGCGGGTAACGTAATCGGCTCACTGCCGGAAGTGATGGCTGCATGGCTGATGTACGTTTTCCAGTCGGTGTTTAACTTCTTTGTGACGTCGGGCTCGGGACAAGCGGCACTGACCATGCCTTTGATGGCCCCGCTGGCTGACTTGGCCGGTGTCACTCGTCAGGTTGCGGTACTGGCGTTCCAGCTGGGGGATGGCTTTACTAATATCATCGTGCCAACTTCGGCATCACTGATGGCAACACTGGGCGTGTGCCGCATCGACTGGGGGGACTGGGCAAAGTTCTGCTGGCGCTTCATCGCTCTGTTGTTTGTGTTGTCGAGTGTGATTGTAGTAATTGCTCACATAACAGGCTTTGCGTAAGCGCAGAAAAATCGATTAGAGTGAATGGGCAGGAAACTGCCCATTTTTTTTGCAGACTATCAATTTCATAGACATAGGGATGGAAGCGTATGGCGGAAATGAAAACCCGATATACCGATGACGTTTTGCAGGGACATCAGGTGATCACCCGGTTGGATGTCGATGAGCTGCCCGTGGGCTGCCACCGGTTTTGGTTTCGTCCCCAAGAAAATGGCATCGGACAGAGCTGGCACTTGCCGGTGGTGGTCTACCGCGGCGAGCAGGGCGGCAATGCCCCAAAAGTGATGATCACGGCAGGCGTGCATGGTGACGAGCTGAATGGCGTGGTCACGGCTCAGAAAGTGATCCAATATCTTGCCGAGCAGGCCGTGGCAGGCACGGTGGTGATTGTGCCGACGGTCAATGTGTCTGGCATGTTGATGCACACCCGAGATTTTATCATGTCAGACCCTGACGCCTCGCCGACCAATCTCAACCGGATTTTCCCGGGCAACCCGGAGGGAGACGCCGCCCAGCGTTATATTGCGTCAATATGGTACGATCTGCTTGCGCACAATGCCGATATCGCGGTCGATTTGCATACCCAGACTCGCGGTGCAGCTTACCCGCTGTATGTGTTTGCGGATTATCGTATTCCCCAAACCGTAAAAATGGCCCGGCTGATGAATCCGGATTGTATTTTCGATGATCCGGGCGATGAGGGGGTGCTGGAAACGGTTTGGAACCGCAGCGGTATTCCATCGATTACCGTTGAGGTTGGTGCCGGTAAGGTCTTGCAGCCGGATATGATTGCACGCTCTGTCGATGGGGTACTCAATATCCTTAAAGCTGAAGGGGTATTGGAGGGGGAGGTTAGCCAGCCCCAGCACGAGTGCTACGAAGGCAAGCAGATCTTCACCGTGAGAGCGACACTTGGTGGCTTTGCCCTGCCGCAGGTGGAGATTGGTGAGCGGGTTGAAATCGGCCAGTTGCTAGCGGTGCAGTACGACAGTTTCGGCGATGAGATACAGCGCTACCATGCGCCGACCCGTGGTTATGTGCTGAGTGTGAATCTCGATCCGATGCGCGAGCCCGGAACCCTGCTGGTGCGTTTGATTAAGTAAATGTTCCGATGCTCCTCTGTACAATAGCAAAACGCCACTGAACGATTCGGTGGCGTTTTGCTGTCGAGTCTTAGATGGCAAAAGGTTGCAATCGCAGTTGATGGATATGGTTATGCTGAACGTTGATTATCAGAGTCTTAAATGAATCTATCAGCAGCTGCAATGAGATTAGCAGCCGGTAACTGGCATCAACATCATCGGCACTCAGCGAGAACTGCAATATTGACTCCCGGTCTAGTCCGATCAGGTAGCGTTGCAGCTCGAACAGTAACCTATCAAGTTGATACTGGTGCTCAGTAAGCGTCGGATTCACAGTAGATTCCTCCAGAATTGCGACTAGCGATTGAGTGATTTTCGCTATCAGTGCCTCAATGGCTCGGTGTTGCGATGCAGTTTGCCAATGGCGGTAGTTATCTTCGAAAGCACGATAGAGCAGGCAGGCCTTGTACGCACCGGTGATCACTGTGCCGACTTTTGCCGGTTCCAGCTCAGGGTAAGCCTGCCAGTTAATCCTGCTGATTGCGGTTTCTGCCATAGCGACAGAGCGCAGCGGATCTTGTCTTTTCAAGACGATGCTATGGCCAGCTTGCTGGTGCTTCGGCTTGGTAAATTGCTGCAGGTCGAGTTTGAGCCCGGTCCGCAAACGCCCCAATTCACGCAAGAATACAGATTCCGGCGTACCCGAAAAGACAGTGTGGTTCACCCAGAAGATGATCAGCATGACGATACCGATCAGCATAAGCTGCAGCAAGGCGGACTGAATATCGTAGACCGGCGTCAGCTGCATCGCACCACTTGTCATCATTATCAATAGTTGGGTACCCAGCATTCTTTGCAGTGCCTGCTGGGGCCGGCAGAACACATACCAGATCCCAAACGCATTGATAAAATAAAACGCCGACAGTTGCCAGATCTCGGTCAGCATCGGCATCAGCAAAACATACTGAGCCAGGACGAACAGTGACCAACCGAACATGGAAAATGACAATGCTTTTACGCTGGCAAATGGCAGTGACAAGACGACGCAGCTGAAAATGGCCCCGAGCAGTACGATCATTGCACCACCAGGCATGGGGACATAAAGCCATAATGCGATACATACCCAGATCACCAGGCAGGCTTTCAACGCCGCTACAGCGCTATCCGGGCGAAATGCCCATCTTGCGGTGAATGAACCTGGCGCTGAGACCGCTTGGTGGGGTTGATTGTATTTGGCGTTACCTTGATGACTTTGAGCAGTCAGCTCAGACAGGGTCGCCACGAGGTCATATTGCAGCTGATCAATCTTAGTCAGCAGTGAGCCTAACATCATCGTTGCGCCATGGTGGTCATCAATACTGCCAGCTTTTTCGTTATCTAATGGCTTTGATGGGAGTAGGGCAACGTTTTGCGGTAGGCGGCTTCGACCGTCGATGACGGCTCTCCCCTCAAGCAATGCTAGGGCATCTTGCGCCCGGCTGCTGAGCCGCTCCAGCAAGGAGGCAATAACTGCACATTGCTCTGGTGCCATTTTTTCACTGGTTAGGGCGCTGGCTTCTGCCAGATGGCCGCACAGCAGTGCCCACCGGTTGAGTTGGCTGAGCAATGTTTGCCACTTTGGGTAGTCATGGGCGATATGGTAACTGTCTGCGCTGGCCGCGTAGATGAGATCTTCCAACCGGGTTAACTGCTTCAAGCTATCACTTAAGGTGAGCGCTTTGGTGAAGGTGTTGTGGTCATTGAGTTCAGCCATGGCAATCTGTAGCTGCTTTGACTGATTATCAAAGTACAGCTTTAGGGTGGCAATGACGGTACGATGGCTGGATGTTGGCCATAACAAGCTAAATACCAGCGTAAAGCAGACAATTCCCAGCACGGTCTCCTGGAGCCGTAAAACGGCCACTGAGAAGGTCTGCTCCGGTAGCAGTTTGCCCATGACGACCACCAACGAGCAGACCATCAGGCAGATAGTCCACATATAGCCATTGCGTGGATTGCCCTGCAGATAGACGCAAAGTGCAGCAAAAAGGCTGTAGCAAGCAAGGAACGGCAATGGCTGTTGGGCAAAAAGCCCAACCAGCAGGAAAGCCGCTAATACGCCTAGCAAGGTGCCGACAAGTCGATGACGGCCTTTTTTCAGCGAATGTCCCGACGTTTCGGTTGCAGCCATGACAACCACGGCAAAGCCAGCCCAATACGGACGTTCCCAGCCCAGCCATAGCGCACTGACAATGGCCAGGGTCAGGGCTAAGGCCACCTTCAGTGGCAAGATACAGCGCTGATTGAGCATAGAAGATCCTTACAGGGCAGCGTTTGGCTGGGATTTGTTGATCATTATCGATGCCGTCGTCCCGGCGCGGAGCTGGAGAGAGGCAGGCAAGTTATCGAGTGCAATCCGGACCGGTATTCGTTGGGCCAGGCGGATCCACTGGAAGTTGGGGTTGACGTTGGGCAGAAGCGAAACCCCTGTACTGCCATCTTGGTGGGCAATGCCGTATCCGATACTTTCAACCCGGCCACTGAGTGGCTGGTCATGATAGGCCATCAGGGTGACGACAGCGTGTTCACCGATGGTGGCATCCTGAATGTCTGTTTCCTTGAAGAACCCTTCAACCCAGAAGCTGTTTTTATCAACCAGGGCGACAACCGGTTGATTCGCGACCACTTGGCTTCCCATTCTCAGGGTCAGGTTGGTGATAAAGCCATCCACCGGGGCGGTGACCTTGGTGAAGCTGAGGTTTAGCTTGGCTTCATCACAAGCGGCTCGGGCGACCATGACACCCGCTTGCGCAGACTCAACCGCATTGTTGAGCTGATTGAGTGACAATTGTGAAATTGAGCCTGGCTGGCGGCGTGACAGGGAACGCCCGCGCTTTGCTTCATCTTGCGCTTTTTTGAGCAGGGCTTGCGCTTGAACCAAGCTTGCTTCTGTCTTGGCCAGGGCTGCTTGGTAGGTACGGGGGTCTATTTCAAACAACACGTCGCCGGCTTTGACTTCACTGTTATCACGAATAGGCAATGCAATGATAGGCCCTGTTACTCGAGGGGTAATCTGGATCACCTGAGCGCGAATTTGGCCATCTCGGGTCCAGGGATTTTGTAGATACTGTTGGTATTTCCAGCCTATCGCGGCGATAGCCAATAGGAGTAAGCAAAGGGTGACGCTGAAACGTTTGATCAAAATAGGCTCCGTATTCGATTAAGAAGGAAAAACAAAGGTGCCGACAACGACGGTATATATGATGGTTAGTGAAAGCTCGACCAAGGGGGGGCTGGCAACGTGGCGAAACCAGCGCAGCCGGTTTAGCAAACGAACGGTAAGGGAAGTACAAATCAACCCGATCAGGGCTGCAACCAGCAGCGGGGGAAGGTAGAGATCACCAAAAGCGATTTCATGGGGAACGGCAAACGACACTGTTTTTACTCTTGATACTAGGACGCGAGGGTGCATGTTATGGCTAATGCTGCTGGTGATAAACCTACTTAGAAGGAATACAATCGAAACTCTTGGTTTCTAATTATGGTTAAAATAGAATCTAATGATTGCTAATCATGGAGTATGCTGTTGGACCGCTTAACCAGTATTGAAATTTTTGTGCGGGCTGTGGAGCTGGGCTCATTTGCGGCGGTTGCTGAAGAGCGAGGGATCAGTGCCCAGATGGTGGGTAAGCACGTGAGAGGGTTGGAGGCGTCAATCGGTGCGAAGCTGTTGGCCAAGTCTACCCGTTTTCAGAGCCTGACTGCGGTAGGTGACCAGTATTACCGGCGCTGTCTGGTCGTCCTCGGGGAGCTGAAAGCTGCTCAGGAGGACATTTACCGTAATATGAGCGAGCCCAGTGGCAGCCTGAAGATTGCTGCCGGGGTGAATTTTGGCATTAAGGCTTTGGCACCCATGCTGGCACAGTTTCAACAGCAGTACCCTCAGCTCGATATCGATCTTACCTTGGATAATAGCCCGCCCGATATGAAGAAAGAGGGCTACGATATTATCTTTCGCGAGCAGTTGGTCGGGTACGAATACCTGGTGGCGACGAAGCTGCGCAGCTATAAGATGATTGCCTGTGCTTCTCCTGCCTATTTGCAGCGATTTGGTACGCCGACCCACCCCGACGAGCTGGAGCGGCATCAATGTTTGCTGAGTAACCTGCCGCAGGCACCGCATAAATGGCGGTTCTATGATGGCCAAAAAGTCAGCACCCCAAAGGTGAGCTCGCAATTTACCATGAATAGCGGGCAGGCCATGATGGCAGCGGCCTTGGAAGGGGCCGGTATTACGCTACAGCCCATGTTTCAGGTTAGCGATGCCCTGTCCGAAGGCGCTTTAATGCCCATTTTGCAGGACTATACACTGCCTGAGGTTGAACTTTATATGATGTACCGGCCGTCGTTGCGTAATACCGCAAGGCTGACGGCACTGCAGGGGTTTATCCGCCAGGCTTTCGCACAGGATTCATTGCACAACGATGGAGGCCGGGGTTTTAAATAGCTGCTCAGGGATGACAGATAGCCAACCGTTGCAGCGGGCATATTCGATCAGAGAAGCGCGGTTGCTCACACCGACATCGGAGAAGCGACTAATTAAATTAGCAATTTGCTTTTCGACTGCCTTGGGGGTTCTGTGGATCAACTGGGCAATCTGCTTGGTCTGGCGGCCGCGTAATAGCCAGAACAGCACAATTTCCTGAGAAGGCGTGAGCCTCATGCATTCCGGTTTGATGGTGCTAAATGAATTATTGGTGCTGCCAAGTGCCATAATTTCGGCAAATGAAGCCAAGTTGACCAGTTCCCTTAAGTTGGTCGCGCTAAATTGGATACCCCACGGTTCACCATTGATGATGACAGGACGTTTTTCGAAAGTGTAAGCATCAAATCCATGTGCGTATTTATGCACATCTATAGTTACGATTGTCTTGTTTTCCGATATTGCTTGCCTATCTTGCTGTACAAAACAAGATGCAAATTGGGCTGTGTCACATGGTAGATCACTATCTGTGAGGCCCTCAATATCACAAGGTGCATTGACTAAGTCACGGTAGGCTTTGTTGGCAAAGGCGAAAATGCCATCTTTAGACTTTAATCCTGCTGGATGAGGGCTGTGCTCTAGCATGTGAATCAGAACGGATAAATATGTATGTTGGTCTATTTTCACCCGCGCATTCTATCACTCCGATCAAGGAAAGGAAGTAGGATAAATCCCCCTTTTTGAGAGGATTGTTACCAGTGGCAGTTACCAGCTTCTATAACCGCAGGTATCGATATGGAAGCGAACGCCGCTGTAGAGGCCGAGCCCCATGTTGTTTTTCTGTCCAACAGAGTTGTAAATGCTGTTGAGAATGTTATGCAATTCAGCCCGAGATATATTTCGCGTAGGGACCAAATCAAGTGCACAGAAATCGAGGTGGGAACTTCTTGGTGCCCCTCCGGCGTGTTGGTTGTATTCTTTACTCCGGTCACCGGAGACAGGGATAAGCAAGCCGGTTTTTGGCATGACATGCTGTTGGATAAACAGCAGGGTACGAACCATGTTGTCCCAGTTTTTTTTGTCTGGCAAATTGAAAACGGTGGTGTTGCTCAAACGCCAATCGGTGCCTTGTAGTAATACTAGGTGGAGAGGAATACCCTCTTTGACTCCCCTGTCGAGAAAATACTGGTATCCCTCCTGAATATCGGCTTGCTTCTTGTTCATCAATACCCAGCCTCGAAAGGCTGCCAGGGTCGGTACCTTGAATCCCTGCACTTCAATGACGAGATCGCTGTAGTCAAAATCTCTATGTACTTCATAAAGTTTCGACAGATCAACGGCTTCTGCTTTGCTATAACACGAAAAGAGCAGGAAAAACGGCAACACAATCCACTTCGATATGTGCTTCATATGACAACCCCGAAGAATATGCGTCGAAATATATGGTTAAGTGTAGGTGATTTGACTGTTCGGGATTTGGTCTTTTCTTAAGCTGATATTTGTAATTTTCTATGAAATTCTGTCTGAAATGATGAGATGTAAAAGCTCTTGTCGATTAATCTGTTAAAATTAGCAAAGTGAGTCCGTCGTAAAAAAATCATGTTTTGCTAATGCTTATGATCAAAAAAATACTTCTAATTTTGTTTTTTTCTTCTATTGCCCAGGCTGGAAGCCTCGAAGATCACATTGATGACCTTACCAGTGAGGTGTACTTAACAGCATCTTTAGATGGGGTGATGGACTATGCGTTGCTGAAAGAGGGTATCGAAGCATATATGACCAAAGGAACAGGGGCAAACCCTAACCTGGTGATTATTGACTATCGGCGTCCTTCTAACGAAAAGCGTTTTTATGTCGTTGATTTGGCAAACAAGAAGCTGAAATACCATACCTATACCACCCATGGTATTGAAAGCGGAGGTGCCTATGCTAGACGCTTTTCGAATACGCTCAATTCCAAGCAGACCTCTGTTGGTGTGTTCAAAACGGCCGAGACGTATTATGGAAAATATGGCTATTCACTTCGCCTTGATGGGTTGTCTGTTGGCGTCAATGACAATGCCCGCCGCCGCCATATCGTGATCCACGGTGCAAAATATGCTTCCCCGGATTTTCTCGAAACCAATAACTTCATCGGTTGGAGCTGGGGGTGCCCGGCCTTACCGCCAGAGAAGAACCGTGAAATTATCGACTTGATCAAAGGTGGAAGCATTATCCTTGCTGCCAATGACGAGATGGTGGGGCAGGACTCCTCCCCATCCTTGCTGGCATCCGCGCAATTTCAAGAGCCAGTGAAAGGCGAAAACCGTATGGTTATCCGTCGATAATAACTATCATGGTCGCGACTCTAGGCGACTAATAACAGTAAGGGAGGCGTGTTGCCTCCCCTTTTTATTAAGCAATGACTTACAAGGCCGCTTCCAGAATGGCGCGGCTGTCTTTGATGGTAATATTGCCACGCTCGCCCAGCGCTTTCATGCCATGTTTTTCAAGGCTGGCGACCAGGGTATCGATATCGGCAGTGCCGAGCTTAACATCGCTCAAGCTTGTCGGTACTTCCATCTGCTTGAAGAAAGCAATGGTCTTTGCAATTGCTTGGTCGATACGTTCGTCACTTGAACCTTCATTGATACCAAATACGCGCTCTGCATACTGCAGCAACTTCCCTTCCTTGTCAGCTCGGCGCTCTTTCATTACCGCAGGCAGAACAATACTGAGGGTGCGTGCGTGATCGATACCGTAGTTGCCGGTTAGCTCATGGCCGATCATGTGGGTGGTCCAGTCTTGTGGGACACCGACACCAATCAAACCGTTGAGTGCCTGGGTCGCCGTCCACATGATGTTGGCTCGAACATCGAGGTCATCAGGAGTCGCGAGGGCTTTGGGTCCCTCTTCGATAAGGTTCAGCAGCAGGCCTTCTGCAAAGCGGTCCTGAACCTTGGCGTTGGCCGGGAAGGTCAGGTACTGCTCCATCACGTGAACATAGGCATCCACAACCCCGTTGGCTACCTGGCGAGGGGACAGGCTCAGCGTGGTCGTAGGGTCTAGTACCGCGAACAATGGCTGCACTTTGGGGGTCATGAACGCCAGTTTGTCTTTGCCGCGAGAAACGACCGAGCCCATGTTGCTCTCTGAGCCAGTTGCCGGCAGTGTCAGCACACACGCCAGTGGCAGGGCACTTTCTACCGGGTGCTGCTGAGCCAGAATATTCCATGGGTCTTCGCCCTGGTAAGCGGCTGCCGCAGCAATGAATTTCGTGCCGTCGATCACCGAACCGCCACCGACGGCAAGCAAGAAATCAAACCCTTCGGCTTTGATTTTTTCTACTGCTTTCATCAGCGTGTCGTACTGAGGGTTAGGCTCTACACCGGAAAACTCACCCCAGTTATGTTCGCTCAGGGCTGCCTCTACTTGCTCATATACACCGTTTTTCTTGATAGAACCGCCGCCGTAAATCACCAAGACTTTTTTATCTTGTGGAATATCGCTGGCAATGGCTGCGATCTGGCCTTCGCCAAAATGAATACGGGTAGGGTTCTGGTAAGTAAACTTGTCCATGAAGTATCTCCAGTGTGTGTCGTATTATGTCGTTAGGGAATACGCACAGTCTATGCTAATGCTTCTCAAACTGGCGTGCTCAAAACTGTTTAATGCTTGCCTAAAACTACTTTTTTATCAGGGGCGGAAAGATAACCATTGTGGGAGTAGCCAAGATTGCCATGTTTCTTGCCAACTGGTTTTTTTGTCAAAGCTGTGGTTTGATCTAACGGTTCAGGTGCACAGAGCACGTAATTGGCGAGGTGAGGGTAATGGATTCTGTTGCAGGTTCTGTCTCTAAAAGGTGTCTAGAAAGAGGCGAAGAGCTGTGTGATTACTATGGCTTAGGAGCAGACTCAGGCATTGTCGAGCTGAAGGTTCCTGGGATCAGGCTGTTTAGGATCAACCAGTATCACAAGATGACACCACAAATGTACCAGCAGGGAGTAGTCGTCATCTTGCAGGGCAATAAAATTGGTCACTTGAATGATTACCGCTTTGAGTATGACACTGACCATTGCCTGATTGTGGCAACGCCATATCCTATTGCCTGCGAAACTTTTGCCTCGCCCGAAGCGCCGTTAATCGGTTTGGATATTGATTTTGATCTCACCATTATTCAAGAGCTTGTCGATGCACTCGAGCAGCACCAGCATAGTGAAATGCCGAAAGCACAGGATTATGGCCGCGGTGTAGCGGTGACGAAAATTACCCCTGAAATTCGAGATTGCCTGTGTCGACTTTTGGGGTGCTTGAAAGATCCGCTAGACGCCCGCGTGCTGGGCCAACAGTTATTACGTGAGTTTTATTACCAACTACTGAAAAGTAAGCAGGGGTATTTGCTGGCGCAATATTGTAAACAAGATAGCGCGTTGTCGCGGGTGAGCCGGGTGATCTCCCATGTCCAGGCGCATTACGATCAAAAGTTGGTGATTAACGAGTTGGCTGACATGGCCGGGATGAGTGTCTCGGCCTTTCATCGCGCTTTCAAGCAGGTCGTTACCGATCCTCCGTTGCAATATATAAAGAAAATACGGCTTAACAAGGCAAAAACTCTAATGTCGCAAGACGGAATGCCGGCCAATGTCGCCGCCTTGAAAGTCGGGTATGAGAGCCCAACCCAGTTCAGCCGCGAGTTTAAGCGCTATTTCGGTGTGCCGCCAAGTCAGGCTTCCCATATCGGAATGTCTTGAGATAGTGAAGTGTTTTCTACAACCAGAAACAAATAATTACAAATAAAACAGTGTTTTTTATTTTCAGGTTGGGTTCAGTTTTATTGTGTACAGTGTTCATTATCCAGACGGCAGAGAAAACAGCTGCCAAGATATAACACTGAATCCAAGGAAACCACACATGAAAAAGTATGCTGTAGCGTCGACCCTTATTCTAGCCACTTTTGCTGCTACTCCTGTATTGGCCAACACCACAGATTGGTTTGTCGGTGGTGGTGTGGGCTACCAGAATGACAAGATCGAAAGGAGTGCTTCGATGTATTCGAACAAGAATGTTGAAGATGTCTCATACCAGTTCCGTGGTGGTGTCATTGTTAACGACCAGCACCGATTAACGGCGACATACAGTTACTACGAGAGTAAGTTTGACGGCATTTTTGCTAATGATTATACCCAGAACATGTATCTTGCTTCTTATGATTACTTGATCCCTGTTCATCAAAAGGTGAATCTGTTTGCGGGTGCAACGATGGGATACTCTGATACTAAGATAAAAAATTCATGGAGCAGCAATAGCTCAACAGATTTTGTATGGGGTGGGCAAGTTGGTGCTCAATATAAATTGAGCAATAATCTATCAACAGATCTAACTTACCGTTACCTAGATCAAGATTATAAAGAAGGCGTGAATAAAATTGATTATACCCAGCAGGTAGTTTGGTCTGTTGATTACAAATTTTAATCTCAGCTGAATGAATATAATATAGAGGGTATGTAGCCCTCTTTTTTTATTTTCAATAACTATTATATATATATTCAGCTGTTGTTTTGTTTTTGCAATAAACCAATTGTAATACATTGGGTTATGTTTTATCTAAATTTGTGTATAGATGTTTATTAATCAAAAAATAGTTAACGATTAATATTTTTTAAATTTGTGATGTGGCTTTATTGAGTGTCAAGTTATTTGTTCAGCATTCGTTAAGTTAAAAAACAATGTTTTATTTCTTAAGTTTTTGTTCAGGAAATAGCTGTATATTAATTAGCGAACAGACAAATTATATAAGACTTATCCGGCACATTAGAAATTAGCGCTTAATGAAGCTAGGAAGTCCAAGGAGATAAACATGAAAAAGATCACAGCAATCTCGACGTTGGCATTGGCAGTTATGGCAGCATCTCCAGCATTCGCCGCTGACACTCAGTGGTTCGTGGGTGGTGGTGTGGGTTACCAGGAAGATAACGTAAAAGGTGCCAATGCCCAAAACGGTGAAGATGCAACTTACCAGCTACGTGGTGGTGCCATCATGAACGACCATCACCGTGTTATGGGTACGTACAGCTACATGGACAAGTCATCACAGAACATGTTCTTGGCATCATACGACTACCTTATGCCTGTTCACCAGAAGGTGAACCTATTTGCCGGTGTGTCTGCTGGTGTGTCTGACAGCAAGATCAGCGGTAGCAGCTCAACAGATTTCGTCTGGGGTGGCCAAGTGGGTGCAATGTTTGAAATCAATGACAACTGGTCGACCGACTTGACTTACCGCTACCTAGACCAGGATTACAGCAAGAACGACACCAAGATCGACTACTCTCAGCAAGTCGTCTGGTCGGTTGACTACCGCTTCTAATTGCGTGAGCGATAGCACCTTCGTTTGAGTATGACAAAGGGGAAAGCGAGAGCTTTCCCCTTTGTGTATTGTTATGCCAAGCGAGCGGCAAGGTAGCTGGGTTATAAATTCACTATCTTGTTGATATGGATACTGCTATAACTAATTGTATTAGAGTGTATAAGTCAGGACTCAAGGATGAAACTTAGGGCTTTGGGATTATTGTTGGGCAGTGTCTTGGTTACCCCTGTATACGCCGCTCAACTCGAAGGGGGGACTTGGTTGTGCCACCGTCCAGATACGCCGGATAATATGAGGGAAACCACCTCATATCAATTTATGCCAGATGGTACTATCCATTCCGAAGAGTGGTTAAGACGTTCAGAGAATAACCAAGTCCAGCTCGAGTTTAAGTTGGCTGTCGAGTACAGTTTTTTCCACAATGGGTTGGACTTCGTGTTGAAGCCGGTTCATCTGTCTCGTAATATCATGGTTGATATCAATAACGTTAATCCGTTCGATAGCGATGCTCGGCGTGACTTGCTCGGCTATCGTATTTTTTTCCAACCTCAGTTTGAAAGTGATAATCGAGCTGAATTTATCATGCGCCATCATATCACTCCTGATCAGCGCTTTACTCTTAATTGCTCCCGCCGAACTTAGGTTGTCACCATTCTTTCAATACCCAGGTGCCATGGGGGCTTGGGTATAAAGTCTGCCAGTTGTTTGTTACAGCCTTCTGCTGCGGCTTCTCTCCATCAGTTTTTCTTTATACTGGGTCGGTGTTTGTCCCCGCTGACGTTGGAAGGCCTTGCTAAAACTTTGGACATTGTTATAGCCCAGCTCTCTTGCGATGTCCTTGATGCTTAAATTAGCTTGCATGTATTTGATGGCTTGATTGCACAGAACATAGCTAGTGATAGTGCTGAAGCTCCAGCCAAACTGGTGGAGACGGCGCTGGAGTTGCTGTCTGGACAAGTTGAACCGCTGTGCAACAAAGTCCAAGCTAGGATACCCATAGAAACGCGAGTAGTTAATCATCTCATACATCATTTTGGCGGCGTCATGGGGCTGTGGCATATTGAGGAACTCATCGAGCTCGAGGTTAGTCAGCATCATCGGACGAGTAACCTCAAAGGGGAAGGTATTGCCGTGCTCCAAGATAGATATATCTAACCATACCCGGGTTGATGGTGCATTCCACCGGATATCGGCACCGAAAAACGTTTCTAACTCGCCGTTACCACAAGGTGGACCGCTTAGCTCGACGGTTAACGGGTGATAACTCTCTCCCATAAAGTAGCGTAAGGTATTGGTGAACATCGCCGCTATGCGCAAACTGTCCTGAAACCGTCCTCGCCCGGAAGAGAAGTGGTTGTCATAGGTCCATTTGATGATCTTGCCCGATAATTCACCGTGAAAGGTCGCGCCTGACTGCAGACAAGAGGTACCGTAATTGATCCGGCGAAAGGAGAGGGCAAGCTCCGGGGTTGAGAGAAACCATTCGCCAAGATGATCCATATTACTGAAACTGATGTCGTTCGCCATGCGACAAAGGTAAGCGGGGTCGCCAAGTGTCACTTCTAGTTCTGCCATTTTCTGGTTGAGATCGGAAAATGGTACCAAGGTCATGGGCTCATTGAGCAATTTAAGCGGTACGCCCAAATCGTCGGATGTTATCCCGTAATGCTTGTCAAGGGCACGAATAAACGGTTTGAAGAAAATAGAGCGAACAAAGGCTGCTTGGAATTGTGATTCAGGCAATGGCATCGGTACAGCCTTATATCTAAATGGATTGATTGTATTAAATGAAGCTACCTGTTGATTCAATATATCCAATGTTGTGATGCCTGTCACTATTTCTTACATAATCACACCCATAAAAACAAATTGAAAAAAGCAAATCTCTTTCACAGCTTTGATATGTGACTGGGCGCCTGCTTATTGATTATGCGTAAGTGAATTGGGGAACTGTAATGAGTCTCGTCAGCATGCCTTTTGTCGACAGCGGAGTCGATACTGCGCTTCACGTTGTTGCCGCTGTGGTTCTATTTGGATCCATAGCTGCAGCCGTGTATGGGTTTTGGCGTATCCATGAATTGCCGATACAAAAAGCACACAAGAATGAACATCATCAGTTGGGGCTGATAACAGCCCTGACTTGGATTGGATTTATCTGGCACTGGGTATGGGTTGTCGCGGTCATTATTGCCTTTGTCGATGGCGAGCAAGCGCTTCGCCATATTCGCGATATCTGGAAAGAAAAAGATACCCAACAACCCTCAGGGCCGACTCCTGCGGTCTGTAAGTCTTCAGCGTCTGAGTCTGTGAACATGGCTAACGAGGAGGTTGAAAATGCTTGAGGGTTTAGCGGTATGGGCACTCTTTATCTACCTCCTGCGTCTCGTGGGGATGCCCTGGAATAAATTTACCAAAGCATTTTCCTATCTTGGTGGTGCAGGCTGGTTGGTATTTGTCTGGATTGGATTGATCACTTTTGCGCCGATGGATATGTCTGGCGGCTCGGTTGTTCAGTCACCGCATATTCAGCTGCGCCCGGGGTCGACCAAAATCAAAGGACATGTGGACGAGATTTTGGTTCGTCCCAACGAGAAGGTGAAGAAAGGGCAGTTGGTTTACACCCTGGATGACGAGCAATACCAGATTGCCCTCAATAAAGCCCAGACTCAGTTGGATTCGGCCAACGTCGCGCTGTCCATTTCGCAAGAAGATGTGCTCATCGCAGAGCAAAACCACTACGCGGCTCTTAAAGATATCGAGATCGCTTCCAATGAAATTGAAGCTGCCAGGGAAGATTTGGAATGGAAAGAAACGACGCTACGTCGCTACCAGAAACAGAACAAGGCCGTTAAGCACACTATTACCGAGACTCAGATGGATGAGCAGCAAACTGCGGTGGATGTTGCAAGGACCAAACTTGTGACGCTGCAATCTCAGCTCGATAAAGCCAAGGTGTCGGCACATCGTGCCAAGCTGGACTTCGAGAAAGCGGGGCTGTCTGTCGAAAGCCGCAAAGTGGATGTGGCCAACAAACTGGAAGATGTTGCCCAGGCGCAGTGGAATTTGGATAACACTCGGGTGTATGCACCTGCGGATGGCTACCTGACTAACTTCATTATGCGCGAAGGCCAGTATGTCGGTGTGATGCCGCGGATCCAGATGTATACCGACGAAAAGTATGTCTTGATGCGGGTAAACCACCAGGCGATCCGAAATGTGAAGGTCGGGCAGCAAGCGGAGTTTGCGTCTCCGGTCTATCCGGGCAAGGTGTTCAGTGCTGAGGTTGAGGGCATTATTGAAGCGACTGGCGAGGCCCAGGGGAGCTTGCTGGCAAGAGATGACAATGTTCGGCAGATGACAGGGAAAAATGCGCTGAATAAACACCATTTTGTCCGCTTGAAGCTGACAGAACCTGGCGACTATGACATTCCGGTTGGTTCGGTTGGCCTAGCGTGGATAAGTGCAGAAAAGCCGATTGACTTCTTGGCTTTCTTAGATGTTATTCGCGGCATTATTATCCGCATGAAATCCCAGATTTACTTCATCTGGTCGATGTAACACAAGCTTTAACGGCGACATAACAAATACAAATGAGCTAAATACCGATTACCGCTCTGGGATAACAAGGTTCTCCGAAGCTGAGTTATCCCACTTTTTACTACGTTAATGCTGACCGTAGTGGCTGCAATTCTGCTAGGCTAAGGAATTGCAGCCTTTTTTTTGTCTGGTATATAATCGGGACGATACATGGAGTGTTGATCATGTTTTTTCTGTCCCTGGATACCAATATCCAATACCTTGCGTTATCCCGCATCAAGCTGTCCTGCTACCTGCTTATTCAGAGCGTGTTTTTTACTTTGTTCTCTCCTGCTGCCCTTGCGACGGTTTTACTTCACGATATTGATTTTGGCGACTCGGTCAGTCATGTCCGCTCGCTACCTCAGGGCTTTGATTGCTCAGTCTTATATCAGGGTAATGACGCCGAAAGTATCGAGCAGGAAGGCGCTGCGTTTTGTTTTGATGAGACCCATTTGTTCAATGCCGAAGGTGGCTTGCTGACCGCCTTCATCGCTGACGGGGTCGTCAACCGGATGGAATATACCCTTGATATGTCATTGGCCAATTACAACGCGGTACTTGCAGGCTTGCGCCGCCAGCACTATGTCTTTGCCAAAGTAACCGTCGGTGATAAGACGTTGGATGTGCTAGCAGGTTTCAAGGAGGTGGAGCAGCAGAAGCTTGATGACCAGCTATTCACTCTGGTCAATCAGGCGGATTTCTCCGCTGCCCGAACGTTTATTCTGGTTGATAACCGCAGTTTTCAGCGAGCCCTCAAAACAGGTATCAGCAGTGTTGACGGTTGGTTAGCGAACAAGGCGTTGCAGAAAGACTTTGCACGCCTAACCATGATACATATTACATTCAATACCGGCGGGATCGTGCTGCAGGCGACTAGGCCGTTTGCCGGCGGGAATGGCTCCGGGAGGGGGCAATGAGGCCGGCTAATCTTTGCGGAGTTTCTTGACCGTAGAGATTGGGGTGGGAAAGCGGTTTACCACCCAGTAGGTCGAGATGATAAAGGTGGTTATGGTGGCCATTTGGATAAACAGGGTGGCTTCTATCGACAATATGCCGCTGATCATGGCGGCATAGGCAACCAGAAAGGAAAACTCACTGGCTTGGCTGAGTCTAGCGCTCAGTTCATGTTGCATTGTGGGTTTTTCCCGAGCGAGCTTCAATGCAAAGGCGAACCCCCAGTATTTGATAGCCACCAGCAATGCGCCAAATGCCAGGCCAAAGAAGGTATAGATATTCCAGTCGCTGAAATTCATCCTTGCGCCAATAGCAAAGAAGAACAAGATCAGGAAGAACTCACGCAGCGGCTTTAAATGGACAGAAATCGCTTGGGATACCCGGCTGGTCGCAATCGAAATCCCGGCAATGAACGCTCCGCTTTCATAAGATAACCCCACCTGGTGGCTTAGTTCAGCCCAGAAGAAGCACCACGCGAGGGTTGCCAGGAAGCTGTATTCCTGTATCACGTCGAACCTTCTGAAAAGGGGAAAGATAATATAGCGCACGCCAATGAATGCCAACGTACAGATCGCGACGAACTTCCCCAGCATCAATAAAAAGCCGACCAACATGGCGTTGCCACTATTCATATTGAGAAAGATAATCACACTGATCGCGATGATGTCCTGGACCAGCAAGATGCTGGTGATCACCTCACCCATCCGCTGATGATGCAACGTCGTTGTTGGTATTAACTTCAAGCCAATGACCGTACTGGAAAACATCAATGCTGCTGCACAGATCACTGCATCGAGCAGCGACAGTTGAATCGCCAAGCAGAACAAAAGGGTGATGGTAAAGAAGAAAGCGCAGGTACCGAGCGTAATGATCGCACTCTCTTTGAACAGGTTAAGTAGCTTGTTGGGCTGCAGGTTGAGGCCGATGAGGAATAGCAGCAAGATGACGCCAATATTGCCAATTTGCGTGATGTGCTCGGGGTGAGGGACTAGGTTGAAGCCGTGGGGGCCGATAATAACACCGGCTGCAATGTAGGCCAGGATAATGGGTTGGCTGGCATATAAAAAAAGCGTACCGAGGATAGCTGCGCTGATAATAATCGCACATAGTTCAAAGATTATCGGTGCTAGATCAATCGGCATACCGGTTCGACCCCATGAGAAAATCCCTACAACATGGTGTCACATAAGTTTGGCCTAAGTTGTTATGTTGCGCCTAAGCGTTTAGTTGCATTTAGTGCGGTGGATTGCAGTTGTTGATGGAAATGTGTGAGTTGACTTACTTGATTTATAGTACATCGTTCTGTATTGTTGATTGGGTAATGGTTCTAAGCAATATGGATGTTGCTTGATTAGGCTTAATTTGCAGCGGGCTGGTGCCCGCTTTTTTTTCATTTCTCGTTAGCTATATGGTTCAAGAAATTAACGGCCTGGCAATTAGCGCCGTTTGGTCTGTATTTCGACAATGCCACGCTTGGTCATTCCTGCCAGATCTGTTTTTTTATTGCCGACACTTTTGTACTTGAAGGTAATTTGTCTCAGGTTACGGGCCTGATGACGGGGAACTGAGATGGCGCGGCTGGTTTTTCCTTTCAAGAGAATGCCTAGGTCGTCGGTGACTATTTGACTGCCGTCCCGAAAGTGTAAAGTGATCGATTCCATATTAATAATGCCTTGCTTGGACTTGAGGCGCACCTGGCGAATATCGCGATTATGCCGGTTGATATTTACCCGGTCGGTATCCTCTCGGTAGGTAACACGGCGCTCGGCTAAATGCTCCCAGTCCTTGGCGAAGGCCGGTTGGCTGAAAGTAAGAATCAGGGTAAATAAAAGTAATAAACTTCTCATTGAAAACACCTTAGTGCATGCATGTAAATTAATGATTTTATTGGGTAATATACAACTTGCATTCACTCTATATATGTTGGTGCGAATTGAACAGGCAGCCCTGTCAGAGTTTGGTTAAACCGCATTTCTCTGATGTATATGTAGTCGGTTATCGTGTTGCCGGTAGGCACTTTAGAGCGATGGAAGCACGAAAGGACTTATTGTTGATTGGAAAATCAACAAGTGGTCAGTGGCATCATATTCATTGTACGGAAATTGTGCTTCGAGTGGTTTGTTAAGCTCTTAGCAATCTCTATAGTAGGAGGGTTCTTCTCATTACATTTATTGGCGCTTAGGATGAAGTATATGCCCGGTTCAAATGTCTCTGTTTTTGACTCAACCCTTTATTCCCCGCTTTTTACCCAAAAGGATATGAAGCGGATATGGTCTGACGATAACCTTATCCAAACTTGGCTAACTTTCGAGAGCAGTATTGCCAGGGTTCAGGCTGAACTTGGGCTCATTCCGCAGCAGGCTGTCACCTCGATAGAGCAGGTTTGTGTTACCGGCAATATCGACTGGGTTCGGTTGGCGCAGGATACCCAGTCGGTCGGCATGGCAATCAAACCTTTGGTTGATCAGCTCACAGAGCAAGGTGATGATTACGTTAAAAAGTACCTGCACTGGGGCTGTACAACCCAGGACTTGCTGGATACCAGCTTGGCAATGCGGGTAAAGCAAACGCTGGACTTGGTTCGTACCCAGCTAGTTAGTTTGGGCGATCAGCTTGAAGGCATGGCCCTTACCCACAAGCAAACCGTGATGGTGGCGAGGACCAATGCGATGGACGCCTTGCCAACCACCTGGGGGCTGCAGGTAAGCAGTTATTTGCAGGAAGTGACCCGGCACATTGTTCGTCTTGATGAGCTATACCCGCGTGCAATCACCGGCATGTACGGCGGGGCGGTGGGTAACCTATCGTCGATTGGTCCGCAGGGGCTGGCGGTGCGAAGTGGATTGTTTTCTGCTCTTGGTCTGACTGAGCCTAGAGGGCTGGCTAATGCCAGTTTGGATAATATTGCCGAGCTGATCCAGTTCTTTGCATTGGTGCACGGCACCCTGTGCCGGATCGCCAACGATACCGAAACCATGGGGCGGGCCTCGATTGCGGAGGTTCGAGAAGGCGAGGCTGGCGGTGGCTCAAGCACCATGCCGCACAAAGCCAACCCGCGAGCCGCCAATATGATCCAAACCCTATCGCGTATGGGCTGGATGTACGCTGGCAGTGCGCCAAACCTGATGGATCAGCATGATGTCCGTTCTGCCTCGATGCGGGTGCTGAACTGGAGTTTGGTGCCGGAGTCGTCATTGGCGGTCTCCACTGCACTGGAACGGGCCCTGCGGTTGGTAGCGAACCTTGTCGTCAACAAGCAGCGGATGCGTGACAACTTCGAAGCCTCCCGCAACTTTATCATGTCGGAAGCGGTGATGATGAAAGTGGCCGATAAAGCCGGCCGAGGCGAAGGCTATCGCAGGGTACAAGCCGCCATTGCGAAGGCACCCGCAGAGGGAAGTCTGGCAGAGGTACTGAAACAAGACGCGGCGGTTTGTGCCATGCTATCACCGCAAGAAATTGATGAGGCATGCAAGCCGCAACATTACCTCGGTTGCAATGAGGCGCTTATCGACGAGACGATTGCGCAATATCGTCAAGCGGCGGGGAGATCATAGGGCCGCGAACGAAGAAGTTCAGTTTGCTGGATGCCATCTCAATCACGCGTGCCTCAACCTTAAGGTACTTTGGAGGGAGTTGGGTAAAGCCGACGGCGTTGCTGCACTCCCTAGCCAGTAACAGATTGAACATCGTCCAATCCAGGCATATGTCATCATCCTAGTTAGCGCTCGATACTATTGATAAGTTGTTGGTTTTGAAAATCACTTGTGGCTGGGAGCCCCTTCCCAGCAATATCCTATTAGTTAGGGCTATTTCATGGTTTTAAGCATGACGTCAGAAGCGATTTTGGTACCTTTTGCGATAGCGTCTAAATCAATTAGTGAGCTTCGACTGGTGAAGCAGTATATGACTGAAATTGTTTGCGAACTAACCCGAGAGTATCTTAAGTAATTGCCGATGTTTTTTGGCGGTATCCCAATGTTATTAGGCCTTTATATTAGGTAATCGCCGGCGTGGTGGTTTAGTATGTCTAGCGCAAAAACGATCTCTTCTCGGGTGTTGCTGGCCAGCCCGAAAAATAAGCACACCCCCTGCCGGTAGTTTCGAGTTGCGTTGGCTAACGGCAACGGTTTCAAATGGCCGGATGTTATCCATGGTTTGGCCAAGGCGTCGGACAGGGCGATCCAGCCGCCGTCAGCCAATAACTCGGCGGCTAACTCTACACTGCTAACTTTTTCCACCACGTTAGAAACTCTGAAAAAGCCCAAGTCCCCTTCACGGGTATTTGGCAGCTCATACTGCGTCTCCAGCCGTAGGTCATCCAGGGAAACACTCTCGGTTGCGGCAAGTGGTGTTCGAGCATGAACATAGCCGCAAAGTGGCAAGTTACCAATATATTTCGAAGCAATCCTAGCCTGAGTTCTTGGACTGTTTTCTGTTGCCATTATAGCTATGTGGCACGCATTGCTCTCTAAACCGCGGTAGGCCTGCTCTCGGGAAGAGGGAGCACATTGAATAGAGATTCCGGGATAACGTTCCTTGATGGCTTTAATTGTTCTGGCGAGCAGCCCGGCGGGAATTTGCTCATCGTGGAGCAGGACCAATTCACCAAGCGGGTCATCGAGCAAAGAGAACGCTGTCAGCTCAAAGTCTTTCGCTTGCTTGCTAAGGTTTGTGGCTCGAGAAATCAGCTTGTGGGCCGCGTTGGTCGGCTTTGCCTTTCGCCCTTCGATGTTGAACAGTTCGACGCCTATCGTGTCTTCCAGAGTGACAACATGTTCGCGTATTGTACTGCGTTCTTTGTTGGCAAAACGTGCGGCGGCGCTATATGAACCGTGCTGGTAAACCAATGTGAAAGAATGTATCTGCTCCAGTGAAATCATGGATTGTCTCAAACTATCGGGTGTTAATGCATCAAAGGTAGAAAATACACCACCGATAGCAAATTGTCTGATGGTGTGCTCACAAGGTTATCCAGCCGGACTCTACGGGGGCGACACCAAAAAGCCAATAGGCCTTAACGCAAGATTAAGGCCTTCAATGAGTTAGTTTATTTTGTCTGGTCTAATAACTCTGCGACTTTCCTGAAGTAAGCCGGGGCTTTGACTTCACCGTAAGGTGCGACGTATGGCGTTGCCGAGAAATACACTGCGGCAAAGTCGCGTTCCGGATCGACATAAATCCCCTGGCCGGTGTTGCCGTGTTTGTACATGGCTCCGTCTTCGAACATGAAGTCAAACTGGTACGCGCCTTTGACCGGCTTCTCTGCAAACAGGCCGATGGCTTGCTTTTCTTTGTGGCCACCAATAAAGGCATCGGCGTTGCCGGCACTTCGGATTTGCTTGAGTAGTGATGGCGTGACAACTTGCTCGTGTGCGACTTTATCCCAGCTTGGCGTATACAGGGTCGCGTATTTGGCAAAGTCCTCCAAGGTAGAAGATATAATAGCCATATTTAGCGGTGTACCGTCTGGCGTCAGGTGCACCATCAGCGGCATACGTGCCCCCAGCTTGCCCCAAATACGCTCCTCTACAACGTCTGTCCAGCGCTTGTTGGTCACATTCTGGATAACTTGGCCAAGCACTTGGGTGTTGAGTGAAGAGTAACGGAAGCGATCGCCTGGCTGTTCGTTTCCAAGTGGCTGGACATCTTTTAGCACGTCCCGCCAGGTTTCACCCTCAATGCAACGTTCTGTCGTACCTAGCGCTGAGCTAACGAAGCGAACGAAAACGCCTTCTGGGTCTAGGATGGAGGTGTTATTTTCTTCGTGATCCAACCCTGCGGTGTGATTGACTAAATCCAGGACGGTAACCTTGTCCCATGCGGTGCCTTTGAGCTCCGGGACATATTTTGTTGCAGAGGCGGTTAGATCAAGTTGGCCCTCTTCCGCCAGCATCGCCGTGATGAGGCCGGTCAGTGTTTTAGCTGAAGACATCCAAACATGGGTATCGGTTGGGTTCATCCCCGGGTATGCCTCATAAACCACCTTACCTTTGTGGATCATCATCACACCCTGATGGCGGAATGTTGGGTGGGCAAAATACTCATCCATTCTTTGCTCGCCCTCGCTATCGGTCTTCACCACGATGTTGCCGATGTCGCTATTGAGGTTGCGCTCCAATTCAAGCTGCTGGGTAGCTGGGTTGACCATGTCTGTGCGCATGAAGGTGCTCCAGTTGGTCAGATAGTACAGAGTGTGATCCCCCCCCATCTGTGCATGGAAGCTTTCAAAGCTGTCGTAGGCGCCTTGTATAAAGTCCAACTCAAAATGTTCTTTCGCTGCGCTGACAGGAAGTGTCACGGTAGCGCCGGGTGCTGCAAGGTATTTGGCCAGAGGATGGTCAGCCGGTTCATTGGCATTGGCTGATAAAGCCGATACTGAAGCGATAGTCAGAGCGAGGGTTTTCAGTCCGAATTTTTTCATTGTTTTCCCTTGATGTTATTACCTTCACAGAGAAGGCCTTTTGTTTCAGGTCACTATTTTAACATTCGAACCAAACCAAAAAATTCAATTATGGTAGGGATAGCACACCAAAATGCCAGGTGCAGGGATTAATCTTGCGGCCTGACTCTGGTAATTGGCGAGCAATGTAACGGAGTGGATTCGGGGGGAGTTTGTAATTGAATATCGTGCCGATTGACGGGTAAAAAAAGGCCCTACATCCAGAAGGTATGTAGGGCAAATGGTAGGTAAAAGGAATCAGTTATTATATTTCGGCACTAATGCGATTAAATCCGCTCAATGATTGTCGCAATGCCTTGGCCCATACCGATGCACATGGTTGCCAGGCCATAACGGCCTCCTTTATCTTCCATGATGTTCATCAGTGTGCCGACGATACGTGCACCGGAGCAACCAAGAGGATGACCTAGGGAGATAGCACCACCGTTTAGGTTTACTTTTTCCTCACGTACATCCCACAGGCCAAGATCCTTTAGGCATGGGATTGCCTGCGCAGCAAAGGCTTCGTTAACCTCAGCAAAATCGATGTCATCGATGGTTAGGTTTGCTTTAGCCAGGGCTTTCTGGGTAGCAGGAACCGGCCCGTAGCCCATGATGGCGGAGGGAACGCCCGCCGATGTGGCGGCAATGATGCGAGCGCGTGGCCTCACGCCAAGCTCTTTGGCTTTCTCTTCGCTCATGACCAGAAGGCAAGACGCCCCGTCAGAAAGCGCCGATGATGTACCGGCGGTGACTGTCCCGCTGACAGGATCAAAGACAGGGCGAAGTTGGCCCAGTGACTCCGGTGTTGTTTCAGGACGAATGACTTCATCCGTCTTTACAAGAATTGGGCGTCCGTTAGCATCGTGGCCCATGATAGGAACGATTTCGTTAGCAAAGCGGCCCTCAATCGTGGCTTGGTGCGCAAGCTGGTGGGAGCGTGCACCTAATGCATCCTGCTCCTCCCGAGTTACCTTGTGCATTTTGCCGAGCGCTTCTGCCGTCATTCCCATTAATGCGGAGGCTTGCGCCATCTGTTTGTCTAGTGCCGGGTTGAAATTCATCCCCTTCGTCATCGGCACATGGCCCATGTGCTCAACACCGCCAACCAGGATAATGTCAGCATCCTCTGCCTTGATGGCACGGGCAGCCATATGCAGTGCATCCATCGATGAGCCGCATAGGCGGTTAACCGTTGTGGCCGGTACTGTCACCGGCAAGCCAGCTAGCAGCGCGGCATTGCGTGCGAGGTTAGCCCCTTGCTCTTCTGTCTGCTGGACACACCCCCAGATGATATCATCAACCATCTCAGGTTTGACGTTTGGCTGACGTTCAAACATGGCCTTCATCAAGTGGGCCGACAGGTCATCAGCACGAGTATGACGGAATACACCGTTTTTGGAACGTCCCATAGGGGTGCGTGTTGCATCAACGATAACTACATTTTTCATATCTTACCCCTAGGTATTAGTAGAAGGTTTCGCCATTTTCGGCACGAGTCAATAAGCCTTCCGGCAGCGCATACAGCGGTCCGAATTGCTCATACTGACGGGCAATTTCCACCAGCTTCGGTAGGCCGATTTGATCCATGTAGTAGAAAAGGCCACCACGGAAAGGAGGAAAGCCCGTACCGTAAATCATTGCAATATCAGCTTCTTGCGGAGATGCAACAATGCCTTCGTCCAAACAACGGATAATTTCAAACATCATCGGTAGCATGAGACGCATAGTGATAGTGTCTGCGTCAAACTCTCGAGCTTCTTTGCGGTTGCCGGAAATTAAAGACAGTGCCGTTTCGCTTGTCGAAGGTTTGACACGGCCACGGCGGTCAGCAACATAGTTGTAGAAGCCTGCCCCATTTTTCTGCCCGAGACGCTGGTTCTCAACCATGATTTTGAACAGGTTGACCTCAGGCGCGCCCAAACGTCCAGGGAAGGCCGCGTCCATAGACTCAACGCAGTGTTCTGCTGTGTCTAGGCCAATGACATCGGTCAGATGTGCAGGACCCATCGGCCAGCCAAAGCTTTTAGACATCGTCTTGTCAATAATGGCAATATCACCGCCGTCAAGCACTAGCTGGTTGAACGCCAGCATGTAAGGTGTCAGGCAGCGGTTAACCAGGAAGCCGCCGCAGTCATTAACAACGATCGGTGTTTTGCCCAGTTGTTCAACGTAGCGAACTGCTTTGGCAACCGTTTCATCGCTGGTTTGTTCGCCACGGATCACCTCAACCAATGGCATGCGGTGAACTGGGTTGAAGAAGTGGATACCACAGAAATTCTCTGGGCGCTTGAGTGATTTTGCTAGGCCGCTGATCATCAGGGTTGATGTGTTCGATGCGATGACAGCATTCGGCGCAGCGTTTTCCAGGCCGGCTAGCACAATTTCCTTAACCTTCGGGTTCTCAACGACGGCTTCAATAATCAGGTCGGTACTTTCCAGGGCGGCATCATGCAGCGTTGGCTGGATGCGGTTAAGGACATCACCCATTTGCGAAGCTGATTTGCGTCCCTTATCAACTTGTTTTGACAGCAGCTTGTTGGCCTCCGATAAGCCAAGCTGCAGGCCTGACTTGTTGATGTCTTTCATGACGACATCGATGTTGCGGTCGGCTGACACGTAGGCGATCCCGCCGCCCATGATGCCAGCCCCGATCACACCTATCTCAGCCGTCTTGTCTGATTTACCTGTGAACGAGCGTGTTTTGGCCTTGACGTGCATATCTGACAGGAATACGGATACCAATGCATCAGCAACGCCCGATGCCGCACATTTTGCAATGCCTTTGCGCTCGACAGCCAAGGCTTCATCACGCCCTATGGTTGCTGCTTTTTCCACCGTGTCGAGGATGATGTGTGGTGCTGGGTATTGTTTCCCGGCAACTTTGAATGCCATGCCGCGCGCAACGCTGATAGACATCATCTGCTCATACTGGCTCAGGGGCAGTGGCTGTTTCTTCTCGGCCTGGCGGGCCTGCCAGTTGAGATCGCCGGCAACACAGCTATCCAGAACAGCAATTGCTTCTTCTACAGCGTTCACTTTAGTCGGATCAATAACCCCGTCGACAAAGCGTTGCTCCATGGCTTTTTCTGCCTTGAAGTTCTTGCCTGTGGTGAGCCACTGCAGTGACGTATCCAGACCGACAATACGTGGTAGTCGGGTGGTGCCGCCGTAGCCGGGCATAATCCCAAGCTTCACTTCCGGTAAGCTGATTTTGACATCGGTCGTAGCCAGACGGTACTCAGCCAGCATCGAAAGCTCGACGCCGCCGCCGGCAGCTACCCCATTGATAATGGCCACTTTCGGGTATGGCAGGTCTTCAATGCGGCTGTAAACGCTGTGTACCCATGACAGGTAGTCCTCAATAGCGGCTTCGCCAGCGGCAAAAAGGCCACGGAACGCTTTGATATCCGCACCGGCACTAAATAGTGGCTTGTCAGAGCGGATAACCAGGCCGTCAATGTTGGCGGCCTGAAGTACCTCTGCACAGGCTTCTAGCTCTTTAAGCGCACTGTCACGCAGCGTGTTGACTTTGTCTTGCTGATCATTGAATACCAGTTCAGCATACTTGCCGTGTTCAACAATCTGGAAACTTTGTCCCTGATACATGTTATACCTCCTGACCAGGCTTGATTAGGCCTGCTTCAATAGCTTCATTTCGAAGAGAATCGCGGAAATCTGGGTGTGCAATGGCGATTAGTGCCTGGACACGCTCAGGGACATTCAGGCCACGCAGATCAGCGCTGCCGTATTCAGTAGCAATGACTTGCACATCGTTACGTGGTGTTGTCACGGCGGTACCTACAGGCAGTGCGGTACGAATTGTTGACTCTGGCCCGTTCTTTCCTTGGTGGGTTGATGCCAGTACCAGGATGCTAATGCCGCCATCCGACATTCCGGCCCCACGCACAAAGTCAAGTTGGCCACCCGAGCCAGAGATTTGGTTAAATCCAACCCCTTCTGATGCCACCTGCCCGGTGAGGTCGGCCATGATGCATGTGTTGATAGAGATAAAGTTGTCGTTTTTAGCAATCTCAACCGCATTGACCACATGGGTCACATTGCCCATTTCGATATCTGGGTTATTGTGGACATAATTAATCAACTCTTGCGAGCCCGCAGTGAAAGCCGTGATGATTTTGTTTGGCTTGTAGTTCTTGTGCTCGTTGGTAACCGCTCCTGCCTTGCACAGCTCCATCATAGACTCGGTGAACATTTCGGTATGGATACCCAGGCCTTTGTGCCCTTTCAGTGCCATCCCCATAGCATTTGAGATGGTGCCGATACCGATTTGGATAGTCATGTTGTCTTTGACAAATGGCAAGACGTGCTCGGCAATCGAGACTTCCAGCTCTGAAGGGGCCTGCGGCTTAGGGCCGGCAATCGGGTGATGGCCCTCAGTAACCCAGGTGATATCATTAATATGAACGAGATTTTCTTCCGCACCGATGAATGGTTGGAATTTGTTGATGACTGCGATAACGGTATCGGCATGTTTTAGCGCATCGGGTGTACCGACACCGCCGCAAGCGCCCATGCTCAGGTAGCCGTTTTCGTTTGGCGGTGTCATTTCAACGACCACGACATTGTGTCCTAGGTGGCTGAAAAGCGACCCCATTTGGGAAAAGTGGAAATTGGTATGGCTAATATTGCCTGTTTTTTGGATCTTACGCTCCAGAGGCCCCATAAATAAACTATGGTGCTCAAGATGAGGTGCATATTCTGGTTTTAGAAAGTCAAAAGGAGTGGTCAGTAGTCCCGTATATAGTTTACAGCCTTTAAGCTCGGTATGACGTTTTTCTAATTCTTTCAAAAAGAAATAAGGTGTAGATAATAATCCACCAGCCCATATTTTGTCATTGGATTTGATTTTTTTTGCTGCCTGTTCGACAGAAATGAACTTTTCATTATAGGCCAATTGCCAATTACTCATGAGTAACCTCGTTATCAATAAGACTGCTTGATAACACAGTCGTAGTGGGGTGTTGTTGTATTGTGTTGCAGGAATGATAAGCAGGATTGTTGGGGTAATCTTTGCACTTTACGCCAACTGGTTGGCTAAGTCGGACAGGGTGAAAAAGTATGATAGCTATCACATCATTATAAATGTTGATATGGAGGTTTATATATATAGATCGTAATATATTACAAACTTATCGAAATTATGAATCAGGGTTATGGCGTTAGTTAATAGTGAAAGAAACAGTAAGTCATATTATTTACATCATGGTTGGTTAACATTAATAAAACAAGCGGCGGAACAATACGGACTCAAGTTGAGTAATTATTTCTCGCAATCGAGTAATAATATCGATCATTTGGATGTGAGAACGGTCAGGGGGATCCACCATCAGATGGTGCTTGACAGTAAAGACCCAACTTTTTCTCTTGTAGCCGCCAAATATGTTCAACCCTTAACGTTTGACAGCTTTTCATTGCTACTATGGGCTGCTCCTGATCTGAATACATTGATTAGTGATGCCTGCAAATACTCGATGTCTGTGGGAGCACCTATTCACCTGAAGCTGTCTTATACGATTCAGGGGCATGCGGAGTTATGGGTTATCAATCGGGAGCCATTGAATAAGGAGTCGGTAGTCACCTATGTGGGGGTGACATTGTTCATCGCTGTGCTTATGCAGATTGTCTACAAAGCCGTTGGTCGGGAAGACCTTGGATTGAAGGTTGGACTCAATAGCTGGCCTTATACAGAAGAGAATAAGGCTAAGTTTGAACAGATTATGAACTGCGATATTGTAACCGGTTCACCTGTTCGCAAGATAATTATTCCCCGAAATGTTTTAAATACCAAGATAGTTACGGCTAATTCCGATATTTACTTGGCGATCAAACCCATCGTTATCAAGCAGACAGCAAAGGTGATTCGAGAGGACATCTTCTTACAGATACACAGCGTGCTGAATCAAATGAAAAGTCTCAGTGATACAACGATAGACGATGTAGCCAGACAGCTGTCATTTAGTGTACGGACCCTGAATAGAAGGCTAGCCGATGAGGGTACGACTTACAGAAGCGTGCTTGAAAAGTACAAATTGGAGCGTTCACTGCAGTTGCTTAGTCAATCTGACTGCAGTATTACCGAGATTGCCTATCAGTTGGGTTTTTCTGATATCAGTACCTTTTCGCGCGCCTTCAAGCGCTGGACAGGTTATAGCCCTTCGAATATCGAACGTAAATAGTCCAGAATGATAAAAAAGTGCCCCTAGTGATGTTGAACAACTACTCACGGAGAGTTTGGGATAATGTGCTCGGCTTTATTGCCAGCTATTCGGCACTTTGTAGTTTGGTTTTATTGAGTTGCAGGGGATGAAAAAATTGTTTGTAAGTAAATAAGTTACTGTATGCTAACAGTATAGTATTATATTGATGGCTATTTTAGTAAGGGTTTATTTGTTCTTTTTTGAGCGGCTGTGTTTTTATATGCTCAGCATGTAATAAGCTTGTCTTTAAACGCCAACAGTTTTGCAAAGTACGCCATGGTGAAATAAGTGGCGGCTTGATCATGGAACCAGTTTTCTCGTCTACATATTATTCAGGCCTATAAGTTAATTATTAAAATAAATCATTAGGTTTGAAATGAAAAAATTATTTTTTATTACACTTCTTATTCCTACCGTCTCTATATCTGTCAATGCAAATAGTCTGAATGAAGACTCTTTCTGGCAGCATTATGCAACAACTACATCAGCTTCTTTTCAGTCAACGTCAGGAACAACGACCAATAGTGGGAGTAGCCACCAAGTTTCAGGGCAAAATTTGTACTTTGATACAGTGACAGCCGGACGTTTAGGCAACAGTACCTATTTCTCGTTTATTGAGGCAGTTGTAGGCAAGCTTAATGGTACGGATAAGGGGCATGATCAAACACCCTATGGACGGGAGTTACTGGAAGTTAACGGTTTATTTAGTCAACAATGGGACGTCACCTCGTCTTTTCAACTTGGCTGGAATTATTATGGTATTGATCGCGACATTACTCATACCGATATCGGAAAATTTGGTTATAGCTTGGGTTCAGTGGGTTTAAGTGCCGGTTATCAGTGGGGAAAATGGTCTTTTACACCTGTTTTAAATTACATTTTTTCCGCCAAGTTGGGTAAAGATGGTCTGAATGATTTGGGAGAAAGCGAATTTGACGGGTATTTTTTCTACCCGAGAATTAGTGGAAAAATAGCCTCGAATGGTACTAGGGTAATGCTGGGTACTGAATATTTTAACGGTTCTAACAGTGAAGGAACCGATGTGGAATATTTAAAAGGGGTTGCTAAATTAACCTCACCAATAGGAAACAGCAAGAAATGGGCGGCAACCGGCAAACTCGTGCATATATCTTATTTTGCTTTCGATTATTTTGGTATTGATATGAACCCACATCAAGAGACGTCGGTATCTTTCGGCATCCAATACAATTGGTAATTGATTGAATAATAAAATAAGAGGTTAAATTGTTGTGAGAAGAACCTGCTGCTGAATGCTTATGCATGATAATTCTATCTTCAAAGATAAATAATAAATAGTTTCTGTAATAGAGTGTGCCTTTTTAGGCACACTTTTTTATGCGAAATGATTAGCATAAATTTTGCGTTTAACCTGCTTTTGCGTAATGCAACCCAAGTTGATTTAGCTTGGGGAGAGGAAGCTGATCCATGTCAAATCCTCAATTTGTTGGCGTAAATAGCAAAGAAGAGGTCGTGCATGGCAAAGAAACTCATCTCATAAATTGTTGTAATCGCTGCAGATTCTGTAGGTGTCTAAAACACCGACAAAAAAGACTGGAGCATTTTAAAATGTTAAGACAAGAACATAGCGTTTTGTTTGAGCCGATGAAAATCGCTAAGCTTAAGCTAAAAAATCGCTACTCTATGGCCCCGATGGGGACCCTGGGCTGTGTCGATTCTGATGGCGCATATAATCAACGTGGGATTGAATACTACACTGCTCGAGCTCGTGGTGGTGTTGGCTTGATTATCACTGGTGTACAGATGGTGGAAAATGAACTTGAACAGTTTCCATTGCCTTCTCTTCCATGCCCGACAATCCACCCCATCTCTTATATTCGTGCCGGTAAAGAGCTGACAGAGCGCGTGCATGCCTATGGCACGAAAATTTTTGCCCAGCTGACCGCTGGGTGGGGACGCTCATGCATTCCTGGCTTTACCCCTGAGGAAAAGTCCGTTGCGCCATCGCAGGCCCCCAATCGTTTTGATCCCAGCATCACTCACCGCGAACTGACAACCGAAGAAGTCCAGTATTTCATCGGCAAGTTTGTTGAATCAGCGGCGATCGCGCAAAAGGCGGGGTTCGATGGAGTGGAAATCCATGCCGTTCATGAAGGCTACCTGCTTGATCAGTTCACGATGGAGTTCTTTAACAAGCGTAGCGACCAATACGGCGGTAGTTTCGAAAACCGTTATCGTTTTGCGGTGGAAATCGTACAGGGAATTAAAGCGGTCTGTGGCCAGGATTTTCCGGTGAGCTTGCGCTACTCGGTAAAAGGTAACATGAAGGGATTCGGCCAGGGGATCTTGCCTGGAGAGCAGGCTGAAGAAGTCGGCCGCGATATTGAAGAAGGACTGCGTGCGGCAAAATTCCTGCAGGATGCGGGCTTCGATGCGTTGAACGTGGATGCCGGTACTTATGATTCATGGTACTGGAACCATCCGCCTAACTACTTTGAACCGGGCATGTACAAACCATACTGCAAAGCCGTCTCTGAAGTGGTCGACATTCCAGTCATCATGGCAGGTCGTATGGAAAACCCAGACTTGGCTGCTCGCGCGGTCAGTGAAGGGGCTGCTGACGGAATTTCCATGGGGCGTCCTCTGCTGGCTGATCCGGAAGTTGTCAATAAGATCCGGGGTGGGAGGTTTGAGGAAGTACGCCCATGTCTTTCCTGTCACCTTGGCTGTCTTGGTCGGATGGCTGAAGTGGGTAACCTATCTTGCGCCGTTAACCCAGCTTGTGGACGTGAAGAAGAGTACAGACTAACCCCTGCTTTCAGGCAGAAGAAAGTTGTGGTTGTCGGCGGTGGTGTCGGCGGCATGGAAACTGCTCGGATCGCTGCTGACCGTGGTCACGATGTTGTGTTGTTTGAAAAATCATCCCAGTTGGGCGGCAATGTCATTCCTGGCAGCCAGGCGCCATTCAAGCATGATGATGCACAGCTCATTACCTGGTTTGAAGGCGAAATGTCCCGCAAAGGCGTTGACGTTCGTATGAATGTTGCAGCCGATCTCGACACTATCAACCAAGAGCAGCCAGATAGTGTGGTGTTTGCGACGGGCTCTCGTCCAACCATTCCTGCCTGGTTGGAAGGGGCAGACAAAACGCATGTTGCCATTGCAGAAGACGTATTGATGCAACCTGATGTGATCACGGGTGATAAGGTCGCCGTTGTTGGCGCAGGTCTTGTTGGTGCCGAAACCGCATTGTGGCTTGCTCAAAGGGGCAAAATAGTGACCTTGGTTGATGCGGCTGACGATATTATAGGCGGTCCGCACGGAACCTGCTTTGCCAATTATCAGATGCTCAAGGAGTTGCTGGTTAAAGAAAAGGTAGAAGTGCTAACCAGTACTGCGCTGAATAAAGTGACCGATTCGGGAGTCGAAGTACGCCGAGGTGATGACACAACCGGCATCGACGCTGAACATGTCATTTTGGCAATGGGCTACCAGGCCAATAGCAAATTGTTTGATGAGATTGCCAACCAAGTTGACGCCGGCGAAGTGTTTAATATCGGTGATAGCCAAGAAGCGCGCACGATAATGGCCGCTATCTGGGAAGGTTATGAAGTCGGTCGCGCCTTGTAATTTGGACATATGATGAACAGTAAAATGCTAATTACAGCAGGACTTCTGCTGACGACCAATGTGTGGGCGTTTGGCGAGGAGCCTATTGCGAGTCATGACCTAAAAATAGTGTCTGAGCATCGAGGCCATTTCAGCCGTGATTATATGGAATTTGGCAGTAATTTTGGCAAGGTTGGTCCTGGTTTGTTGATGACGACACTGGAGTATCACAGCTGGGCGAAGGACATGCGCAAGAATGGCTTTATTCCTATTGAAGGTGATCTGGCCGATGCAAACAGCGTCGATTCATTCTTTGCTCCTGGGTTTATGTACTTTGTGCCAATTAGCCAGAAAATGGCCGCTGGTCCACTGGCGAAGTATCAGTTCGACGATGGTCATCGCTCGATGCTGAAGTCTGGCTTTGGCGGTATGTACAACCATGGCAATGGGTTCTATGCCTTTGCAATGTATCGCTTTGATCGCGGTTTATCTAGCAAGTTGGATCGTATCAGCTATGCAACCTCGGATGTTGACCGCAAAGATCTCGTGCTGGGTTATCAGTCAACAGGGTGGGATATCAATCTACGTGCCGCGCATTTTCACTTTGTGAGAAGCTCAACCCGAAATGTCGCTAAGGCGCTTGGCCATAAAGCGGAATTTGCAGAAGCGGAATTGACCGCTGAATATAAAGGCTTCAAGCAGTTCTCGCCGTATGCTTCGGTGATTTGGGAGTCGAAAGACCAATACGCCAACCCAACAGCCTTTGGCAACAACGGGTTTGCGGTTGGGCTGAAATTGCATTTTTGATTTATCCTCAATTTGGGCAGCTAAGGCTGCCCAATAATTTCTATTCACATTACGTGACTTGCATCACGGTCATTGATTTTTAGAGTTATTACTCTAAAATTGATATATCTAGCCACTGATACAGGCATATAGGTATTTCACAATGAGATTAACGCCAGCTGCGGTGCTTACCTGCTGGGCGATGATGGCGGTACCGGCAGCAGCCAGTGCCAATGACACCATTGATAATGACCCACATCTTTCATCTTTTGCTGTGGCAACGCCAGCAAAGGCCCAGCAACCTGTCAGCTTTCTTGAGGCTTGGCAGGCTATCGTCAGCCAAAATGATGGCCTTGCTGCCGAGCGAGCCAATATTGAGCGAACCCGAAGCATGCAAGATGCCGCGCGGGATTTGTATCTACCCTCCATCAGCGCAACGGCGAAATACACCCGGCTCGACAAGCCGGTCGAAATTAAGCCTTCTGATCTAATTGAGAGCATGCCTATCGGCGATGTTGTTTCCGGCTTACCAATTTTCGATCAGCTGTTTACATCACAGCTGACCAAGCGTGAGGTTTTCACCAGCTCAATCCGCGCGGTATGGCCCATTTTTACCGGCGGCCGGATCACCGCGGCGCAGGATATTGCCAAAGGGCAAACGGAAGAAGCCACCCAGTTACTTGCGATGAAACAGCAGGCAACCTTTGAGGATCTCTCCAAGTTCTATTTTGGAGTGGCTTTGACCCAGCAAGTACTGGATACCCGTATCGAGGTAGAAAATGGTCTCAAGCAGCATTACGAGCGTGCCAAGAAGCTGGAGCAGCAAGGCCAGGTAGCCAAAGTTGAACGCCTGCAGGCACAAGCGTCTTATGACAAGGCGCGGGTAGAGCGCCAGAAAGCGCAACGGGATCTGGAAATTGCCCAAGTTGCCTTGACCAAATTGATCAAAGCCGAAGCTCCCGCGGTGCCGTCCTCTTCGTTGTTTGTCAACGAGTCGCTGCCTCCTATGTCGTCGTTTTTGAATAAGACGCTGGCTGGCTATCCCGGTCTGCAAATCCTCGATGCCAAGAAAAAACAGGCCCAAGGCTTGATGGCGGCCGAGAAGGGCAAGTATTACCCAGAAGTGTACCTGTACGGTAATTACAACCTCCACGAGGACGATACGCTGGCAGCGAAAACGGCGCCGGACTGGGCGATTGGCGTTGGGGTCAATATTCCGCTGATTGATAGCTCGGGACGGTCAGGCAAGGTAAAAGCCGCGCACAGCGCGGTCACCCAGGTGAATTACCTCCGTGCGCAGGCGGAGCAGGATCTTACGGTACTGGTTGAGAAAACCTACCGGGAGGCGATGCAGTCACTGGAAGAATATAACGGGTTGGCGTCGAGCTTGGCTCTTGCCAAAGAAAACGTGAGCCTTAGAGAGAAAGCATTCAGCCAAGGCCTGTCGACATCGCTGGATGTTGTTGACGCAGAGCTGTATTTGGCAAGTGTGAAAACCCAGCGTGCCGCAGCGGCTTACCAATATGTTATCTCTTTGGCCCGCTTGCTGGCGGTCAGTAGTGAAATCAACAGTTTTAATCAATATCAGCAATATCAGGGGTTAGAGGTTCAGTCATGAGAAACGGCAAATCACGCGCGACGTTGATCGCCACTGTAGTAACAGGTACCGCAGTGGTTGGCTGGCTAGGTTATCAGTTTTGGCTGGCCTATCAGCCGGCCCCTATCCGTATGCAGGGGCAAATCGAAGCCCAGCATTACAATATTTCATCCAAGGTGCCGGGACGTATCGAGCAAGTGCTGGTGCGCAAAGGCGATAAGGTTGCGAAAGGAGATTTGATCTTCACGCTCTCGAGCCCGGAAATTGATGCCAAACTCGAGCAGGCCCGTGCCGGTGAACAGGCGGCCGATGCAATGTCCCAACAGGCAGAGCACGGAGCACGATCCCAGGAAATCGCTGCAGCGCGGGACCAATGGCAAAAAGCCAAAGCGGCGGCCAGCTTGATGGCGAAAACCTACCGTCGAGTTGATAACCTCTTCAACGAGGGGGTGATGGCAGAGCAGAAACGCGATGAAGCCTATACCCAGTGGCAAGCCGCCCGCTACACCGAGCAAGCGGCCTACCAGATGTACACTATGGCCAAAGAAGGAGCGCGGGTAGAAACAAAACGCGCGGCGGCCGAAAAGGTCAGGATGGCGGCTGGTGCGGTAGCGGAAGTAGAAGCCTACGCGGCAGATACCCAGATCTCTAGCTGGTTTGACGGCGAAGTGAGCCAAGTGTTGCTGCACGAAGGCGAGCTGGCCCCTCAAGGGTTCCCGGTGGTGAGCGTTGTGGATATGGATGACGCCTGGGCGGTATTCAATGTTCGTGAAGACAATTTGAAGTATTTCCAGCAAGGCAGTGAGTTTGCGGCAACCGTGCCGGCTCTTGGTGACAAGGACTATACCTTCAAGGTGACACATGTTGCGGTGATGGGGGATTTTGCCACCTGGCGTACAACGGATGCCGCTCAGGGGTTTGATATGCGCACGTTCGAAGTGGAAGCGCGCCCTGTTGAGCCGGTGGCTGGGCTGCGTGTCGGCATGAGTGTGATTGCAAGTAAATGAACAGACAACTCGCCCGTGAATGGCGGCTGATCCGGGAAGAGCGCTGGCTGCTGTCGCTGACAACATGGCTGCCCCTGGCGCTGTTCGCAGTCATTTGGGGCATATTCTCTGCGGGCATTGCCAGAGATTTGCCTATTGGCGTGGTTGATTTGGACCACAGCCAACTGTCGCGCCAGCTGGTGCGTTACTATGATGCTAACCCGACCTTGGCCGTGTCCAATGCCTATGCCTCCGTTGCGGAAGGCAGCCATGCCTTGAGGGGAGGGGACATTTACGCCCTGGTGGTGATCCCTGCGAACTTGGAGCAGGATACCAAACTGGGTAAATCACCAACGGCAACGGTGTTTTATAACAGCCAGTTCGTGCTTATTGGCAAGTTGGTGAACTCGGCAGTCACCCTGGCACATGGAACCCTCAACGCGCAAATTGACACCTTGAGGAATATGGTCGCGGGTAGCCGAGTGCCCCAGCAGGCATTGGGCCAAGCCGTCCCTGTTCGAAGCCAGATCACGCCGCTGTACAATGCCAACAGCCACTACGGCCAATTCCTGGTTTCGGCAACTATCCCGGCGATTTGGCAAATTGCAATAGTGATCACCACCATTATTGCCTTGTCGGCCGAGCAGCGCAGAAGTGGCCTCAACAGGTGGCTGGAGACCAACCCCCAGCGCCACTTAATCGCCAAACTGATGCCTTATACCTTGTTGTTTTTTATCCAAGGCAGCATTTTTCTCGCCACTATGTATGGTGTGCTGGATTGGCCGATGCATGGTCAGTGGTGGATTTTATCGCTGGCACAGTTGTTGATGATCTTGGCTTGCCAGGGTGTTGCGTGCCTGTTCTACTTGTTTACCCTCGACGCAACCAAAGCAATGAGCTTGGCGGCTGGCTTTACCGCACCGGCCTTTGCTTTTGTCGGTGTCACCTTTCCGGCTACGGACATGCCGAGTTTTGCCCTGGTCTGGCGGGCAATGCTACCCGTTACCCATTATCTCGATGTCCAGTTGCATCAGGTAAACCATGGTGTGGGCATCGCTTGGGCTGTGCCGCAGATACTGAGCTTAACGGCATTTTTGTTTACTTGGCTGCTGGCGGCTTGGCGGGTAAGCCAATTGAGTAAGAGACAAGAGGGGGGCGTATGAGTTGGCGTTCATTGTTTAAGTTTGAGTTCAAGGCCATTTTCTCTAACCCCTCGATTTTATTCACGGTGTTTGGCGGGGTGTTGATTTACTCGTTTCTCTATCCGCTACCCTATATCCACCAGTTGCCGCGGCAGCAGCAAATCGTGGTGGTCAACTTGGATCAGTCTGAATTAGGGCGCAAACTCGAGCGGATGGTCGATGCGACTCCCCAGGTTATGATTACTGCACGGGCGGAGTCAATTGATGCCGCCAAGGCAATGGTCAATCAGGGCAAAGTACAAGGGGTGCTGGTGATCCCGAAAGATTTCCAGCGGGATGTGTTGCTTGGCAAAAGCCCGACCTTGGCCTACGGCGGTGATGCCGCTTATTTTCTGGTGTACGGCACTATTGCAGAAGGGCTCGCGACAGTCGCAGGGACCCTTGGTGCAGAGGTGAAAGTTGCCAGAATGGTGATGACTGGCAGTGACATGGCATTGGCCGCCGAGCGTTACACGGCGGTTAAGCTCAATGCCCAGCCAGTATTTAACCCGACGATGGGCTACGTGAATTACGTCGTGCCGGCGGTCTTTGTGTTGATCCTTCACCAAACGTTACTGATCGCTGTAGGGTTACTGGGCGGAGGCCAGAATGAGTACTTGCGCGCAGGAAAAATTGGCTACTGGGTGCATTACCCCGCAAGGCGGGTGGTATTGGTCAGGGGGATCGTGTTTAGCCTGATCTACCTGCCATTGGTTATGTATTACTTTGGGTTTAGCTTCAGCTATTACCATATCAGCCGGTTGGCATCGATAACGGATCTGGCTTTGCTAACCCTGCCATTTTTGCTTGCGGTGATCTTCCTGGGCATGATTTTGGGGCAATTGATCCCCCGGCGCGAGTTGGCAACGGTGGTCGTATTGCTAAGCTCATTACCGCTAGTGTTTTCGACTGGCTTTATTTGGCCGGTTGAAATGATCCCTGCGCCTATCTCATTGCTGGCCCAACTGGCTCCATCTACCCCGGCGATCAATGCTTTTCTGCGGATAAACCAAATGGGAGCCGATTTTAATCAAGTCTTGCCCTTATGGGGACAGCTTTGGGGGCAGGCTGTGGTCTACGGAGTTATTGCCGCCAGACTGATGCTAAAAGTTAAGCGAGAAAATAAGCTTCCGGTAGCTAGATAAGGTGAAGAGTGATACTGAGCGTCAGTATCGCTCTTCTTCTTTGGCCCTTAATATAAGGTTCAATATAACCGTTAAGGTGTTGGTGGTATTTCGATGTTATTCGACTTTCACCAAAATACTTGAGTCTGTGTGAGAAACCGACTGACCATAAATATCTAACAATGTGGTCTGAGAATAGGTCATCTTGTCATCTTCAATTTGAATACTCATGGTAAAGTCGGTCGTAGTTGCATTTTTTGCCATGTAGTCTGATTCTGCGATACCACGTTCTGAGGCAATCAAGGTCATTTGATTACCGGCTGCTCCTTCTGCCGTGACACAGGTATTTCTTGGTACACAAAATGAGTTATAGACTTTCTGGTTGGCTTTATCATAGATAAAGTAACCGCGCTGATCATGGAATTTGGAATCGTCGGCCTTACGGAAGACTTCCTGTTTGTAATATAGCGCAACGAGGTACTGGTCACTGGCATTGGTTGCATCTGCGGCGACTTCAAAGGTGATGGTTTCGTAGAAGGGCGTTACCGCTGGTGAGCCTGCTGCAACATCTAACTCCTTTTGTGCCGGGGCAATATCAACACCACCGGCTTCGGCGGAAATCCAAGTCCCTACCAGTTGGGCGAGCGGGCCAAAGTCCATACCATCAATAATTGTGCTTTCATTATCGTTGGCAATTGCCGGGAGGGAAAGTGCTGCCGATACACCAAGAGCAATAATTGTGTTTTTCATATTGAGCTTCCTTTTTAGGTGAATTAATTTTTATGGCGGTTACTTTATATGAATTAATCTTGGTTAATTATTGATCTGCGATAATTATTGTTTGTGTAAATTTTATTTGTTTTCAGATTTTTAATGTTTGTTATTTGGCTTAATTGATTGTTACATCGTGAAATGGATTGAATCGTTTATTATCTCTAATGATTGAAAGATAGGCGGCAGTAATGGAATTAAAAGTAAATAATGGCTTGTGCTGGGGAAGCCATATGGTTTTTATTAGAAGCCATTTAAAATAAAATGGCTTCTTTATGGTGCGCCGAGCATGGCGTTGTTCTAGGAGGTGAAAGTCCTCTACGGGCTCAGTCGAGCGAGAACCGTTAGCCTATGCAAGGGTGTCCACCGTGAGGTGGGATCTGAAGGAAGCAAACGGCA
>NZ_PYME01000002.1:0-320148 GCF_003025515.1 Photobacterium gaetbulicola | reverse complement strand
GATGGGCATGTACTCATTGAGAGATGGGTATGAGTCACTGAAAATATATTCGGAACCGCCGTATGCGACCCACGCTTGTACGGTGGTGTGAGAGGACGGAGGCCGTGAGGCCTCCTCCTACTCGATTCTGTGGGCTGGGTTTTTGCACCACAGATAAACCCCATGGGCAATAACGGCTAACCAAGTGCCATAAATCGCTAACCACGACGTGAGCGCAGAGGAAGCTCCAGGGATCTGAACAGCAGCTTCTAGCCCTTGGATCACGAGCATGGTAAGGAATCCCAAGATGCCGAACATCAAATAACTGGCGATACTCATCTCGATCCTCCATTTGCCATTGAGCTTATTTTAGATCTAATTGAGAATCGTTTGCAACTGTAGAGGTGTGCCTGCTATGGCTAATTTTTCAGGTAACCTTCTTGTGCCAACAGCTTCCGGAATGCCTCGGCGCGCTTACGGTTGACACCGAAATCGGAATATCCCGTGCGGGATTCCGAGCGGACGGTAAGCTGCCCTGATTGCCGTTGTACCTCAAAATCATCAACAAAGCGGAAGACTTTGCTGGTGCACTCTACATGAAGGTAATCGTCAGTGCGTTTAGCGAGGGAGGCACCGGGAAGGGAAAGCGCCAGTTTCTCGATATGCGCCCATTGCTCCAGCCCTGTTTTACTGAGTTCAAAAGGGGCCAAAGCGTGCTCTTCGCGGTTATCCAGCGTGCTGACACAGTTTGGTTTCTCACCACAGATTTGATTGACTTTTACCGTGTGGCTGTAGGCCGAATTCGGGCTGCCGCACCCGGTGAGAACAGTCAGAAGTGCTAGCAGAGGAAAATAACGAAAACTTTGTTGTTGAGTCATCCATGAATCCTCATATGCGTTAACTGAATTGAAGGTAGCCAATAAACCCAACCCAAGAGGCAATAAGCAATAGCCAGGGTAGCCAATGTTGTTTACTCACAACCACTTGTTCTGCTGCTGGCGCATCTGTAGCGGGCTGTTCAATATCTTGCGATTTATCTCTGGCTTGTTTTTTACGCAGCTTGTCCCGCTCGCGGGCTTTGGCTTTTTGTTGTTTCTTATATTGCTCAATACCGTGCTGGATCCCTTGAGCGATCAGCTTGGTCTGTTCTTTGGTCTGGCCTGGTTTTTGCGTCGCACGGGCAATCTTCATTGCCTCTGCTTGGGTCTCTGGGGACGGCGCCCCTTGATTTTTGCTGGTTGCCATTGTTTGTCCGATCCATGATTTCTTTGGGTCGATTATACCGCTGCCAATATCAATTGGCACTTTTCTGTCTTCCCCGCCTTCCAAAGTGGTAGGAATCTTACATTGTATGAACAGAAACTGAACAAGGGGTAATGGTGGTAAAATATTCATTAACACAATGAATATTAATGGATATTCCACTAAAGCGTTAGAAACTGAGCATATTTATTTCTGATGTGACTTTTGTAAGAAAACTAGAAAATTCGTCATTCTCATCCCACAAAACGTGATCATGTCGACAAGACGACTACCCAAATAGTGCGTTGAACCACAGAATTTACCACTTTGGCTGGTAGTTGCGACCAGATAGATTAAGGTGTGCCTAGTACTGAACAGTGTTGTTATATCGGTCCCGCTTTAGAATGATCCCCACAACGGCCATAGACAAAGTTGGCTATTGAAATATCAGGGGTAAGCCTCCATTGCACAGTAAGCAGTGAGAAACGGGGAAAGTAAGTGATATATCCGATAGACGCCTATGACAAGCATGGCTTGTTGAAACCTTCGACCATGTTATGGCTGTGTTGGTTGTTCAGTGCCAAAGGCTGGGTGGTTTTTGTCATGGCGGGCGCAAGCCGCGAACAAGGGGCCCAGGTCTTGGAGATTTTATATCCGTTGCGAGATAACCTTTATCTGGCAATGCTATTAGGCCTTCCGGCACTTATCTATATGTGGATGGCCGGATACCGCCACAAAAATAAAAAACTAATTAATTTCGTATGGCTGCATGGGAAAGGGATCCTGCTGCTGAGTTATACAACAGATTGTGTTTTGCAAATGTATCAGCTGATGTTGACCCACGGGGCCTTCAGCTGGACCCGGGCGGTCAGCCTGCTGCTGACATTCTGGCTTGGAGGGTACCTGCTCAGAAGCTCCAGGGTCAGAAATACATTTGCGGACAAGCCCGTAGAGAGGTAAAGACAATGAATGACTGGGGTAAAGGGTTGGTGCTGTTCAGCGCACTGCTAAGCCCGTTAGCCATGGCCGACTGGCTATTAGATGTGAATTTTGAACTGACTGGTGCGTCTGGAAGTACCCAGTCGGTTAATACCTCACTGTCACTACTGCCTGGTGAAGAGACGGTCTTTTTTGGTAGTAATATCGATAGTGAAGATAGTCGCCGGGAACTGGTCGGAAGCGCAGAGCTGCTGGAGGTCTCGGCCGAAGAGGTCAAAATTGCGTTCAAGGTCCAGGAGCGTCTTGATGATGGTGGCTGGCGTACACTGGTGTCGCCAACATTGTCAACGGGCCTGAATACTCCGACCATGTTTGAAGGCTTGGACAACAATGGCGATAAGCAAGTGAAGCTCCAGGTCGAAGTGACGTCGGTGTAAGGTATTTGCTGCCCGCACCCTATACTAAAAAAGCCCGCAACAGCGGGCTTTTTGCTTTTGGGTGTCTGTAGATTCTGATGTTGTGCTCAGCCGGCAGATTTATACAGAGGTATCAAGCACATTGCCGCTGCCTGTGCCGGGATCAGGGGTGATGCTCTGGCTGTAGAAGTCAGGCTTGTTAGGCAGGTGATCGTTTATCGCATCGGCGACTTTTTTCTTGATGATCAATTGCTCTTCTTGGGTCTGTGCTTTGGTGTCGGCCGTGATGACGACGGTATCCGGATCTTCCTGCGGATCGTCTTCGAACTTGTTCATGCTGGCCTGGTGAATATTCACCAGTTTCTGGGTCTGATTTGCTTGGTAGAGGGTACCTGCGACCTCTTTGGTCGGAAATGATGATGAACCCGTTTCCATGATCTTATCCTTATTATTGGTTTGAGCTAATGGGTTGTGTTTGTATAAATTTTACTCCAGCTTAGCAGGGTAAAATAGACACAAATTGAACAGCAAAGCGGTTTTCTACCGTGGCTGCTCCCGAGACCGGCGAGGGCGAGAGCGGGTCAAAGATATGGGGTTACTGATTTGCCTGGCGTATTCCTGCTCTGCTGATAATGATCAATTTTCCTTAAGCTATTCTCGTTATACTTTGAAATACATAATGTTGTATGCCCGGGTTGGGTATCAGCGATGATAATAAGTTAGGAGAAAAATATGGCTACGGCACAACCTCTGATTTTGCCTGAAGCAGGACCGTTCGCATTGTATGTTGTTATCAAGGCAACAGGTGATACCAAGGCGCTTGTTGAGCGTTGTAAACAAGTCCACACTCTGGTTGACGAGATCAACAGCCAGCAGCCGGGGGCTGAGCTAAGAGCCAGTATCGCTTTTGGTCAGGCATTCTGGGCCTCACTGGAAAAAGGCTCGCCGGCCGAGTTCGAGGAGTTTGTCCCGCTAGGTGAAGGCGAGATCACGGCACCGGCAACCGGTGGCGATGTGTTGCTTCATGTCAATTCAAGCCGACATGATCTGAACTTCTACCTGTTGCGCCAGTTTATCTCGCCTGTTGCTGAGCACGTTGAAATCATGGATGAAACCTACGGTTTCAAATACCTTGATTCGCGCGATATGACTGACTTCATTGACGGTACCGAGAATCCGAACACCCTAGAAGCGCGCCAAGACGTCGCCCTGATCAAAGAGGGTGACTTTGCCGGTGGTAGTTTTGTGATGCTGCAGCGCTTTGTCCACAACCTTCCGGCTTGGAACCGCTTGAACATCCAGGCGCAGGAGAAAGTCGTGGGTCGAACCAAACCTGACTCGGTTGAGCTGGAAGACGTACCGGCCGCCTCACACGTTGGCCGGGTGGATATCAAGGAAGAAGGCAAGGGGCTGAAGATTGTCCGCCATAGCCTGCCGTATGGCTCTGTCAGCGGTGATCACGGTCTGCTGTTCATTGCCTACTGCCATACTCAACACAACTTCAAGGCCATGCTGGAGAGCATGTACGGCCACACCGACGGCAAAACCGATCAGTTGCTGCGTTTTACGACGGCGGTAACCGGTGCTTACTTCTTTGCACCATCGGTAGAGATACTTAACTCGCTATAGGATTAGGGGCGGGGCCTAGCTTCACAACAGTGTTAAGGTTTTCGCTTCGCGCTGTGACAGTCAACGGGAGCCATTTGGCTCCCGTTTTTTATGAACGGCAATTCATCCAGCTTACTCTCGATGCGCCATGGCGCATCAAATCACCCGTTGCGCGTTATCTGCCGAAAACGAGAGAACCCAGTTAACAGTAGGGCGAGAGAAAATAAAGCAGACGAAGGTGGCTCAGAGATCGCCGCTGACGGGGTTGCTGGTGCAGTGAAGGAAGCAAGTGTAGGAATTGGTGCACTAGAAGGACCCAACAGCGTCAGGGAAAAAAGCGCCGGAACTGTCGCCAAAGGAGGACTTAATGAAGTCAGCGTTGAAGGTAAAGGGGTAGGGTCCAGAGGGGGAGTCAAAGTAGTTAGCAGAGACGGTGTTGGGATGGAAGCTAAATAGGTACTGAGTAAAGAACCGCTTTCCCAATAAGAGATATGGGATAATGCTGGCTGGTTACCACCACCATTGGTGATCCCTGCTGTCGACCAATCCCCTCGCTGCTGCTGTGAACTGAAAATATTTATAGAAAAGGATGTTGCACTTTTGACCGTCATGATTGTGGCCGGATCTGGGATAGAAAATGAGCCACTTGTAAACCCTCCGGCATCGGTAAGCGAGCCATAGTTGTCGTCCGATTTGCCCATTAAATTTAGCGCGGTTTGGCTGCCGGTAGGATCCAGTAGAAAATTCCAATATTGAGGGTTAACGCCGCCGTCAGTTGAAATTCCGGTATCAAATAAAAAAGCGAGAACACTGGCGACATCTTCAACCCGGTCATTAGCAACCCGTCCGATAGTATGGGTATATGACTTCTCAGCGGACGGGGTGACGGGATCGGCAGCTTGCCATGTGTATATGTCCCCTGAATTTACCACACAGCTCATGTCTGCTGAGCCGTTGCCGTTACCGATATCCAGACACGCAATCGGAGTGGCCAGTGAAGAGTAGGCACATGTGATTAGAAAGCACCCAAAAACTAACCGTTGTAGCATCACCGTTAACTCCATTTTGAATAAATTTGCGTGATTTCGGTTAGAGTGCACAAGAAATCACTAACATTGCTAATTTTATTATTGATAGCTTAATTAATTATAGTGCTGGATGTTTTTTATACAAAAAGATTAACTATCTTTGATTAAACGTCTGTTTTTAGCTGAGGTGGGCGACTGATTTGTGGTACTTGTTGGCGAATTTTTGCTGCTGCAAACGGAAAAACAAAAAGCGCCGCCCGAGGGCAGCGCTTTTGGCAAAGATTGTGACAATCTTACTTCTTGATGCGAAGAACTGGAGTTTCACCCACAGTTGTTGCGCCAGAAAGTTTGTTCAGCTCTTTGATTTCGTCCATGTTAGAGATAACAACTGGAGTCAGAGTTGATTTCGCTTTCTCTTCTAGAAGCGCTAGATCGAATTCGATGATAGTGTCACCAACTTTAACTGTTTGGCCTTCTTCAGCGATGCGAGTGAAGCCTTCACCTTTCAGTTCAACAGTGTCGATACCGAAGTGAACGAATAGCTCGATGCCGTCGTCAGACTCGATAGAGAAAGCGTGGTTAGTTTCAAAGATCTTGCCGATAGTACCGTTTACTGGTGCAACCATTTTGTTGCCAGCAGGTTTGATAGCGATACCGTCACCAACGATTTTTTCTGCGAAAACAACATCTGGCACATCTTCGATGTTTACGATTTCACCAGAAAGTGGTGCGATGATTTCGATAGCACCAGCTTCAGTGTTGTCATCAGAAACCAGCTTCTTCAATTTGTCAAACAGACCCATATCGTTGCTCCTAAGCGTTGTTATTTTATCTGCAGCTATATTAGCAGATGGTCTTTTCTGCGATGAATTTTTCTACGTGAGCTTCAATTTCAGCAGCAGTAGGCATAGCAAGCGCCTGCTCAGCCATTGCTTTAACGTCAGCAAAATTAGCGTTGCGGATAATCTTCTTAACGCGAGGAATCGAAATTCCACTCATGCTGAATTCGTCCAGACCCATACCTAGTAGTAGTAGGGTTGCACGCTCATCACCCGCTAGCTCGCCACACATACCTGTCCACTTGCCTTCTTTGTGAGAAGCGTCGATAACTTGCTTGATCACAGTTAGGACTGCAGGTGATAGTGGGTTGTAAAGGTGAGAAATCAGCTCATTACCACGGTCAACAGCAAGAGTATACTGGGTTAAGTCGTTAGTACCAATACTAAAGAACTCAACTTCTTTTGCCAGGTGGTGAGCAATCGCTGCAGCAGCAGGGGTCTCAACCATTACACCGATCTCGATGTTTTCATCGAACGCGTGGCCTTCAGCACGAAGCTCTGCTTTGTACTCTTCAATCGCAGCTTTCAGTTCGCGAATTTCCTCAACAGAGATAATCATCGGGAACATGATACGGATCTTACCATGTGCAGATGCACGTAGGATACCGCGTAGCTGGTCACGTAGGATTTCGCGACGGTCAAGGCTGATACGAACCGCACGCCAGCCTAGGAATGGGTTCATTTCTTGTGGCAGATCCATGTACGGTAGATCTTTGTCACCACCGATATCCATAGTACGGATGATCACTGGCTCGCCATGCATTGCTTCCGCAACTTCTTTGTAAGCTGCGTACTGCTCTTCCTCGGTAGGAAGTGCGTCGCGGTCCATGAACAAGAATTCAGTACGGTAAAGGCCAACACCTTCACCACCGTTACGGTTAACGCCGTCACAGTCTTTTACTGTACCGATGTTACCGCAAACTTCTACTTGCTTGCCGTCAAGGGTGATAGCTGGCAGGTCTTTTAGCTTAGCCAGTTCTTCTTTCTCGGCAACGTGCGCGTCACGGATCGCTTTGAATTTGGTTAGTTCAGCATCAGATGGGTTGATCACAATCTTGTTGTTGATTGCATCAAGAATCAGCATATCGCCGTTCTTAACCTGAGCTGTGATGTTGTTAGTACCTACGATGGCAGGTAGTTCTAGAGAACGCGCCATGATAGAGGTGTGCGAAGTACGACCACCGATATCAGTGATGAAGCCAAGTACGTAATCTAGGTTGATTTGCGCCGTTTCAGAAGGGGTCAGGTCGTTAGCAACCAGGATCACTTCTTCGTTGATAGCGCTTAGGTTGACGATGCTGATACCCAGTGCGTTTTTCACAAAGCGGTTACCGATATCACGGATGTCCGTTGCGCGCTCTTTCAGGTATTCATCATCCAATGATTCCAGCGTAGATGCTTGCTCTTCGATGATAGAGTGAATAGCAAGATCTGCAGAAGCATTGTTGTCTTTAATGAAGGCTATGATTTCTTCTTCAAGCTCTTCATCTTCCAGCAGCATGATGTGGCCTTCAAAGATGGCTTCCTTCTCTTCACCGAAGGTTGCGCGTGCTTTTTCTTTGATAACTTCTAGTTGCTCAGAAGATTTTTTTCGAGCATCGAAGAAACGCTGAATTTCGTTCTCGATTTGGTCTGCAGCGACAGGAGCTTTGTTTAGAACAATCTCTTCTTCCTGCAGAAGTAGTGCTTTACCAAAAGCAATACCAGGAGATGCCAGGATACCTGAAATCATAGCCTTACCTTAAATTGACTTAAAACTAGGGGAAGTAATAAACAGACTGCGGATTAGTGCAGTTCGTCCATTAGAGCAACTAGGTGGTCAACAGCTTGTTGAGCCTGAGCACCTTCAGCAGCGATAGTTACTACTGTGCCTTTTACTAGACCTAGAGTCTGAAGCTTGAATAGGCTTTTCGCGCTTGCGCTTTTGCCGTTTGAAGTCACTGTGATGTCAGCGTCGAAAGCTTTAGCTTCTTTAACGAACTGAGCAGCTGGACGAGTGTGTAGACCGTTTTCTGCAGTGATCTCAACTTGCTTCTGATACATTTTTCACCCCGATATAGATATTATTTATTTAATATTAACGTAACTGAAAGTAAGCTTAACCTGTTTATGTTAAGCTCGCTATCTGGGATTATAAACTACCCAACAGTTCGGTGTTTGAGATTAATCCAAGTCAATTTTTTGTGACTTTTCTCTCTGTTCCAACCTCTGGCCGTCCGATTTTTGACCGCTTTATTTTGAAGCTAGAAATAAAACACAACGGATTTATATTAAAGCTAGGGGCAAAATGCAACAAAAAAGCCCCCCATAGGGAGGCTTTTGGGTAACAATCAGAGTGGTAACACCTAAAAGTGTGATCACTGTTGGGTTTCTTTATCGGTAAAGATGCCGGCAAACAGGGCTGATGACAGGTAACGCTCACCTGAACTCGGTAGCACTACAACAATGTTTTTACCTGCATATTCCGGGTGCTCAGCAATGCGGTTTGCTGCTACCACTGCGGCGCCAGAAGAAATGCCTGCCAAGATGCCTTCTTCTTCCATCAGGCGGCGTGCCATATCGATAGCATCTTCCGAGCTCACGCGTTCAACCTCATCAATCAAATCAAGCTCCAGGTTACCGGGAATAAAGCCTGCACCGATGCCTTGGATCTTGTGGGGAGCCGGCTTGATTTCTTCGCCGTTAAGCGCCTGGGTGATAACCGGTGATTCTGTTGGCTCCACCGCAACTGTGGTGATTGCCTTGCCTTTCTGCTGCTTGATGAAGCGGCTTACGCCAGTCAGTGTGCCGCCTGTTCCCACACCAGAGACGAAGACATCGATTTCGCCATCAGTGGCATCCCAAATCTCAGGGCCCGTGGTCTTTTCGTGGATCTCTGGGTTGGCCGGGTTGTTGAACTGCTGCAGCAGCAGGTATTTGTTAGGGTTGGAGGCGACAATTTCTTCCGCCTTCTCGATAGCCCCTTTCATTCCTTTTGGCGCTTCGGTCAGTACAAGGTTTGCACCTAGGGCTTTTAGTAGCTTACGACGCTCAAGGCTCATGCTCTCAGGCATGGTCAGGGTTAGCTTATAACCACGTGCAGCGGCAACAAAAGCAAGAGCAATACCGGTATTGCCACTTGTTGGTTCAACAAGCTCGACACCTTCTTTCAAAATGCCTTTTTTCTCGGCATCCCAAATCATATTGGCACCGATACGACACTTTACGCTGAAGCTAGGGTTGCGAGCCTCAATTTTAGCCAATACGTTACCTTTACTGACTCGGTTAAGGCGAACGAGCGGAGTATTACCGATTGTTAGGGAGTTATCTTCGTAAATCTTGCTCATTGTTGTCGTTCCTTCGTAACGCGTTAAAAACATAAGACACGTTAAGCATAACCCTTAAACGGCGTTTGCAAAGTAATTTGTAGTTATATCTTATTGTTATATGGGACTGTTGGTATCGCCGAACAAGTTTCAAGCAGAGTGAGCGGTGAGTGGGGTGAATATCGGAATATAACGGCTATAGGCGAGAGCGGCGATGGGCTATAGGAAGAGCAAAGAGTATAGTATGGGAACGCCGTTTGGAGGTGGTAACTATAGGATATGTGTAGACGAGCGACTTCATCCCGCTCGCCTATGGCCAATAGCCTATTGCCGGATCAATAGTTTCTATGCTGCTCGCGGTAATGGTCGACCCACATGGCTGTCGCGCCGCATACCGCAACCGGCATGACAAACAGGTTGAGAACCGGAGTCATGGTAAACAGCATCACCAGGCTGCCGAAGCTCAGCGAGGTGCCGCGCTTGGTTTTCAGCGCATCGCGCATGGCCGGAAATGGTACTTTGTGGTTATCAAACGGGTAGTCAGCATACTGGATACTCATCATCCAAGCGCTGAACAGGAACCACAGTACCGGGCCGATGGTTTGGCCAATGGCCGGGATCCATAGCAAAATGAACAGCCCGATCGCCTTTGGCAGGTAATATTTCAGTTTCACCCACTCGCGGTGCATGATACGTGGCAGATCTTTCATCACGCCGGTGATCCCGGTGTCCGGCGCCTTCTGTCCCGTCAGTTTGGCTTCCAGGTGTTCGGCTAGCAGGCCATTGAATGGGGCGGCAATCCAGTTGGCGATGGTACTGAACAGATAAGAGAAGGTCACCAGCGTCGCGATGGCCAGCAAAGGCCACAGTAGATAAGACAGCCAGTCGAGCCAACTGGGTAGCTGACTCATCCAGCCATCAATCCAGGTACCCAGCTGGCTTAATACCAGCCCAAAGGCCGTGCCGAACAACACGATATTGATCAGCAGCGGAAAAAGAACGAAGCGTCGCGTGCCCGGCTGGGTCGCCAGTGAAATACCGCGAAAGAAATAACCGGCACCACTCAGCGGGGCAGAACGTTGAGGGGTGGGTTGCCGGGGTGATTGCATATAGGCTCCTTGGCAAGAAACGAGAGTGTATATTTCGGTGTTGGCTGTGATAGTAACGGTGAATCGTTGCTGTAAGCAAATTAACGCCGTGATGAGTGCGTCAGCTGGCGGCAAAAGTGGTCAAAGCTTGTACATTTTTGTGCACGGTAGCACTATCTTGCACGAATAACGACATTCACCTTCTCATTCTGATTTGAGTTTTGATACATTAGAGTAAAGTTAAGTCCATAATGACTGTTGTATACTGCTTCAGTAAAGGGCTGATGTTGGCTTTTAATTTGCACGGTATTGTCATAACGCCATGTCAGGCTGTGATAAAAAAGTGCCAAGCTAAGTAGTAGAGGTTACCCCACTGGTTTTATCCAGAGGATGTAATCTGGATGTTGATTTACCCGGTAATGGGTTACAAGTAAATTCAGAGTATTCATATGCAGGAATTGCGTCTGGTTCTTATTATTGTCGGTGCTCTTGCCATTGCAGGGTTGTTGCTTCACGGTTTGTGGAGCAGCAGGAAGGAAAAGCCTGCTAAATTTGGTGAGAAACCACTGGGCAAGTTGGATAAGGCTGCCCGAGATTCGGAAGGTTTTGATAAGGATGGGGTCGGTAGTGTGAGAGTTGTTAACTCTGAGCCCCTCAATGCTGAAGCGCCTCGTCATGAAAGGAAAGAACCAGAATTGCACTTTGGTGCGAAGCTGGATGCTGACCCGTTGCTGGACGGAGCGGCCCCGGAGCAGCCAGCGGTTGTTGCTGCCTCGCCGGTTGCAGTGCAGAGTGCACCAGCCGCGGTCACGCGTGCTGATAAGCCAGTGGCTGCCGAGCCGCAAGCTCCAGAGCCGGCCTCTTCGCAGGCAGAGAGTGTGGCAGTTGCAGAGCCGCCAAGTCATCCACAACCTCAGCAGCAGTCCGCTCGGACGGTTGAGAAAGTGGAGCCTGTTTTAAATGTCGCAAGCGCTGAGCAAGTTACGGTTGAAGACGAACCGGTGCTTGATAATTCATTGTCGCCAGCGGCTGAACAAGCTGCAGCTCTTGGCGTTGAAGCTAAATCGCAATCGGCTGCAGCTGAATCAGCAATGCCTGCCTCGGCGGAGCCGGTGACGAGCAAGCTTGATGCCACGGACTCACCGACCGAGGCATTACATGCTGAGGCTTCTGAACCCGTTGTGGCTGCAGAGCCTGCAGTAGAGTCAACTGAGCCTGTTGAAGAGCCGCAGAAACCAGCCGAGAAAGAAGTCCTTCCTCCTGATTACTTGGTATTGAATGTTCATGCCCGTAATGGCGAGTTGTTCCGCGGTAGCCGTCTGTTCAACGCGTTTGAGCAAAACCACCTGATCTTTGGTGAGAACTCCGTTTACCATCGCCATGCGGATGCGGCGGGAACCGGGCCAGCTATCTTTAGCGTGACGAACATGGTGCATCCTGCCCATTTCCCGCAAGGGGGTAGCGAAAGCTTTGAAACACCGGGTGTCGCTTTTTATTTGATGCTGCCTTGCGAGGTAGGCCGCGCTGATCAAAACTTCAATTTGATGCTGCAAACCGTCCAGCGCATTGCTGATAGCTTAGGCGGTGATGTGCTTGATCATGAGCGTAACCTCATCACGCCGCACCGTATCAGCGGCTATCGCGACAAAGCCCAACGCTACACTGTTAGTTAACTAGTTAGCTGTTGTAGCGCCTAACGAACACAAATTGGCCCTTTATACATATAGGTATAAGGGGCCTTGTTTTTTTATATCCTCCCCAAGCAACACCCTTTGAGGTGAAACGCTTGGTATAAGCACAGGTACACTTATGAGCCACGACATTCAGCAGCAGCTCGATGAGCTGCGCGAACTACTTGCCTATCACGGTCACCGCTATTACGTAGAAGACAACCCGGAAATACCGGATGTGGAATACGACCGGATGATGCAGCAGTTGCTGGCGATTGAGGCGGAAAATCCAGAGCTAGTGACGGTTGATTCACCGAGCCAGCGTGTTGGTGGTAAGCCGCTTGACGGCTTTACCCAGATCACCCATGAAATCCCAATGTTGTCACTGGACAATGCCTTCAATGACGATGATCTTCACGCGTTTGAAAAGCGAATGCTGGATCGCCTGTTGTCTGAGCCTTCCCTTACCTACTGCTGTGAGCCGAAGCTAGATGGCCTGGCTGTGAGTTTGATGTATGAGAACGGGGTACTGACACAGGCTGCGACCCGCGGTGATGGCACCACGGGTGAAAACATTACCGAAAATGTTCGCACCATCCGCTCGATACCATTGAAGCTCCGGGGTGAGGGCTGGCCTGAGCGGTTGGAAGTCCGCGGCGAAGTTTTCATGCCGAAAAAAGGCTTTGAGGCGCTGAATGAAAAAGCACTCAAAAAAGGAGAGAAGACTTTTGCCAATCCGCGTAACGCGGCAGCGGGCAGTCTGCGTCAGTTGGACTCTAAGATCACCGCAACCCGACCTTTGAGTTTTTATGCCTATTCCGTGGGCGTGGTCGAAGGAATCGAGCTGGTCCCAAGTCAGTATGACCGCCTCGTGCAGCTCAAAGGCTGGGGATTGCCGATGTGTCCTGAGATCCGCCGGCTTGCCAATATGGGTGAAGTGATTGCTTACCATCAGGAAATCGGCAACAAACGTGAAGCGCTGCCTTATGAAATTGATGGCGTAGTGATCAAGGTTGACGATATCGCTATTCAGCAGCGGCTCGGCTTTGTTGCCCGGGCCCCGCGTTGGGCTATCGCGTATAAGTTCCCGGCGCAGGAAGAGCTGACGACACTTAACAACGTCGAGTTCCAAGTCGGCCGCACCGGTGCCATCACCCCGGTGGCAAAACTGGAACCTGTGTTTGTCGGTGGGGTGACGGTAAGTAATGCCACCCTGCACAATGCCGATGAAATTGCCCGCCTTGGCGTCATGGTTGGAGATACCGTGGTGATCCGCCGTGCCGGTGATGTGATCCCGCAGATTGCTTCTGTGGTTGAATCTCGCCGTCCGGCTGATGCCATGCCGATTGTCTTCCCGGAATCTTGCCCGGTGTGTGAATCCAAGGTTGAACGGGTCGAGGGTGAAGCCGTTGCCCGTTGCTCCGGTGGCCTTTTCTGTCAGGCACAGCGCAAAGAAGCCTTGAAGCACTTTGTCTCTCGTAAAGCGCTGGATGTGGATGGCTGTGGTGAAAAGATCATTGAGCAGTTGGTGGATCGCGAAATGGTGGCAACCCCGGCTGATTTGTTCAAGCTTTCGGCCGGGGTATTGACGGTACTGGAACGAATGGGGCCGAAGTCCGCGCAAAAACTGGTGGATTCCTTGTCCGCTTCCAAACAGACTACGCTGCCGCGTTTCTTGTATTCACTCGGCATTCGAGAGGTGGGTGAGGCAACAGCCGCTAATTTGGCCTCGCACTTCGAAACCTTGCCAGCCATTGAGTCTGCGAGTAAAGAAAAGCTGATAGAGGTACAGGACGTAGGTGAGATCGTTGCTGCCCATGTCTACAATTTCTTCCGGGAAGAGCACAACCTGGCCGTGATCAACGAGCTTATCGAGGTGGGTATTCACTGGCCAGCGATTGTAAAGCGCGATGCTGATGTTGAATTGCCTTTAGATGGCAAGACGGTGGTCTTGACCGGTAGTTTGTCTCAGCTTACGCGCTCGGAGGCTAAAGCTGCCCTGCAAAACCTTGGTGCCAAAGTGACGGGCAGTGTATCGAAGAAGACTGACTTGCTGGTGGCTGGGGAAGCTGCTGGGTCAAAACTTGTTAAGGCTCAAGAGCTTGGCATTGAGGTTTGGGATGAGCAGGCACTGGTCGATTTCATGGCTCGTTAAAAACGTCAAAATATAATTTATTAACGGAATTAACGGTAAACGGCTCTAAAGCTATGTCTTTAGAGCCGTTTTTTTTTATGTCTGTGACTTTTTTTGTGGTTAATTTTTACCTCGAAACGCAAAGCGGTTTTGTGCGGTTTTGTGCTGTTTTATGTTGTGGTGATGAGATGTAGAACAATTCTACAAGAGGTAGCCAAAATGTGCATTTAACAATTCCATACTGCGCCATATGTGACCATGTATATGAAAAAAAAGGTTTTTTTGTTTTTGGTTTGAGTGTGTGCTTGTTGTGTTGATCCGGATCACTAATCAGCTTAAAGTTTGCACTGAGTCATATTTTTCGAAGAATAAATTAAGTTCTATTTGATGTTTTTTGTTGTGAAAGTAGTCTTAGGGGTGAAGTTACACAGCAGTTCAACTCAGAACTAAAAAATATGATTTGGTCGGAGTATCCATCCGGCTGACATATCGGGAGAGTTACTTGTTGCCCACGGCGGCCAACCTTTTGGGCACAAGTAAACACAGCTAGTATTTTTAGGAGTTTTCCATGGATAAAATGTTCAAACGTTCTCTATTAGGCGCGGCCATTGCAATGACCGCAGTAGCAAGTAATGCAAATGCAGCCATCGAATTGATGGGTGAGAACGTTGTCCTTTACGGACAGGCAGCAGGTAACCTGCAGTTTTGGAGTGCCGATGCATCGGATGAAGATAATAACGTTAACGTTGAAATCGAATCACGTATCGGTATTCGCGGTAAAGTAGAGTACGACGCAATGGCACCGGCTTTCATCTACCAGATGGAAACAGGCAATGCTGATAACGGCGGCGAAGGTAACAATGATGGCTTTGGTGCATTCGGTGGCCGTGACACATACGTAGGTTTTGAGTTCGATGGTATTGGTCAAATCAAATACGGTCGTCAGCTAGTTGCTGCTTACGATTACGTTGACTATCCACACACCAACCCTGGCCTGGGTAATGTGTTCGACTGGCACAATGCCATTGATGCGGGCTTTGCTGACCGTGCCAACCACACCATTCGTTTTGACTCTGCCAACTGGGGCGGCGTGAAAATTCAGGCAACTCTTAGCGGTATGAATACGTCAACGGATGAAATGGTTGCTTCGATTGCGGCGGGTTACACCGGCAACAACTTCAATATTCATGCAGGTTACTACAACCAGCAAGATGCTGAAACTAAAGTTGGCGATAAGACACTAACAGGTGACATCTCTTACGCTATCGTAGGTGGTAGCCTGAATCTAGGCGACTTTACTTTAACAGCCGCTTATAAGCCGATGTGGAACGATGCTACTGATAATCAGCAAGATGCATACTCTGCAACTGTGGCGTACATGATGGATCAGACTTGGGTGTATAAGATTGGTTATGCAGCAACATCTGACACAGATAAAGCGGTAACGAAAAAAATTAACGGTACTGAGGTGACGACGAAAGACGTAGGTTCTCAGGCAATCACTGGTCGTGTGATGTACTTGCTACCAAGCACAGCGATTTACTTCGACGTGCGTAACTACGACATGCTAGGTAATGATAAGGGCGCAGACGGCACACGCTTCCTATTCGGTGCTGAATACTACTTCTAATTGTGCGTAACACTGATTAGAAAACATATTGCGGGCATCTTTCGGGATGCTCGCATTTTCATTAAGAGGGACATATGAAAGTAAAATTGAAGACGTGGCTGGGAATGGCTGCTTTGCTCATGGCAACAAACTCACAAGCTGCGGTTAATGTGTCTTTTGACCGAGATGTTGAACTCTTGGCCATTAATGGTAAGCCGTTGGGAGCTTTCTCGAAAGCGCCAAGTAAAATTGAGTTAGATGATGGTCCTAATCAGTTGATTACGCGTGTTTCAAAGTTGGTTTCCTATAATGGGGAGTTTAAGAAATTCCTAACGCAACCGGTGGTGTTGACGTTTAATGTATCAGACAGTGATCTTAATGTCAGTGCGAGTCGGTCAATTATTCGTGAGGACCAAATTAAAGGCTTTGATAAAGAACCATCATTTAGAATAGAAAAAGCCGGTAATTATTTTTCCGAATTCCATCAAGCTGTTCTACCCCGAGGTGCGGGTATTGTACGTGATTATGAGCGCGAGCTAGATGATTATAATCTCGAGCAAGGGTTTGTTGCAGCAGCTAAGGTACAACAACCTACGCTTAAATATGGCGAAACAACAATGGCTGTAACGGCAACCACCGCAGTGGCAACCCCGTCAGCCCGAAAACCGAGCACGGCACTATCCACTGATCAAGCGCTAATTTTACTACAGGCAGATTTCCTACGTTTACCGGCTGAAAAAAGAGCGGCCTTTATTGACTGGGTGGTCCAACAGTGATTTATATTGGGAGTGGAGAGGATCCCACTCCCGCAAGCAGAACTAGTATTTTACCGTGCCCTTCTTTTGCAGCTTGCAGATCATCAATGGAGTATAATCTACCTTTCCATCCGGTAATAGGCACTCAACCCATGGTCCTGTTGCCGAGGCTGCCTTAGCTCCACCAGAACTATTACTTGAGTTAGCCATGGCATTACCTGACATAAATAATAATGTGGCCACTGCTACAACAATTACATTTTTCATACAAACCTCAATTAGTCATTAGATGTAAGAGAGCAAGCCGTCCATTGCTTAAATTCAGATAATTAACTCCGTTGCTTATCGCTTCATTTCAGTTTATGTATAGGAAAAGGAAAAGATCAAAAAAATTTCGAAAATTGACCTAAATTTATACAATTAATTAAGTGTACATTTGTTGTTTGATGTTTTTTTTATTTTTATTCAATGTTTTGTGTTTTTCTAGCTATTATTTTTGCCGAGTAAATTAATAAGAAAAATTATTAATCTATTCATGAGGTTTTATTTTTAAGATAACTGGGGGCGAAGGGATTACCATTGTAAATTTTTAGGTGTTTAAAAAGTCCAAGAGTGAGTCATTTTATCGTTGTCGCAATGAATGCATCTCTTCTGTTGCTTATAATCCTGTTCCTGCTTGCCTATCAATCGGGTCATTCTCGCTAAACCAAGCATCATGAAGCTCCTTGGGGAACTGTTGGGGGAGCCTCTGGGGGGCAAAATGTATGCTCGGAAGCGTCGGTTGCAAGGGGAGGGGGCCTGATAGTCCTCCTTCAAAGAGATAAGATTGTAGATTTGGTTAACAGTGATAGAATATCCGCCATATTTTTTTGCAGTGGCGTGATTTCCGCGCCCCTGCCTATCCATAAACTAGGTAATGTTCAATGACGGTTAAAACTCGCTTTGCACCGAGCCCAACAGGCTTTTTGCACGTAGGTGGTGCACGTACGGCTCTATATTCTTGGTTGTTTGCTAAACACATGGGTGGCGAATTTGTGCTTCGTATCGAAGACACCGACCTGGAACGCTCTACACAGGAAGCGATCGATGCCATTCTTGAAGGTATGGAATGGTTGGGCTTGGATTGGGATGAAGGTCCATACTACCAGACCAAACGTTTTGATCGTTACAACCAGCTAATTGATCAACTGCTTGCTGAAGATAAGGCGTACAAGTGTTACTGCCCGAAAGAGCTGTTGGACGAAATTCGTGAAGAGCAGATGGCTGCGGGCTTGAAGCCTCGCTACGATGCTAACCACCCTAAGATTGTGGCGGCGAATGCTGCGGCGACGGAAGCATCCCCGTTCGTTATTCGTTTCCGTAACCCGAAAGAGGGTACGGTGGTGTTTGATGATCACGTTCGTGGTCGTATTGAAATTGCTAATAGCGAGCTGGATGATCTTATCATTCGCCGTACTGATGGCAGCCCGACGTACAACTTCTGTGTTGTTGTCGATGACTGGGACATGGGTATCACCCAAGTTGTTCGTGGTGAAGACCACATTAACAACACCCCGCGCCAGATCAATATTTACCAAGCGCTAGGCGCACCTGTGCCTGAGTTTGCACACTGTGCAATGATTCTGGGTGATGATGGTGCGAAGCTATCTAAGCGCCATGGCGCGGTAAGCGTGATGCAATACCGTGACGAAGGCTACCTGCCTCAGGCTCTTCTTAACTACCTGGTTCGCTTGGGTTGGTCGCACGGTGATCAGGAAATCTTCTCGCTAGAAGAAATGATCAAGCTATTTAGCCTAGACTCAATCAGCAAGTCAGCGTCTGCGTTCAATACAGACAAACTGCTGTGGTTGAACAACCACTACATTAAGACGGCAGAGCCTGAGTATGTTGCCAAGTACCTGCAGTGGCACTTGGATCAGAAAGAAATCGATTCTTCTCAAGGCCCGGCGGTAACGGATGTGATCAAGCTGGTCGGCGAGCGTTGTAATACTCTGATTGAGCTTGCTGAGCAGTCTCGTTACTTCTACCAGGACTTTAGCGAGTTTGAAGCTGGCGCGGCGAAGAAGCACCTGCGTCCAGTTGCGAAAGAAGCGCTTGAGCTGGCTTTGGCTAAAGTTGAAGCTCTTGAAGAGTGGACAACTGAAAACCTTCATAATGTGATCAAAGAAACGTGTGAAGAGCTTGAGTTAGGTATGGGTAAAGTGGGTATGCCACTGCGCGTATCTGTGACTGGTCAAGGCCAGTCTCCATCGGTTGATGCGGTCATGCAGCTGATTGGTAAAGAGCGCGTTGCGGCTCGTATCAAGATGGCGTTGGCGTTCATCGCTGAGCGTGAAGCCAATAGCTAATCTGGTTTAGCTGGTGATAACAAGAAGCGGAAGAGCAAGGCTCTTCCGTTTTTTTTGATAGTTAATAGACTCGTTCGTATTGATAGATGGGTTGTTAACTTTTAAAAATCCTATATATCAATGACTAACGATTGTTTTTTGAGCGTTTGGTTGGCTTGGTGTGTGATTTTTATCACGAAATGGTCGCTTTGCTTTCATTGTTAGAACTGCCCCTATTGACATGATTTAACTAAGTTTTTATTATCAGCTTCAAGATTTGGGGCTATAGCTCAGCTGGGAGAGCGCTTGCATGGCATGCAAGAGGTCGGCGGTTCGATCCCGCCTAGCTCCACCAAATTTTAAAACCTCGCTTAGGCGGGGTTTTTTCGTATTTACACCCAAGTTACCTCAATGTGCAGGATTCAGAGGGTTGTCAGCGCATGCAATGCTATGTCTGTAAGCTTATAAATTCTCGCTGAACCTGCATCTTGAGCTTGCTTGGGGATAGTTCTTTTTAGCTTTTCTGCTTATCCCGCAGGCGTTTCCGCCATCCTTTCAACGAACTTTCATGTGAATTAACGCCATTAAACCTTTTTCACCAAAGCGTGTTGCGGTAGTTTTTGCTTATTATTTCAAACGGTGTTTTTTATTATGGGTAAACATTGGCTTCATCAGGGGATGCTAGTTGCCTGCGTACTTTCTTGCTCTGCTACAGTCTCGGCTGCTAACACGAAAGATTCCCAGTCATTTGTCGGGATAGGAATAACAGATGGGACGAAATATGAGTCGCCAATCGAGTTTGAGCCGGTGTTTCGCCTTGGGGCGATTTTCGATGACAAGCATCGAATCGCCGCGAATTACTCCCATGGTTTCTCGTCGGGGGTAACCAGTATCCATTTTGCTTATGATTATTTATATCCGTTTACCGATAGTGGGAACTGGCAAGTGTTTGGCGGTGGCAGCCTGGGGTACAAATTTGGCCTTCATGATAAAAATGACTGGACCTTTGGCGGGCAAACCGGCATTCGTTACCGGTTCAGTGCCGAGACCAGTGTTGACTTTGGTTACCGGGTGTTTGATACGCTCGATGATTGGAAAGAGCATGAACTGGGGCAGCTCGGCAATGTGTACATCAGTATCGACTTTATGATGTAGGACATTGCTCTGTTAGCTCGAGTGGCATGCTATTGCCAATAGCCAAGCTTTGAGCTGTTATTGGCAACGAATCGGTAAAGCCACAACATGGTGGCGAATTATAGCCGCAAGGCCAGCTTGCTTCCTTCAGATGCCTATCTTTTGGTCTTCATATAGGTAGGCCCTCTCGCTGTACGATATGTCTCTCAACCCTTGCCTTCCCTTGCGCCAGCGGCTTCACGTACGGCTTCTCGCAACGCGCAGTTACAATTTTCTTGGTATCTGATTTTATTATCTCATTACAATGTACATTTAACTGGTCAATAATGTTGCTTTGTTTTTTCTCTGCCACAAGATACACCAAATTATACTTTATGCGCATGATTTAATGTCGGGGTTGTGAGTTTAACCACTGAAGTATCTTGGTCGCTGTAACTAGTTAGCTAAGCCTGATCCATGAGATCTAGGACATGCTAAGGCTGGTTGTCTATCACCTTAATGATGATTTACCTGCCGTATTGAGTTGAAACGCAAAAAAGTAGATAGCGTACACACAGCATGCGTATTGGATTGAGCATGCTTTTTTTTGATTTGTGCTGCCTTGATTAGTTGGCATTTATGTTTGGTATTGTTTACAAGATGAAACTGAAACTTGGATTTAAAGCGCGGATACACCTGACAGTGATGTTATTGATGGCTGTCTGTTTAACCACGCTCGGAATGGTAAATATTAATAGCTTGCAGCGAAATATGGTGGCATCACTCACTGCGACGACGGAAGGTATACTGGCAGCCCATGTCAGAGAGATAGAAAACTGGCTGCAAGATAGGCGAGGTCTGTTGGAGAACACCCGTTCCGAGTTTCATGCGGGATTGACCGAGCAGGAGAACCTTAGTCTTGTTCGCGTGCTGGCCAAAAGTGATGGCGTTGCTAACTTGGCCGTGGCCTATCAGGATGGCCGTACCTTCGCTGCGAAGGGAGGAAATAACGGCGTTTTCGATGTGTCGGATATTTTTATCAGCCGTGACTGGTACATCAATGCGATGCGCAAGGGCGCCACAGTGATCAGTGATCCCTATATTGATCTGGTCTCCGGCGAAATGGTGGTGAGTATCTCTACCCCTCTCGCCAATCGTGAAGGGGTGCTGACGACCGATATCTCTCTGGCCGAACTGACAGAGCAAATCAGCCAGGTCAACTTTGCCGGCGGTGCTGCCACCCTCTCCGACAGCAACAATGTGTTTATCGCCAGCGATGACCCGTCTGACATTGGCTATCGGCCATCGCAGATCACTCCGCAGTGGCGATTCATTGAAGAGGCGTTCTCGAGCCAAACTCAGGGGGTGCTGGATATCCACTACTTGGATATTGACTTCAAGGGCTATTTCAAGCGGATTGAACTGGGTGATGGTTCCCACTGGACCATGATGGTGTTTATCGATGAGTACACGGCATTGTCAGATGTCCGCGATGCGATTTCCAGTTCGGTGATCGCCATTGTACTGCTGACCCTGGCCAGCGCCATTGCCGTTACGCTCTTGCTTAACCGCATCTACCAGCCACTGGTTCGGCTTAAGCAGGCGGCCCAAAACTTGAGCAGTGGACAGGGTGATCTGACCCAGCGCCTCAGTACTGAAGGTGAGGATGATCTGGCGCAAATCGGTGTCGGCTTTAATCAGTTTATTGGCAATATCCAGCAGATGATGCAGCGGGTTAACCTCGCCTCGCAGGGGATTGCTGCCAGTATTGAGCAGTTGAGCGTCTCGGCTCAGCAAAGCAAGGAGGGGTTGGGCGCTCACTCCCAGGAGACGGAGCAGGTTGTGACGGCGATGACTCAGATGAGCGAGGCCGCAAAGTCGGTATCTCAGAGCATCTCTCAGTCGACGGAGATCACCCAGTGCGCCAGCGCCGAAGCGACCCAGTCGCAGGGTATCGTTAGTCATTCGGTCAGCACCGTCACATCGTTGATCGAGGAGTTTGATGTCATGGCAGCTGATATCGAACACATGAACCAGGATGCCAACCAGATCAGCGCCGTTCTGTCTGTCATTGGCGAGATCGCGGAACAAACTAATCTTTTGGCCCTGAACGCAGCCATTGAAGCTGCGCGGGCGGGTGAGCAAGGGCGTGGTTTTGCCGTTGTCGCCGATGAAGTACGCGCACTGGCTGGCCGTACTCAGCAGAGCACCTCAGAGATCGGCGAGATGTTGGCCAAGCTGTTAAATGGTACCCAAAATGTGGTTACCGCGATGGAGCGCACCCGCGAGCGCTGCAAAGAGGCAGCAGATACAAGCTCGGAGGTATCGGGCAGCCTTGAAACCCTGTTTGGGGCGGTGGGTAATATCGAGCAGCTCAGCGGCCAGATATCGACAGCGGCGGAGGAGCAAAATGCGGTGGCGCAAGAGGTGAACAACAATATGCTGGCGATCCGCGACATCGTCGAGGTGTTGGTACAGGGTGGGGAGCAGACGCTGGCTGTCACCCATGATTTGGAGAAAGCCAACACCGAACTCGCCTCGATGGTAGGGCATTTCAAAGTTTCGTAATTTTTCCAGAGGCAAGGGGCTGCTGACCGTAGACGCCGGCGGATATGGCACCGGTTAGCGGCTCCCTTTTCATCACATCCTCACTTAAGCAAACTCTAATACGATATTAGGTACTACTATGGCAGACTCTTGTCTTTCACTTTTACACGACAGTGAAGCAAACCAGCTCGGCTCTCTATTCCAGCGTCATTATGATGCGGCATTTGCGGACTACTTTTCTCGGGATCCCGCCAAATGGCCGGTTTTTTCCGAACCGGGATTAAACCGTATTCATCAATTCCGCCAGCAAAAGCTTGCCCCCAATGAGCGGATCGCGGCCTACCCCGACGGGCTGGCGCTGCAACAGCTGCTGGCTGGCCATGCCTCGATTGCCCAGCAGCGGCTGGTCCCCAATGGTATGCCCGATGATATGCTGACTTTTGCCGCAGCCCTGTCGAAGGACTGGGAGAACCCGTCATCGGTGGAGAATGTGGTGACCATGCCGTGTGATCCGGCTATCTACGGCTCGATGATGGGGGCGATGGCCAACCCCAACTTGGCATACAGCGAATATGCGGGAATGGCCGATCAGCTTGAAAAATACGTGATCCGTCAGATTGCCAACCAGGTCGGTTATGATCCGGAGCAGTCGACCGGTATCTTCACCCAGGGAGGAACCTTCTGTAATCTCTATGGTTATCTGCTGGGGCTGAGAAAATCCCTGCCAACGGCGCTGCAGCACGGTATGGGTCGGGTGCCGGATTTTCGAATCATCAACTCGCAGGGGGGGCATTACTCCAATATGACCAACCTGTCGTTGCTGGGCGTCGATATCAAAGACAAAACTATTCGTATCAAAGTGACGGATAGTCACGATATGGACTACGAGGATCTGGAGCGTCAGCTGCGAGCGTGTTTTGCGGTTAATTGCCGGGTGCCGACCATTATGATTACCATGGGCACCACAGATACCTTTGCGGTTGACCGTATCAAGCCGGTCTATGAGCTGCGTAACCGTTTGTGTGAAGAGTACGAAGTCGAGGTGGCACCACATATTCATGTCGATGCCGCCGTGGGGTGGTCGATGATCTTCTTCCTCGACTACGACTTTGCGCGTAACCCACTGGATATCAACCCGGTGACCCTGGCGGGCATCGAGCGGACGATCTCTCGGGTGAAAGAGCTCAAGTATGCCGACTCATTTACCGTGGATTTCCATAAGTGGGGCTATGTTCCTTACACTTCTAGCTTGGTGATGATCAAAAACAAGCAGGATATGAAGGCGCTGGAGAATGAACCGGAGAATTTCTCTTATTTCGAGCATGATCTTCAGGGCCAGACCCACCTGCAATCGACCATTGAGTGCTCACGCGGTGCAGTCGGGGTATTCGGTGCCTATGCCGCGCTGAAGTACATGGGGATTGAAGGCTATCAAACTATCCTTGCCCACTGTCTGCAAAATGCCAACTACTTCCGTCACCAGTTGCTCAAGCAGGGCAATGTCAAGCTGATGGCCCCGGAAAACCAGGGCCCGAGCGTGGGCTTCCGTATCTATAACCCGCAGTGGGTAGACGATGTGGTCGCCGAATTTGCCAAAGAGCAGCAGTGTATGACCCACCCCGAGTATATGGAGTTGCTGCGCAGGAACAGCCAGTGGCACCGCAATGCCTTTAAGGGGCGGGGCAAAGTGGGCCTGTATACCAACTGGGTCGAGTTCATCTCGCGCTCCGCCTACAATACGGCTGGAAAGTATTCCTATATTCCGGGTGAAAAAGCGGTATTCATGAACCCGGCAACCGGCCGCAGCCAGATTGACCTTTTCATGCGCCATTACTGCTAAACCGCATCCTGGTAACAGGGGCCAAATGGTAAAGCCTGCTGCGAGTAGGCTTTATTATTGATAAGTAACAAAAAAGGCCAGCCGATTTTCACCGGCTGGCCTTTGTCGAAGATGGCGCTCCCTACAGGAGTCGAACCTGTGGCCTTCCCCTTAGGAGGGGGACGCTCTATCCAGCTGAGCTAAGGGAGCAGTTCCGTCATTATACAAAAAAATATCAATAAATTAAGTGATTAGTCCTAATCTTCAATCTGTTTGGTCAGCAAATCACCAGGCTGGACACTGTTGGCCAGCTCAGCTTGCTCGATACTGAGTTCGGCGGACTTCTCGTATACCCGATCGACAACCAGGGTGATTTCCGTTTGGACCATGCGGTTCCTTGGGATCCCGTTCTGATCGATAAAACCGGCACTGTGCCACAGGGCAAGCCGATCGCCCTGCTTGACGCCGTGCCTACGGCCTTGGTTGATATGGACGGTATTGCCATAGTGGCGGACAATTTCCGGAAGATTGGTCCGGCAGGCCAGGGCGCTTTCCAGATCGAGCATCATGTTTTGGCTGACGCGCTGGATAGCTTGGCCATAGGCCGACTGCCAGAAGCGTGCACTGCTGGTATCGACCTGGCTGGTACGGGAAAACGGCCAGTTGGCAACCTCCCGGTATTGGTTCTGCATCAGGACTTCACCCGTTTTGCCATCGAGCAGCTGCAGTTCGGCAGCAAATTGCCGGTTGATTTTATCGCTGCGCAGGAGCTTTTGATCGAGAGTCGATGTCAGGTCGGTGATATGGCCATTGATGATGTACTGGGCGTCGTGATCTTCGGCCAGCATCACCATTTGGCCAGGGTAGCCGGGGTTGATTTGGACCCGGGTCGTTCCGGCCACCACGAAGCTTTGCGAGCGGGTTTCCAGCTGGCGCTTCAATACCGACGTAAAGTTGTTGCCGAGCTGGTAGATCCCGCCTAGCGAGGCATGTTGTGGAGAGCGAATGTCAAACTCACCAAGCAATAGCCCTTTTTTATATTGCACCTTGTGGCAAGTTCTTGCCGAGGGGAACACTTCGATCTGTGCTGTCAGGTAAAGGTTGCCGCTTTTCTTCCTCGTCTTGGTGACCGTGATTTGGCGCAGTTCACTGCCGCTGAACTGGTAATGTTCACGGTTGTTTTTGAGGTAGGGCTTCACCTGGTTGAAGGAGGAAAGATCGGCTCCGGCATAGCGGATCACCTGTAATACGGCATTTTCCAGCGCGCTCTGGCGAGCTTGCTCTTCACTTTGCAGTATGACCGCAGAGCCGGTGACTTCATACCACGCGGCATTTGCCGGCATGGCAAGTATGAGCCAGAGGCTGTTAATGATGAGGAGGATCTTTTTTATCATGCCTTCCACTTTCGGTATAAAAATTGCTAAAAAACTATCAGTCGGATGCTTACGAGTTGAAGCGAGTGTGCCACTATCGGTAATGAGATTGCATGGCGGCTTTCATAGTATTCAAAGGTAATGCAAAGAGCATTCCTGATTTTTTATGTTTAGCAATAAAGTTTTTGTGTGAAGCTACGATAACAAGCTATGGGTCTGAAGTCTCTTTTCAATTGGAGCGGTAAATTATGAAAAAATGGGTAATTGTATTGATGGCAATGTTGGTAACATCGTGTGCCTATTCTCCCATTTATAACGGTAAAGAGCCTTATACCGGTAACCGACATAGCTTGGATGAGATGCCGCGGCATACCATGGATTTCTTCATCGAGGGTATGGCTAACAAACTGGTTGAATCAAACCAGTACCTGACGGCCCGCACGCCATTGGCCGTAACCTCCTTTGTTGACCTGCAAAATATGGATGAGACCAACTGGCTGGGCAATGCGGTGTCGGAGAGTCTGATTTACCAGATGCAGCAGCGCGGGTTTACTGTGGTTGACTACAAGATTACGGGCGGGATCAAGGTAACGCCGGATGGCGACTTTGCGCTCAGTCGTGATTGGCAGAAGCTTTCCGCCGAGCAACCGGTAGACTACGTATTGGCAGGGACCATGTTGCGCCAGTCGGCAGGCGTGTTGATCAATGCCCGGATTATTGGTATCCGTTCGCGGGTAGTGATAGCCTCGGCGCAAGGATTCCTGCCGGCAGACAGGATCGGCCGTGATCTCGATAGCCTCAATAGAATGCGAATGGATAATGGCTGGATCATCCGAGATGAGACCTTGTCCCACGATAGAAATACAGTAGTTATTAAGCCTTAGGAGTGAAAATGCGATATTGGTGCCTGTTGGTGTTATCTTTTTTGGTCGGGTGTCAGCCTTTGGTTGAAGTGCGTAACACCGACATTTTAACCGCGGTTGGCTATGCATCGATCAGCGAGCAGCCAGGGGGCAGTGAGGAAGAGAAGCGAATGCGTGCAATGCGGGCATCGAAGCTTGACGCCTACCGTGAGTTGACCGAGCAGGTTTACGGTATCCGGATCTCCGCTCGCTCAGAGATGGATGACCAGCAGTTAAACTACGAGAGCAGTGATAGCTCCGTCGATGGCAGTATCCGTGGCGCAGAAGTGATCCGTAGTTATCCGGTTGGTGATAATTACGTGACAGAGATGCAGCTGGACCTCAATAAAATGGAGCGTTTGCAGGGAAGTGTGGAAATTTATGCCGTTCCCCAAAGCCAAGAAGTGATGTTCTAATACACAGTTAGCGAAGAAGTTAGAGTCGGCTTTTTACGCTTTCAGATCGGTGCCCAGAGTGCGTGTGTTCTGGGTCATGCCTTCGCTGGTGTAAGTCATTTGGTGCTTGCCACGGCTCTGCTGCAGCAGGTTGTTGAGTTTATGGAAACTCAGCTGGGCACGCATCAGTGCTTCGCCATTGACGTCATTGGTGGACTTGCAGTCGTCAGCCATCTCCCTCAATGAGGCCACTTTCGCCGCCAGATCGCCACCTTCGGCCAACCTAGCCTGCTCGGGGTGCACCGCCAGCTGGTGGTCGACAAGCTTGATGTTATCAATCAGTGCTGATTTTTTCTGGGCACACTCAAGGATGAGTTCCGACTGGCGGGCGACAATGGCTTGTTGCTCGTGCGCGAGCAATGCCGTGAGAGAGGTCAGGTTTACCTGTTGCTGTTCAAGAAGCTGCTCTATAGACGTAGACATACTCTCTCACTCGTTTCCTAAAGGCCTTTTAATTCGTCTTCTAGTTTGATCATGTTAGCCGCTAATTTGTCGGCATCAATGACGTAGGAGCCATTGGCAATCGCTTCTTTGATAGCGTTCACTTTTTCAGTGTCAAAGGCTTCTTGTGTCGCAAGCTGTTGGTGGATCTGGCCCACAGATTGACCTTGGCTGCTCAGGGATACGGAGTCAGACTCGGTACTGGTTGCTTTGGCTTCGGTAGACGGTTTGCTTTTGCCAGCTTCGGAATTGGAAACCTGGCCTCCCGAGGTCATCGGCTGGTTTGTGCGTATGTTATTGATAGTAGGCATTAGAAACTCCTTGAACGTGCAGTTAGGCTCTATAGCTACTGTATTATCGGCAACGATAGCAAAACCTTTAAGGTATTGTACGTAAAATTTCGGTAATTTCGAACTAGTAGCGAACCGTGACTTCACCGACGGCACTGACCACACCGGAGATGACCTTTTTCGAGCGGTTGTTTTGCACCCGGATCTGCTCGCCCAGCGAGCCGTCCGATAGCGCCGTGCCTTCGGTGATAATCGAAAGCCCGTCATTGCCGGCCTTGATGAGTACCGCATCATTGCGGCATACCAGGCAGATATCGCTGGCCAGGATGATCTCCCCGAGCCTGACCGGTCGCTTTACCTTCGAGCCGATCAGTTGCTCGGGATTGGCAAACGAGGCTCCACGCTGGCGCCGCAGCTCGACCTGTTCGACGGCGACATCGGCAGCGGTAATGACCGCCCCCCGTGGAAGAGGGGCTTTGGCGACAACCCGTTCGAGCACTTGTTGGACCCGAACCGGCACGTAGATTTGCCAGTTTAACGCCTCGCAGCGAACGAGCACCGAAACGGTGCCGCTGAGCGAGCCCTGGTTGGGAATATCCGCCGTAAGGGGCTCAGGGCATTGCGGCAGGCGCAGCCGGTTGTCGAGGCTTGGGGCGGAAATCGTAAAGGTGCCGTTTGCCTCGCGGGTTAACGCGGTGACATGCTCCTGGGCGGCCTGACTGATCGCTTCAGGCGCCATACTGATGGGGGCGGGGCTGGCAGGCGTTTGATCCGCCGCAGCATGGCTATTGCTATTAAAGAAAAACAGCAGTAGGCCGATAAAACTAATTAGGTGGATGTTAAGCGAGTTGCTAAGCACGTAATTATCTCTTTAATGTCGCCAGTCACAATGGGATACTGTGCCCTAGCGCTGGTGTTTCAGTAGAGCAGCTTTAACTTGCTATGATATGTGATTTAACCACTTGTTTCTTTAGTAAACACGTATCAAATTATAAAAACAAACAACAAGGAGACGCCTTAATATGTCGGGGATATTAGATTCGGTGAATCAACGTACCCAGCTGGTTGGTCAAAACAGGCTAGAGTTGCTAACTTTCAGGCTCAATCGACGTCAACGTTATGGGATCAACGTATTTAAAGTCAAGGAAGTCCTCCAGTGCCCGAAATTGACCACCATGCCGAACTTGCATCCGCTGGTGAAGGGGATCGCCCATATCCGAGGGCAGACCATTTCCGTTATTGATATGAGCCTGGCAACAGGTGGCCGCCCGATCGAAGATCTCGACAACTGCTTTGTCATTATTTCTGAGTTCAACCGCTCGATTCAGGGATTCTTGGTCTCCTCGGTTGAGCGTATTATCAATATGAACTGGGAGTCTATCCTTCCGCCGCCGAAAGGGGCCGGGAAGGCGAACTACCTGACGGCGGTCACCGAAATTGATAATGAGCTGGTTGAAATTCTGGATGTTGAGAAAATCCTCGACGAGATTTCGCCAGTCAACACCAATATCACCGGAACGGTGCTCGAAGAGCTGATTGAAGATATGCCTGCGGTACGGCGGGTACTGGTCGCCGACGACTCCAGTGTCGCGCGCAAGCAGGTGCAGCGGGCGATAGAGTCGATTGGCTGTGAATGCGTGTTGGTAAAAGATGGCAAAGAAGCCATCATCAAACTGCGTGAAATGGCTCAGGAAGGGGATATCTACCAACAGTTGGCTCTGGTGATCTCCGATATCGAAATGCCGGAAATGGACGGCTACACCCTGACCGCTGAGATTCGCAACGATCCAAAGCTCAAAGACCTGCATGTGATCCTGCATACCTCCCTGAGCGGGGTGTTCAACCAAGCCATGGTTGAGCGTGTCGGAGCGAATGCCTTTATTCCTAAATTCAATCCTGACGAACTTGGCGCGGCAGTGAAAGCGGCAATGCCACAATAAGCATACTCGAGCACAGAATAACCATACCAGAGTAGTAGATGACAGCTATAACGATAAACGATCAGGAATACCGTGAATTTTGCCGTTTCCTGGAAGCCCAGTGCGGCATTGTCCTGGGTGACAGCAAGCAGTACTTGGTAAGAAGCCGGCTCAGCCCTTTAGTCAGTCAATTTTCATTAGCGTCGCTATCTGAACTGTTGCAGGTAGTGATTGCCGGTCGTAATCGGGAGTTGCGGGTCGCCGCGGTCGATGCCATGACAACCAACGAGACGTTATGGTTTCGAGATACTTACCCCTACACCGTGCTGGCCGAGCGAATCTTGCCGGAGTTGGCGGCCAACAAACGGCCGATCAAAATATGGTCGTCGGCCAGCTCATCGGGTCAGGAGCCATATTCGATCGCCATGACCGTGTTGGAAACCCAGAACCGTCGGCCGGGGATGCTGGCAAACCCAGTGCAAATCACGGCGACGGATATTTCTCAGACCATGCTGGAGACCTGCCGCACCGGTGCTTACGATAACCTGGCCCTCAGTCGGGGACTGTCGATGGAACGCCGTCGGATGTTCTTTGAAGATAATGGCGACGGTCGCCTGAAGGTGAATGACAAGGTCAAACGGATGGTTAACTTCCGACCGCAAAACTTGAAAGACAGCTATGCGTTGCTGGGCAAGTTTGATGTGATCTTCTGCCGCAATGTGCTGATTTACTTCTCGCCCGAGATGAAGGCCAAGGTGCTTAACCAGATGGCAGCAAGCCTCAATCCGGGGGGCTACCTGCTGCTAGGGGCATCGGAGTCGCTGACCGGCTTGACCGATAAATTCGAAATGATCCGCTGTAACCCGGGTATCATCTACAAGCTCAAGTAAAACTGGCTAGAGGCTAGAGGCTAGAGGCTAGAGGCTAGAGGCTAGAGGCTAGAGGCTAGAGGCTGGAGGCTGGAGGCTGGAGGCTAGAGGCTAGAGGCTAGAGGCTAGAGAAGAAGCAAGAGTTTGACATGGTCAGGCTCTTGCAAACAATTTGGATCGCCCATCGCCCATCGCCCATCGCCCATCGCCCATCGCCCATCGCCCATCGCCAACCTCCTAATTTCCCTCGTTTATAACTTTTGGCACAGCCTTTGCTTTCATTTCGATAACGAATTTTGGAGGCAGACATGTCCATTTCTTTTGATAAAGCATTAGGTGTTCACCAGCATACCGTCGGCGTGCGTGCCAAGCGGGCGGAAACACTGGCTAGCAACCTCGCCAATGCCAATACGCCGGGGTACAAGGCGAAAGATATTGACTTCCAGCGGGCCCTCAATGCGGCAACCTCGGGGGCAAAAGTTGGCCTCAGCCGCACTGACGGTCGGCATATTTCTGCCTCCACACAGGTTATGGGCGAGCAAAAGTACCGCGTGCCAACCCAGCCGGATACGGGAGACGGCAATACCGTTGATGCCCAACTCGAGCAGAATTTGTTTATGCAAAACTCGATTGAGTATCAGGCATCACTGGATTTTCTCGGGGCAAAATTCAAAAACCTGAGCAAGGCACTGAAAGGGGATTAATAAATGAGCTTGTTTAATATTTTCAACGTATCGGGTTCGGCGATGAGTGCTGAGTCGGTGCGCCTCAATACCACTTCCAGTAACCTTGCCAATGCCAACAGCGTCAGTAGCTCGGCTGAAGAGACCTACAAGGCCAGGCACCCGGTGTTTGCCGCCGAGCTGCAGAATGCCAGTTACAAGCGTAGCGAGAGTGTCCCGGTTCAGGTGAGAGGGATTGTCGAGAGCGAAAAGCCTTTGAGTGCGGAGTACAACCCGGATCACCCGATGGCCAACGCAGAAGGTTATATCTACAAGCCGAATGTCAATGTGATGGAAGAGATGGCCAACATGATTTCGGCATCGCGTTCATACCAGAACAATGTGCAGGTGGCAGATGCAAGCAAGCAGATGCTGATGAAAACATTGCAGATGGGCAAGTAAGGTAGGGAGTAACGGCAATGAGCAGTATCAACGGTGCGGGTTCTAACAACCTCTCTTACCTCGACCAGCTGAAGTCGATGCAAGAAAAGAAGGTTCAAGAAGAGCAGAAAACAACAGGCCAGAACCAGCTCAAGCAAGAGGATTTCCTCTCTTTGCTGACCAAGCAGTTATCGCAGCAGGACCCGTTCGAGCCGGTCGGTAACGACAAAATGATTGCCCAGATGGCCTCGTTTGCCACGGTCGATGGTATCAACCAGATGAACGAGCAGTTCGGCTTGCTCAACACCGCGATGACATCTAACCAGGCGCTGCAGGCTTCGACGTTGGTGGGACAGGATGTACTGGTGCCAAGTTCGACCGGTATGAAAGCCACCGAAGGCGGGCTGAGTGGTCGTGTCCGTCTGACTAACTCGCTCGATCAGGCCATGATGCGGGTCGAAACACCGCAGGGCGAACTGGTACGCACCATCAACTTAGGCGCCAAAGGGGCCGGTGATCACGATATCGAGTGGGACGGCAAGAACGAACAGGGCAAAATGATGCCGGAGGGGCAATATACACTTCGGGTATCGGGCCTGGTCGGCGGCGAAACACAGAACTACGACGTATTCACCCATGCCAACGTCAACAGCGTGGTGATGGGGCAGGGAGACGGCCAAGTATTGCTGAATCTGGCAGGTCTCGACAAACAATTCAATTTGGCTGATGTACTTCAGGTCGGAAAAGCACAAGCGAAAGGATAATCAACGATGAGCATGAATATTGCCCTGAGTGGCCTGGGTGCGGCCCAAAAAGATCTCAACACTACCAGTAACAACATTGCTAATGCCAATACCTACGGCTTCAAAGAGTCGCGTGCCGAGTTTGCTGATGTCTATTCGAACTCCATCTTCTCAAACTCGAAGACCACGACCGGTGGTGGTGTGCAAACGGCAACGGTGGCCCAGCAGTTCCACGAAGGCTCGAGCATTTATACCAATAATCCGCTGGATCTGCGTGTCTCGGGAACCGGTTTCTTTGCGGTCGCGCCTAACAAGGCCGAGCCGGCGAACAACAACCTGACCCGTAATGGTGCTTTCCACCTCAACAACAACAATGAGATTGTCAATTCCGACAATAATTACCTGCTTGGCTATGAAGTGAACCAAGAGACCAATACGGTCGCTTCCTACGAGCCCAAGCCGATGACGATCGATGATACGTTCGGCCAGCCGAACATGTCGAAGAACATGAATGTTGCGATGAACCTGCCGAGCGGCGAACAAGCGCCGAAGATCACACCGTTCGATTTCTCTGATCCGGATTCCTATAACAAATCGACTTCTTCGACGATTTATGACTCCTTGGGTAACCCGCTGAAAATGTCGGCCTATTACGTAAAAACGCCGATTGATAATACCTGGCAAGTGTATTACACGGTCAGTGATAGCGGCGGTGAAAAAGCCCTCGATATCGAGAATGGTGTTGATAACGGTGCCGGCCATTTGGGCCACAATCTACAGTTTGATGCCGGAGGCCAGCTGGTAACCAATCCGCCAAACTTCCAAACCGTTGATTTCCAGACGGCGGGTATTCAGCTTGGCGGCGCAGACGGTTCCCAGAACCTGATTTTCAACTACGATGAGCCGACCCAGTATGCGTCACCGTTTGAAATCCGCAAGCTGGAAGATGAAGACGGTGCAACCACAGGTTACCTGTCCAATGTCGATATTGACTCCGATGGTAACATCCTGGCCTCGTACTCTAACGGCAAGGACAAGGTGATTGGCCGTGTGGCCATGGCCCGTGTGGCCAATGAGCAAGGCCTGGCCCAGCTTGGCGGTACGTTGTGGAATGTGACCCAAGATTCGGGCGCAGCCGTGTGGGGCGATGCCTCGCAAGGCTCATTCGGCTCGATCAAGAACGGTACCCTGGAGCAGTCGAACATCGATATGACCCAGGAGCTGGTCGACCTGATCACCGCCCAGCGTAACTTCCAGGCCAGCTCGCGCGCCTTGGATGTGAACAACCAGCTGCAGCAGAACATCTTGCAAATCCGCTAATTGTTCAGTGCAAGACGACAAGCCCATAACCGCTGTTGTTATGGGCTCGCGTCGGTTTTTTGACACACGATGATTTCCCCTTGCTGTGATTTGTTTGTTTCTTGACCATGAACGTCAGTTAAGCGGCAACACTTTTCCTCTCTGCGCTTCCTAATCTCCCTTTTTTGCTTTTCATCTTTTAAAATCAGTCAATTAGCCGTGATTTCTCTGGTGGTATGCTTTTTGCATTGCTATTGCCTATCGATAGAGGGGACGGACAGATGGATCGCGCATTATTTCTTGCCATGAGTGGCGCCAAACAAGATATGTACGGCATGCAGGTTGCAGCCAACAACTTGGCCAACGTCAATACCACGGGTTTTCGCGCTGATCTGCAGCAGGCGAGAAGTATGCAGGCCTATGGCGAAGGGTTGCCGACCCGGGTTTTTGCCATGACCGAGCGTCCGGGCAACAACTTCGAGCAGGGCTCGGTCAAAATGACCGGTCGTGCCATGGATGTCGCTGTCGAAGGTAACGGTTGGCTGGCCGTGCAAGATGCATCCGGCCAAGAAGCCTACACCCGCGCCGGTCATTTGAAGATCGATGAAATGGGCATGCTGCAAAACAGTAATGGTCAGCTTATTTTGGGCGATGCCGATGCCCCGATCTTCGTGCCGCTCCCAATCAACAAAATTGAAATTCAGAAAGACGGCTCGGTCAGCATCTTGCCGCAGGGGGCGCCGCCGGAAGCGATGGTGATCATTAACCGGATCAAACTGGTTAACCCTGACAACAACGAGTTATACAAGGATGTCGATGGCCTGTTCAAGCCAACGACCCCCAACCCTCAGGGGCTTGAAGCCGACGCGGGGGTAACCTTGCTCAGCGGCGCTCTGGAAGGCAGCAACGTCAATGCCGTGGGTGAGATGGTCAGCATGATTGACCTTCAGCGCCACTTTGAAATGCAAGTCAAATTGATGAAAACCGCAGAAGACATGGACAAAGCGTCTTCATCATTAATGCGAATCGGATAATAGCGAGGAGTTAACCAATGCATCCAGCTCTTTGGGTTAGTAAGACTGGCCTTGATGCCCAGCAAACCAATATCTCAACGGTTTCCAATAACCTAGCTAACGCCTCGACGGTGGGTTTCAAGAAAAGCCGCCCGGTATTTGAAGACTTGTTCTACCAGAACATCAACCAGCCCGGCGGCCAGGCAACCCAGGATACCACCCTGCCATCAGGTTTGATGCTCGGGGCCGGCTCTAAAGTGGTCGCCACCCAGAAAGTGTTCACCCAGGGCAATACCCAAACTACGGATAATGCTCTCGATATGATGGTCGAGGGGGACGGTTTCTTCCAGGTCATGCTGCCTGACGGCAACATCGGCTATACCCGAAACGGCCAGTTTACGGTCAGTAACGAAGGCCAGATTGTAACGTCGGGTGCCGGTTATGTGCTGGAGCCTGAAATTGTGGTACCGGATAATGCCGTGGCCATTACCGTCGGTACCGACGGTGAGGTGTCCGCCCGTATTCGCGATCAGCAGGAAAACCAGGTACTGGGCCAGATCAACCTGACTAACTTCATCAATCCAGGCGGCTTGGAGCCAATTGGCCAGAACCTTTACCTGCCGACAGGCGCAAGCGGTGATCCGCAGGAAGGGATCCCAGGGCTTGATGGCTTTGGTAGCGTCCGCCAGTCGATGCTGGAAACCTCCAACGTGAATGTGACCGAAGAGCTGGTCAACATGATTGAGGCGCAGCGGGTTTACGAAATGAACTCCAAAGTGATTTCAACCGTTGACCAGATGCTGAGCTACGTTAACCAGCAGCTATAACAGGGAGTAGGGTATGGGTAAGTATTGGCCGGTGCTGAGGGTGACACTGTTGGTGGCGATTATCTCGGGTTGTGCGCAGGATTTTGATACCGGCTCTGATCTCGATAGCGCCGTCAGTGATGTCGATGCGGTTGAAGGTTCGACCGAGCAAAGCGATGGCATCATCGGTCTGGTCCGGACGCGGGAAGATGCGGTTCAGGGCGATCCGAACTGGTCTTCGGTCCGTCCGCCGGAAAAACCGGAACATTACGCAACCTCAACCGGCTCACTGTTTAGCAGTAGCAACTCAATGGGGCTGTATAACGATTCCCGTCCGGCCGGCCTTGGCGATATTGTCACTGTGCTGCTGGAAGAAAATACCCAGGCCAGAAAAAGTGCCAGTTCGGATTTGGGCAAATCGACCGATATGAACATGCAGCCAATCATGCTGGGTGGCCGTCCGGTCAATCTCGGCAACTATGATCTGTCGTATGCCCTGACCAACGACAACAAATTCTCCGGCAGTCTGTCGTCGGATCAAAGCAACAGCTTCTCCGGCTCGATCTCGGTGGAAGTGATCGAAGTGCTGCCTAATGGCAATTTGCTGGTACGCGGCGAGAAGTGGCTGACCCTCAACAGCGGTGATGAATACATCCGGGTGAGCGGGACGATCCGCCCTGATGATATCGACTCCGAGAACTCGATCCCGTCGACGCGGATTTCCAATGCGCGTATCCAGTATTCGGCGACCGGCGATCGTCAGGACACCCAAACCCCAAGCTGGTTTGCCCGATTCTTCAATGCGGCGATGTAAATCATGAAAAAGTTTTTTCAATCAGTGCTATTTAGCTTGTTGATGCTATCGGTATTGCCAGTCGTTTCACCGCAGGCGTACGCTGCCCGCATTAAAGATGTGGCGGCTGTGGCGGGGGTCAGGGATAACCAGCTGGTCGGCTACGGCTTGGTGGTTGGTCTGCCAGGGACGGGCGAGTCGTCATCGGCGTACTATACCGAGCAAAGCTTTCGCGCCATGTTGAATAATTTTGGCATTAACATTCCGGAAGGCGAGCGCTTCCGGACCCGAAATGTGGCCGCGGTAGCGGTGCATGCGACCTTGCCGCCTTTCTCCAAGCAGGGCCAGCAGATCGATGTCACTGTCTCTTCGGTCGGCTCGGCAAAGAGCCTGCGTGGCGGTACCTTGCTGCAAACCTTCCTCAAAGGCTTGGACGGCAATATTTACGCAGTGGCCCAGGGCAGCTTAGTGGTCGGTGGCTTTACCGCTGATGGCGCTGATGGCTCGAGAATTGTCAGCAATACCCCAACCGTAGGTACTATTCCTTCCGGGGCGATTGTCGAACAGGAAGTGCCAAACCCGTTTGGTCGTGGCGACTTCCTGACCTTCAACCTGTTCGAACCGGATTTTTCCACCGCGCAGAATATGGTGGATGCGATTAACAACTTTCTGGGCCCCGATGTGGCCTCGGCGATGGATGCGGCATCGGTTAGGGTTCGTGCGCCGCGTGATGTCAGTCAGCGTGTGGCTTTCCTATCGACCATTGAAAATGTCGAGTTCGAGACGGCGGATTCCGGCGCACAGATTATCGTTAACTCGCGTACCGGCACCATAGTGATCGGTCAGCATGTTCGCTTGAAGCCGGCGGCGATCACCCATGGTGGGATGACGGTTTCGATTAAGGAAAACCTATCGGCTAGTCAACCGAATGCCTTTGGCGGTGGCCAAACGGTAGTGGTGCCGGATAGCGAAATTACCGTGACTGAAGAAGACTCGCGGATGTTTTTGTTCGAGCCGGGCGTGACGCTGGATGATTTGGTCCGTGCGGTGAATCAGGTTGGTGCTGCTCCTTCAGATCTGATGGCGATTTTGCAAGCCTTGAAGCAAGCAGGTGCCATTGAAGGCCAGCTGATCGTCATCTAACGGGAGAACAAGATGAAAAGTCCGACTGATACCAGCTTTGTTCTTGATATCTCAAGCCTCGATCGCCTACGTGCAGGGGTGAAAACGGGAAAAGAGGGAGAGCAGGCCAGCCTGCGAGCCGCAGCCGAGCAGTTTGAGGCCATCTTTACCCAGATGATATTCAAATCGATGCGTGAGGCCAACGCTGCGTTCGAGTCGGACTTGATGAGCAGCCGCAACGCCAAATTTTTCGAGCAGATGCATGATGAGCAGATGGCCAGCGAACTCAGTCGTAGCAATTCTTTGGGCTTGGCCGATATGATTGTCCAGCAGCTCGGCGCCCACCAAGAGGACAGTACTGTTCAGCAGAGTGAGGGTACGTTGGCCAAAGAGCCGCGCTTTGTTGAGCTAGACAGGGGCGGCAAGTTCCTGCCTTTCGAGCGGCAAGACGTCAGTGCGGATAACCGCTCGGGTGAAAACAGCCCAAGCCTGTCGTTGCCTGCCAGCAATGCGCCTGCCCAGTCTGCGATGAGTGAAGAGGAAATCATCCAGATAGCCAACAAGGCGAGCGCCCAGCGAACCGCGGCCAATGGTGCCTCCGGTCCGAATACGCCTGGTCTGGTTCAACCATCACCGCAGCCACAACGTTTTGATACGCCACAAGCCTTTGTTTCCCATATGGCCCCCTATGCGCGCCGCACTGCCGGTGTCTTGGGTGTTGATCCTGCGGTTCTGATAGCCCAGGCTGCCTTGGAAACGGGGTGGGGGAAAAAAGTGATCAGCAATGCGGCCGGTAACAGCAACAACTTATTTAATATCAAGGCTGATCCGAGTTGGAAAGGTGACAAAGTGGCGACGCAAACCTTGGAATATCACCAGGGGATTGCCGTCCAAGAGCGCGCGGCGTTTCGTTCTTATGATTCTTTTGACGCCAGCTTCAATGACTACGCCCAGTTTTTGCAGCAGAACCCTAGATATTCAGTGGCTCTGGAAAATACCCAAGATCCGAAAGCGTTTATCAATGAGATCCACAAGGCTGGTTATGCAACCGATCCGAGGTACAGCGAGAAGGTCATGCGGGTATTCGAGCAGGTGAGTGATTTGATGGAGCAAGAACAGTAATAGAAAAATGGTTTAAACAAACACATCCACAATTGAAGAGATAATCTTCAGCGTATCCTCACTCTCAGACAGCGCCGACTTAATTTCGTTGGTCTCTACTTTTTCCTGGTTTCCTTCACGAATATTATCGAGCACCACAGGTGCAATGATTTCCTTGATGGCATAACCCAGCAGTGTTGCAATACCAATATTCATACGTTTTGCCTATGAATTGTACGTGTCAATTTATATTAATTATATATACAAGTTATACTGTTTATCTAGTGTAAATCTAAATTAATTATAAATGTTAGATCTGGTTATCAAAGATTTTACAAAGTGTTGATGCGGAGAGAGGAGCTTGGGAAAAAATAAAAATTCAGGTAAATAAATATAAATTGACTCTATCCGTTTATTATGCCTTAAATTGATTTTATTATGTTGAATAGTAGTCAACAAAATGACAGTTTGATGGTGGTGCTGGGTGTGGAGCTGAAAAAGTGACGGGATGTTGTCATTAAAGAAGAAACTTGTAACATGAGTTTCCATGTAAACATGTCACAAGCTATCTTCTTCAGATTAACCTTGAGGTTTATATGTTTTTATCTTTTCGTTTGATAGATGAAAAGTAATGACTGTAAAATTCGAGAGTTTGGGCCCGAAGATTCTCTAAAGTTTGGCTGTCAATAGATGGGGCACGGTCAATGAGCGAAAGTACTCTATCTTTAAAACCTGGTTCGATTGGTATATAAGCTTCGGGTGTTGATAGCTGGCTGTGAATGAACTCAATTCGTTTCAGGGGTGAAAGGCCAATGGTTGTACAGTTAGTACTCATTGAGCATACATTTGCATGGTAACGGGAGCCAATAACACATTTGCTGTTATGGTATATCGAAAATAAGTAGTCAGTAGCAATATCCCCCTGAAAGTAAGGAGCCATGACTATGTCACTCCGTTTATAGCGATCTGGAATATTACTGAAGAGTTCGGCAATCGCTTCCACGTCACTATGTATATGAGGGATCAAGACGACTTTGCATTTTTTTGAGTCAATTATTTCAGTGACGAGTTGGCTTAGTTCATCAAGATAGGCTGATTTGTCACTAAGCTTCCTACCCTCATTGTACATTTCAAGCTGATCATTGGTGATATTGAGAGCAACATACTCACCAGTTATTGGCAGGGCATTATTTAATTTAGGTTGATAAAAGAATCCATGGTCAAGGATCTGGCTAATCTTGGAAAGATAATGATCCCCAAAATTTTTCTTAATGACGTCTATTGAACCGTCATTTCTAAGGGCAATTTGAATGTTAGGTGCTGTTATCACATAATCTAAGAAGGCTTTGAATTTAGCTTCATTGCCTTCAGGGACTTTTCGGTGGGGATGGCAACCAATACTCGTTATGAGAATCGGAACATTGATTTGCTCTAGCACCTTGTCACTGATATTAAGTGTCGTACCATTTACGCTATTCTCTACCCAGAAATCAAGAAAGCCTCCTCCGCCGATGAGTACACAGTCGTACTGATTACACTTCTGGGCAAAGTTCGAATCGAAACGTAGTTTGTCTGCTTGATTATAGTTGTTGTATGACTTTCTTATTTCTAATCGTTCAATTTCCGCATTGATATTTAACTTTTTCAATATGGATAAAAAACCTAAGTGACTTGCATTGTCACCGATGTTTCCTTCGAATGCTGCAATATGTAATATTTTCATCATTGAGCCTGTAGAGAATAGACTTGTCAAGACGGGTTTAAGTCGTAGAAATCTTTATATTTGATTGGTTCACTTGATAAGAAGCATTTGATTTTTTCGAGGGCTGCCTCTAGTACATTATCCTGGAAATAGGGGTTAGTGCTTATTGCGAGTAAGTTTTGGAATGTCTCTGACTGAGAGAGAACGACAGCCTGGTAAATATCCTTTTCCTCGCATCGGCAATCAATGACAGTATCACCTTTCACTCGCCCTTTTTGGCGGTCGCCAATATTGATTGTCGGTACAAGTAATGATGGTACTTCAATAAGTCCGGAAGAAGAATTACCAACAAGTCCTTGAGAGTATTTGATCAAAGACAGATACTCTTCGGGAGAGATGGAGGTCATGAATCTAAACTGATTGTGATGACAAAAAAGACGAATTTTCTCCGTAATTTCATTTGAACCCGTATCAGAGTTCGAACCAATAAAAATGAAATCATATTGGTCTTTAAGTTGGTATAGCGCAGAAAGCAGCTCTTCGATCTGCCGGCTCAGGGGAAAGTCATTGAGTGTTTCTGGATGAAAAACAACCATGAAATAGGGTTTATCAAGAGACCCGAACTTGGTGCTCAAGGCAGATTTAGTTGGCAATGGCAACGATAGGCTATTTTCGGCCCCCAGGGCACCAATATTGAAAACCGATGCTGGATTTTCGCCAAGCTGGATGATCCTTTTGCGATATGTCTCGGTAGAAGCGAGATGGAGTTTGCTCATTTTCGTTATCGCATGTCGAATAAACTCGTCATAGTTACCCAGGGTTTTTTCACCACCATGTAGGTGAATGATCGGGAGGTTATGCATAGCAGCGGCAATAGCGACAGGCAAGATTTCATACCTGTCACCAAGTAGCATCACGGCATCATACGGGTGATCATGAAAGTACTGGCCAAACTGGGTTTGGCACAGAGACATCGATGCCAATATTGCAGCGTTATTTGTCGTATCAATATCGATAGGGATACGTTTATGCAGGCAAAATCCGTCACTTTCAATCTGTTTGTAGGTCAAGCCATACTTTTCTTCACAATGCATTCCCGTTGCGACAATGGATAAATCGACGTCTTCATCATGCATGAGCGCTGATAAAAGGCGCTTCATTATGCCATATTCAGCTCGGGAGCCAGTTACATACAGTAATTTTTTCATTGTAGATATTCAGCCACTTCAAGTTCTAATTGCTGGTAAGCAACAGGTGAAAAATGTAACCCGTCGGTGGTAAATTCAGCGGGTAAATTGCCAAATTCATCATAAAAACGGTCACTCAACTGAATCCATTGCGCATCTTGGATATGTACTTTCAACATGGTATTGAGCTGTTGAATAACAGCATTGCTACGATCCATTCTTCCTCTCACGGGAGGAACAGAGATAACATAGATTCTTGACGTAGGGGTGATTGCTCTTATTTTTTGTATTGTCTCTTTAATCCACTTCAGCGTATCTAAGGGAGCCCACCCCTCAACAACAATGTCATTGGTTCCTGCAAAAATGACAGTGTGCTTTCCAAGTGTGTCAAGTAAATCGTTATCAAAGATAAAGTCCAAATATTGTTTGGTATTGATCCCGGCGATACCCAAGTTATTGACTGGCATTGCTGAAATCGTTTTGATATCCCAATAGTCAAACAGGGAATGCCCTAACAAGGTAATGGGCGATTGAGGCATAGGACGTGAAAATTTGTCATCAATACGTTGCTGGATAGCATGCAGTAGCTGTTTTTCTTTATTCTTTTTGCTCTGTATCGCAATGGCCAGTTCAAAGTCTAATTGGTCATCAATATCGATGGAGTCGGCTTTAGACATGATATAGGCAATACTGTCTTTACCAAAAAAGTGTTTTTTCTCAAGATACTGATGGCAATTGGCGATAAAGATTGCCCCATTAGGGGAGTACTCGCATCGGGTCTGGCGGCGATATTGACTGAAATCCTCATCAAAATATTTTAGGCTCAGATCATCATCTATCGGTTTGATAAGTGCCGAGCATTTATCACTTTTTGCCACGGAGGCCAGGAAGTTCGCGTCTGGGTGGGCATCGAACAGGCTAATGGCTTGCTTGATGTGTTCAGATGTTCTAAATGGGGAGGTTGGCTGAAGTAGCGCAAAATGGCTATAGCCAGACACCTTTTCAAGGACATCGGCAATAACCATAAAAGAGGTCGCAGTATCTGAAGCGAGCGCCTTATCCCGAATGATAACCTCTGCCCCATAGTGCTCAGCGATGGATTTATATTCGAGCGAGTCTGTTGATACGATGATGCGATCAAACTCGCCCGATTGACTGGCAGCTTCAATGGTGTAAGCCAGTACAGGTTTGTCCAATAGCATGAGAATGTTTTTATTGGGCAGCCCCTTTGAGCCTGAGCGTGCAGGGATAATGGCAATTTTATTAGACATAATACTCAAACTTCTTGTGCACTAAAGCCTGTATGCGTAATTAACTGATCTTCAGAAAAATCTTGCTCTGCCTGTTTGCCGAGTAAGTCGTACCAAGCCATCGGGCTAATGCCATTTCCAGGGCGCTTGGTCGTGATATTATCTAGCGTAAAATGCTCGCCCTTTTGAATGGTTTTTTTTGCAACGATAGACTTTCTCGCCACAATTTTGTTCTTACGCTCAGACGGGGTTACGGTTTTCTCCCGGCTGCCCAGAGATGTTTCGACAGCTCGGATCCCCTCACACAGCAGGCGAAGCTCATCGGGGGTGACCGACGCTTTGTGATCCGGCCCTTCGAAGCTTTTATCTAGCGTGAAGTGCTTTTCAATCATCGAAATCCCAAAGGGTACCGATGCAATACCGGCAAAATAGCCTGGTGAGTGATCGGAGAAGCCAACTTGATACTCACTGAATGTTTCTTTCAGGCCTGCAATGCAATTTAAATTGACATCCTCAAAGGGAGTTGGGTATTCGGTATTACAATGCAGGATGGTGATGTCGCCTGGCGACATACCGTTTTGGTTTAGTACGCTAAGTGCCAGGGAAATTTCTTCAAGTGTCGCCATACCGGTAGAGAGGATAATTTTTTTACCAGCAATGGGGAGGCGCGCAATTTTCTCGAGATAAGGCAGATTTAGGAGCTCCCCTGATGGGATCTTCCAGGTTTTCTGCTGGCGTGAAGCGAGAAAGTCAATCGAGTCCATATCAAAAGGGGTCGAAAACACATCCAGCCCAAGTGATTTGGCATAGTGTTCCAATTTGATGAACTCATCATAGGGTAGCTCCAGCTTGCGCGTCATCTCCAACTGTGTCTCGTCATTCCCCGTCTGCACTATCTGGTATTCGGCTTTAGGCGCAATTTTTGAAATGAGTTGTTCTGCCTTGAAGGTCTGGAACTTCACGGCATCGACACCGGCCTTTTTTGCCTCGTCAACCATTTGTTTTGCTAGTTTAAAATCACCATTATGGTTGCAGCCAATTTCGGCAACAATGTATATCGGATTCATGTTGTGATTTCTCTTATTAGACGTGTTGGTGAGCCGGCGACGACTATATTATCGCCAATGTTGCGGATAACAACAGAGCCGGAGCCAATAATGCTGTTGGCGCCAATCGTTATTTGGCCATTGACGACCGTACAGCTGCCGACGAATGTTCGGCTGCCGACAGTGACATCACCATTAAGCACGACATTCGTTGTAATATTCGAGCAGCACTGAATATTATTGCCATGTTCGATGAGGGAGCGGGTATTGACCACCACGCCGTCGGCGAGCCTGGTACCGCTGTTGATAATACACATTTTCCCAATATAAATACCGTTACCCAGCTTGACGTCTTTGGCGAGCATTGCGGTGGGGTCGATGATATTGATTTGTTCAAGCCCACTCTCTTGTAACTGCATGTAAAACTGATGGCGGACGATCGGATCACCAACACCGATAAAATAGACATAATCTTGGGGAGAGGCGAGGTCATCGAGGTGATTGGCGATAATATCAAAACCAATATGCTGTCCCTGTTTGAAAGTATCGATAAAACCAACAAGGTTGTAGCTTTGATGATCGAGACTATCGACTATCGATTTGGCAAACCCACCTGCGCCAATAATGATTAATTGTTTTTTTTGAGTCATCGTGCTGCACTCTATGTCATCGTTTGCCGCTGCTACAGCTAACGCGCTGTAGCAGTCGATTAGCATTTATACGGTTGCACTTTCTGCGTATGTGTACTCAGGGCTTGTGGCTATATACCAAAATCTTTCTTTATGCAGTTTGCTATTGCTTCAACAACAGGGAACTTGTTATCGATAAGAGGTGGATAAGCAAACATCTTTTCGTGGCGCTTGTCTTTACCTTCACCATAAAATGAGATGGGTTGCGTATAGCAATCATTTTGCTCCCTTGCGACAAAGACATAACAAGGCTTGCCAACCGCGACAGTTAAGCGGAACACGGAACTCCCCGAAGTGAATACGGCATCAAGAGAGTTAATCAGAGCAGCGGTCGATAAGAAATCATCTTTAAGATCCAGTTCGTCAAAGGTAATGACATCTATGCCGGTGAGTTTTTTCAGCTTTTTCAGCTCTTTGTCGCAATCGCCGTACTGTAAGTTATAAAACGTTGCATTTGGAAACTGCTTCATGAAGTGGGCAACATCATTGATCGATAAGTAGTTTCGGTTTCGTGCACCGGAACGCAGCCCACTTCGCCAGCTAATACCAATTTTCAACGATGTTGGCTTTGAGGAGTCGTTGACTTTATGTTGCCAGGACTGCTGCATCTCGTCAGGAAACTGGACAAATTTCTCGTCATGCCAATGTTTGCCAGTCTCTTTAAAAATGTACTGACTGATACTTCCCATAGGAAGCCAACTGTCAATATTTTCAAGTAGCTTGAGTTTAATCTGGTTTTGGATGGTTGCTGAATTCGCTTTGATAGGGATAAGTTCTATCGAAGGAAACGCCAATTGCATCATAGGTACAAGGCGTTCGTCACAGGCCAGGTAAACTTGGCTGACCTTTGCAATCAAATAGTTTAAATTGTGGGCAAAAAGAACTTCATCACCCACCCCTTGCTCTCGAACAACGAGGACCTTGTCAGAAAAAGGGCGCTCCGGTGTCCAGTAAGGTTTGTTTACTTTGTAACTTGTCCTGTCGCCTGTCTCAATCCCACTCTCATAAGCTTGATAATATTGCTCCCATTGCTGGTGGTAGCGATATAGGATATGCCTGTTCCATTGTACTTTTACATCGTCAGGATAGTGCTCGGAAACGGCATTGAGGTATTGCTCAGCTTGCTGGAAATCACCGCTTAAATATGTGAGATCAAACATTCCCTGTGACAGCTTGATGGCTTTCTCATGATTATCTAGGTTTGCATCAAGAGCGGCAGTCAGTTTTTTTGCCGCCTGCTCAATTAACTCGCTGGAGAATAGCTGTTTTTCAGTTACTTTTTTGAAAAACGAGATGGCATTCACCCATAATACCTCGGGGTCAGAAGGCATTTGTCGTAGCAACTGGCGACTCATCTCATAGGCATCGTGGTATTCGCCTTTTAGCATGAGCAGTTCAGAGAATAACTTTCCTAGCTCAGGGCCTAGTTGTGGGGTATTTTTGGCAAAAGTTGTACATGCGATAACCCCCGCCTCATATTGCTTGGTATGGCGGTAAAGCTTTGCCAACATCAGAATGATGTTTTCACTAGACGGGCTCAACGCCAAGGCTGACTTCAGCTGATGAGTCGCGTTGGTGTACTTCTCTTGCAAGGTATACACCGTGGCCAGCTTGAGCTGCAAATCGAGGTTTTGTGGACAAAGCAACAGCATTGACTGCAATAATTGCTCGGCGGGCTGGTAATGCTGGCCGGTCAACAATTGGACAACGGTCTCTAACGTTTTCTGAATTTCTAGCTCTAGCTGGTGGTCTTTTTGCTGAGAGACCTGCTTGAGTGTTTTATCCGCTTTTTGACTTCGGTTGCCCGTTGCTTTGTGTATTTCCCCCTGTAATTGCAGCGCGCCTTGATGCTGTGGAGAAACCGTCAAGATTTCACCCAGTAAAGCGAGCGCATCAATATTTCGTCCTTGCAGCTTCAGGGTGTGGGCAAGATCCAACTGAATGGCGGTATCGTCGGGGCACAGTGACAGCGCCTTGCGCAGTTTGTTTTCGGCTTTTAGGTACTGGCCATCGTCGGCATCAAGAACGGCTAAAACTTGCAATACATCAATAGCTTCAGGAGCCTTTTCCAGAATAGATTCGAAAATTTCACGCGCTTTGGCTTTGTTGCCTTCCTGGTAGGTGTTGACTCCAAGCTGGAAGGCCTCCTGCAGCGTGAGTGTCGCGGTTGGGGTTAAGTCTATCTTCATTGCAAACTCTTTATGATCACATGGATTGCCGCTTCTGAATGGATATAGCGGGTTATGCAAATTTTATGCCTGCTTATATTGTGCTGGATTTGGTTTTGGTATGGATATTGCATTTGTATCTTGAGTGAATGTTAGATTTCTGGACGGCAATGTTGCTGTTTATATTGGCTGGAGATAAGTGATGGCGTTGGATTTGCTCAATATCGGTATGAGTGGGCTGAGGACTTCTCAGAAGCAGCTGAACGTGACCAGCCACAATATCAGCAACGTCAATACGCCCGGATACAGCCGCCAGAGCGCTGAGCAGAAAGCGGATGACGCCCATTGGATTGGTGGTAGCCAGTATGGCACGGGGGCTTATATTGATAATGTCCGCCGGGCCTACGATCAGTTTGCGGCAAGAGAGCTGACCCAGTCGACCACCCAGCTCCACCAAGCCAATGAGAGCCATGCTCAGCTGGCGGTGATGGACGAATTTATCTCTAACAATGCCAGCAAGACTATTGCCAGTATGAATGACTATTACGACTCGGTAAAAAGCTTGGCGGATCACCCTAACGACTTAGGATCGCGCAAAGCAGTACTGGAAAATGCCGCATTGGTCAGCCAAACCGTCAATAGTACCTACGAGACACTCTCTGGCATGCAGCGGGATGTCAATGACCAACTGGTGGCAACGGTTGACCGAGTCAATAGCTTGGGGCAAGAAATTGCCACCTTGAACAAGCGCATTCAGGAAAACCCGGCAGGGGAGAAAAATGACTTGTTTGACCAGCAGCAGAGTTTGGTCAATGAACTGGCGCAGTACACCAAAGTGACGGTGCTCAAAGGCAAAGATAACCTGGCCAATACGGTGATCATCGGTGATGGCCAAACCCTGGTCTCGGGGACAGAATCATCGCGCCTTACCGTGATACCCGGCGATCCCGATCCGTTGCAAACCCAGATTGCGGTCGATGACGGCCATACGACCAAGCCGATTGAATCCGACAGCATGGGCGGGATCCTGGGTGCGATGGTGGGGTTTCGCCGCGATGTGGTTGAACGCAGCATCGATGAAGTGGGGCGGATGGCAATCGGCTTTGCCGGGCAGGTCAATACGATCCAGCGCCAGGGTTTGGATCTCAATGGTGAGCAGGGTAAAAACCTGTATGCGGATATCAATGATCCCGTTGCGATGAGCCAGCGGGTACTCAAGCCTATCGGTAGCAGTGCAGAGATGGCAGTGGCTATCGACGATGTATCTAAGCTTCAGGTGGGTGATTATAAGCTAAAAGCCAGTACTGACGGTGTGACTAATACCTATCAGATGTTCAACGCCAAAGGTGAAGAGGTGTTGAACCAGAGTATTCAAGCCACTGATCCGCAAGTACTGCAAGCCGATGGTATGAAAATTGAGGTAAGTAGTCTTTCGGCTGCGCCATCTGACGAAACCTTTACGATTCGTCCCGTCCGCCTCGGTGGGGCACACATGGCGATGAGTGCGACTGAACCTTCTGATATTGCGGCACAACGGGTGGTGGTTGATGCTGAAGGCAACCTGGGGACCGCGCAGCTGGAGCCTTTATCGACAGCACAAGTGAGTGGTAGCTATCAAGTTATCATCAGTAATAGTGGCGACACTTTATCGGTTGTTGATGCTCAAGGTACCCAGCAAACCTTGATCGATGAAAACGGTAATCCGACAACGGATTTGAATTACCCAATTTCAGATAACGTCATCAACTTTGCCGATGCTATGAATAATGGCGTACCGACATTGGCATTGTCCGGTGGTGCGATGGCCGGCGATAGTTTTATGGTTCAGTTGGGTGCAGTACCAGCAGAAGGTGACAACAGCAACCTGATGGCCATGCAGCACCTGCAAACCCAAAAGACCATGAACAATGGCCGCTCCAGTGTCATTGACCTGTTTCAAACCTTAACGACTGATGTCGGTATCCAGAAAATGAATGCAGAAAAATTCGGTCAGATTAGTCAGCTAGATTTTGATGCGGCGAGTGAGCGGGTAGCCAGTGTATCAGGGGTTAACCTGGATGAGGAGGCTGCCAACCTGATGAAGTTTCAGCAAGCTTATATGGCATCCTCGCGCATTATGAGCGTGGCCCGCGAAACCTTTGATACCCTGCTACGTGCTGTTTAAGGCTTGGAGGCGTTATGATCAATAGAGTGTCGACTTTTTCCCAATACCAAAACCTGACCTCCAACCTGATGCGCAAGCAAGGGGCGGTCAACAACACCAACGAGCAGCTGGCGACCGGCAAGCGGATAAAAACAGCCGGTGACGATCCCATCGCATCGGTGTCTACCCAGAAGTACAAACAGCAACTGGTGCAAATCGAGCAGTTTCAAAAATCGATAACGCTTGCCAATAACCGGTTGGGGACGCTGGAAACCTCACTGAAAAATGTCGAGAGCCACGTTGATAGCGCCAAGCAGAAAGTGATCGGCATGATCAACGGTGCAATGGCGGGTGACGACAAGACGGCTTTTAAGAATGAGCTAGAAAGCTTGTACGAGGGGTTGCTCAACCTTGCCAACACCCAGGATGAAGGCGGCAATTATGTCTTTGCCGGCCACCAGGTGCGAACCCAGCCTTTTGTTGCCGATGCCAGCGGGCAGATGCAGTATCTGGGCGATAGCGGTCACCGTGAAGCCCGGATAGACACCTCGGTGCACGTGAAAACCAGCCAGCCCGGAGACTTGGTGTTTATGGGCATAGATAACCCGTTTGGTGATTACCGTCCAGATTACGCCGGGCTACAGGATGGCTCAGAACTGTCCCTGCTTTCGGCAGAGAACAGTGTATCCACAGATAGTTCAGCCTATCGCGTCGATTTCCATGACAATGGTGCGGGGGGCTTTGATTACGAGTTGTTCCGGGACGGTGCCTCTCTGGGACCGCAACAACCATACGACCCTGCAGCAGGAATAGCGTATAGCGATGGTGCGGCTGATCTCAAGATCCAATTTAACGGTGAGCTAAAAGATGGCGACAGTGTTTCGTTGGATCCGGCTTCGACCATAGATTTGTTCGAAACGCTCGGGGATGCGATTAAATACTCCGAATACCCCACGTCATCGCCGGAAGCTCGGGCCAGCTTGCAGCGCTCGATCGAAGAGTTAAATGCCAGCTATGTGCATATGAACCAGCGACGTGCCGAGGTGGGGACGGAAATGAAGACCCTCGATACCTACGAATCGCAGCACAAGGATTTCGAGCTTAGCCTCAACAAGGCCAAAGGGAGCTTGGAAGACTTGGATTACAGCAAGGCGATCATCGAGCTCAATGAAGATATGCTTGCCCTACAGGCCTCACAAGCCGCATTTAACCAAACCAAGCAACTCAGCCTGTTCAACTACCTCTAATCGCCATACAACAAAAGCGGCAACCGCCTGCCGCTTTTAGGCGTCAACTTTCATCGTTCGCTGAATGCGGCAACCTGTTTCCTTGCCAATGTGGCGTGAGCGCTGACATTGGCTCGCGATTGGCCAAAAAATTTTTTTTAAAAAAATCCTAAAGGTATTTTTTCTCTTGCCGTTAACAGAAGTACTTAACAAAAAAGAGATATTTACCCCCGCTTAGGCTGGGTTGTAACTCAACAAGGAGCGAAATATGTCTGTTACCGTAAATACTAACGTTTCAGCGATGACGGCCCAGCGTCACCTAGGTTCAGCAACAAACAACGTAAGCAGCAGCATGGAGCGTTTGTCTTCCGGCTTGCGTATCAACAGTGCCAAAGATGATGCGGCGGGTCTGCAAATCTCTAACCGTCTAACCAGCCAGACTAACGGCCTTGACGTTGCAATGCGTAACGCCAACGACGGTATCTCTATCGCCCAGACAGCTGAAGGTGCGATGCAGGAATCGACCAACATCATGCAGCGTATGCGTGACCTGTCTTTGCAGGCTGCCAACGGCTCGAACTCTGACGAAGACCGCGGTGCTATCCAGAAAGAAATGGATCAGCTAACCACAGAACTTAACCGTATCTCTGAAACCACGACTTTCGGTGGCCAGAAGCTACTGGACGGTACTTACGGTACCCAGCAGTTCCAGGTCGGTGCGGCGGCAAACGAAACCATCAGCATGTCCCTTGGTGATATTTCAGTCGATAATCTCGGCCAGGAGGGGGCTGCTGCCACCGCGGGTGCAATCCAGGCAAGTGCGGCGGCGGGTATGCTTGGTGGTAGTATTACTATCACAGGTTCTGGTACTGGCTCTGCTGCATTTGACAAGACCATTGACTTAAGTGGTACCACAGACTCTGCTGGTATTGTCGATGCGATCAACTCGGGCATGAGTGGTACCGGTATGGTGGCAGCGCTTGATGAGACTTCAGGTGATATTTCCATCACTGGTATTGCAGACAATGACCTTGCAGGTACTACGCTTGCCGTTACTGCAGCAGCTAAAGGTGGCACTGCCGTTGCTACAGGCCTGACAGACATTGCAGTAGGTGCTGCAGACAGCGGCCAAAACATGCTGAGCGATCTGGACGTCACTACTGTAGCTGGTGCCCAGCAAGCGGTTTATGCCCTGGATGCCGGTATCGCCTCGATTGATGACCAGCGTGCAGAACTGGGTGCGGTACAGAACCGTTTCAACCACACCCTGAATAACCTGGCCAACGTGAGTGAGAACGTGACAGCGTCTAACAGCCGAATCAAGGATGTGGACTTTGCCAAAGAAACCACGGATTTGACCAAGAACCAGATCCTTCAGCAGGCATCAACGTCGATTCTTGCTCAGGCTAAAATGAACCCTCAGGCGGCATTGAGCCTACTGTAATCATCTAGTCCTCTAAGGCATGGCGCAAAGTGTGCCATGCCTTTTTACCATTGTACGAGGGTGAAAATATGGAGATTCCACCTGACAGCCCTATGCGGCCAATACCAGTCACCACCTCCTCCAATCCTAACGATACTTCTTCTTCCGGTCGTGACATCAATACGGCTCAAAAAAATATCAATCTTACCAAGCAGCCAGAAACGTCCCTCGTTTCCGATGAAACGGCCAACGCGCAGGGGGAAACGTCTCGGCCGCAGCCCGACGAGGCAATGGCGGAAAAAATGGCCATGTACTTCCAGAATGTCAATCGTGAATTGAAGTTTGAAGTGGACAATGAAGGTGGCGATCCTATTGTTATCATTATTGATAAAGCAAGTGGTGAGGTGATCCGCCAAGTTCCGGCACAAGAATTGCTAGATATTAACGAAAGCCTGGCAAAGTATCCGCCAGTCTCGCTCAGCCAGAAGGTGTAAAGGGGTCGCATGGGGTTATCGGTTGGTGGTTTAGGTTCGGGTCTGGACGTTGCTGGCATGACAGATATGCTGGTGGCAGCGGAGCGCACGCCCAAGCAACAGCGTATCGACAAACAGATGCAGGAAGTGGAAGTGAGTTTGAGTGCCTACGGGCAGGTCAACTCGTCCATGTCCGAGATGCAGGATATGTTTGAAGAATTCGATGAGGAGGAAGTATTCCTCAGCAAGAAAGCGGTGAGCTCGGAAAACGACTATCTCAAGGTCAGCGCAGAGAGCCATGCCCAGAACGGTAACTACTCGATTGAAATCAACCAGCTTGCCCAATCCCACCGTTTAGTCAGCGCAAATGGCTTGGACGCCGACCCGAGTGCCAGCCTGGGTGACGGTGAACTGGTGTTTTCGCTTGGCAGCGAAAGCATGACGGTGACGATTGACCCGGCAAAGAGCAGCCTGAAGGACGTGGTGGATGCGATCAATAACGCCAACGGCAATCCGGGGATCAACGCGACGACGATAACCATCGGTGACCAGGCCCATATCGTCTTTACTAGTGACAAAACCGGGGCGGCGAACACCATCACCATTGATGCCTCAAATGCCAACGGTGATCTGGCTACCCTGGGGTTTGATCCGGCCGATCCAACGGCAAACCCTGATATGGACCAGATGCAGGAAGCATTGGATGCAGAAATTCTGATTGATAATTTCCTTACTGCAACCAGTGATACCAATGAATTCGATAATGTTATTGATGGGGTCAAGCTCAATGTCGAAAAGCTGACCGGTACCATAGGCGGCGGCCGTGATGACATTGATATAAAGAAAGTCGATATCACCATCAGCAATGATACCGCCAAGGCCAAAGGCGCGGTGGAATCATTCACCGAGAGCTACAACGGTTTCCTCGAGATGGTTGAGGAAATGTCAAAATATGATGTCGAAGAGAAAACCGGCGGCCCACTGGTTGGTGACAGCATTACCCGCTCCTTTATTGGGCAGATGCGGACCCTGATGAACTCGCCGGTGGATGTTAACGGTGAAAAGTTCTATCTGTCTGATTTCGGTGTGACTACCACTCGTGAAGGGGTGTTGGAAATCGATGACGACATGCTCGATGATGCGTTGGATGAGAATTTTGCCGCCTTCAACCAGTTCTTCGCCAGTGAAAACGGCTTTCTGAAAGAAGTCGATAAACTGATGGACTCCTATGTTGGCCGTGAAGGTACGCTGACCAACCGGGAAGAGTCTCTTGAGGGGCAAAAGCGCCGCCTGGAAGATGATCAGCGAGAGCTCGATCGCCGAATGGAAGCGTATGAAGAGCGGACTTACAAACAGATGTCGGCTATGGATGCCGCCATCTACAAAATGAACAATGAACTGAATACTATGATGAGCTTGCTGGTGTTCTAAGGTTGAAACATGAAAGAACTAACCATTTTAGAGAAGCAGATCGAAGCCCTTCTCGCACTCGATGAGTATCCAGATGATTTCCCCGAGCAGCTCGAGCAACTGGTTGCGGCAAGGCATGAGCGGGTCAAGATGATCCTGGCAGACCGGGAGAAACTAAGCCGGGAGACGTTTGAGGATGTCCAGCAGCGGACCCGCGATCTGAAAGCGCTGCTAGAACAGAATAAAGCCCGAATTAGACAGAAGTTATTGACCGCCAAGCAAGGCAAGAAATCCGTGTCTGTCTACAAAATGTATCAAAAATAAATAGGAAATAGTTATGCGTGGTTCACTTCAGGCATATAAACAAGTGTCAGTTAATTCTCAGTTGGCCAGTGCGTCGCCGCACCGTGTAGTATTGATGCTGCTGGGCGGGGCGATTGAGCGTTTGATCCAGGCCAAGGCGGCCATGGAGCAGGGCAATGTGGCAATGAAAGGTGAGCGAGTGTCTAAGGCGCTGGCGATCATCGGTACATTGCGCGACAGCCTGTCGATGGAAGATGGTGGTGATATCGCGACTAACCTCGATAGCCTGTATGATTTCATGATGCGCCATGTTATTGACGGCAGCTCGAACAACAAGCCGGACAACTTCACCGAGGTGGTTGACCTGCTGCGTGAGATCAAATCAGCATGGGAGCAAATTCCTGCTGAATATCACCATCTGGCGGAATAATCGGAGAAACTTCACAATGTTATTGTGAAGTTTTTGCTCAACTCTTTACTTCGCTTTTTGCCCCAAAGCTATCTCTGGCTTGCTATTCATTGGGATAGCTTCACAGCTTTTGCCCCCCGTTGGTTGCCTTATTCTGTACTTTAATTACAATGGTCAGATTAGATTTGAAGTGGTTTCTCGTCGCATTACGCAGTTCTTTTCATAATTTTAATATGAATGTCGATAATGCCAGCACGAAATAACTCTTAAGTAGGCAGGCAAACTCTTTTCTATGCAAGTTCATACCCTCGTTGTTGATGATGACCAACAGCATCGCCATGATTTAAGCGTGATCCTTACCTTTATCGGTGAGCAATATGAGGCCTATTCGTCTCAAGAGGTTAACAGTTCGCACTGGGAAAAAGAGTGGGGCGCGTGTTTACTCGGTAAGGTTTCTTCAAGCCAGTCGCTAACCAATCTGCTGAATTTTCTGCGAACCCATCATCATATTCCGGTGATCTCGATGGGCGAGCATGAAAATGAGCTCGCGGCATTGCCCAACTATGTAGGCAATCTTGATAAGCCATTGCACTATGGCCAGTTGATGGATGCCTTCCGCCATTGCAAAGAGTTCCTGGGTAAGCAAACTTTCCAGATGCCTACATTTGGCCGTAAAAACACCCTGTTCCGCAGCATGGTTGGCCGCAGCGAAGCGATCAGTCAGATCCGCCATTTGATGGAGCAGGTTGCTGCGACCGATGCCAGTGTGCTGATCTTTGGCGAATCGGGTACCGGCAAAGAAGTGGTCGCACGTAATATCCATTATCACTCGACGCGCGGCAAAGGGCCGTTTGTCCCGGTCAACTGTGGTGCAATTCCGCCGGATTTGCTGGAAAGCGAGCTGTTCGGCCATGAGAAAGGGGCATTTACCGGCGCGGTTTCGGCGCGCAAGGGCCGTTTTGAGCTGGCTGAAGGTGGCACCCTGTTCCTGGACGAGATTGGCGATATGCCGATGTCGATGCAGGTGAAATTGCTACGGGTATTGCAGGAGCGCTGCTTCGAGCGTGTGGGGGGGAGCGAGACCATCAAAGCCGATGTGCGCATTGTGGCGGCGACCCATCGCGATCTTGAATCCATGATTGCCGAAGAGAAGTTCCGTGAAGATCTCTACTATCGGTTGAATGTGTTCCCAATTGAAATGCCGGCACTGCGCGAGCGGATGGAAGATATTCCACTGTTGCTGCAGGAGCTGTTGGCGCGGATGGAAGCCCAGGGTGCCAAGCCCATTCACTTTACCCCGCGTGCCGTGACCTCGCTGATGGAGCATGACTGGCCGGGAAATATCCGGGAATTGGCGAATTTGGTTGAGCGTTTGATCATTCTTTATCCGGGTGAAATGGTGGATATCAGCCACCTGCCGATGAAGTACCGTTACAGCCAGTTCCCTGAATTCCAGCCGGAAGAGAGCTTTATGTCGGTGGATGATCATGAAAGGCTGGCCTTGGCGGACATGTTCAGCAGCCAAGCGTCGGAACTCGACAATATCCAGAATCACAGCGATTTGCCGCCGGAAGGGGTGAACCTGAAAGAAATGCTGGCCGAGCTGGAAGTAGACATGATCAGCCAGGCACTGGAAGCGCAGGGCGGCGTTGTGGCCCGAGCCGCAGATATGCTGGGTATGCGCCGAACCACATTGGTTGAAAAAATGCGCAAATATGGCCTGAGCCGCTAGTCAAAAATACGACCTTCTTTCTGGCGCCAATTTATTGGCGCCTTTTTATATCCCTTCTTGTAGATAAAGTGCTGATAATAAAGATATAATCTTGGCACTATTCATGCATTACACATTTTTTGACAGTGTATTGCTGGGTGTATCGCACTAAACACACCACTTTGCTTTACGCGTCGTGATAAACCCAATTTTAGTTTTAGGTTTTCCATGGATGATAATCAGCCCGCTCAGAGTACCCCGCACAGTACAAGTTCGGCTTTGGGCACATTGTCACAACAGGTCAGTCGCTACCAGCAGGTGCTAGAGGTGATGCCTTCCGGGGTGATCTTCTTGGATTCTGGCGGCATTGTCCGTGAGGCCAACCCTGAAGCCATTCGATTGCTTGGTGAGCCGCTGCAGGATCAACGCTGGGTTGATGTGATTCAGCGCGCTTTCTCTCCCCGTGACGATGATGGCCATGAGATTTCATTGAAAAATGGCCGTAGGGTAAGATTGGCCATTTCGGCGTCAAACAGCGGCCAGTTGATTTTTATCACTGATATGACAGAAACCCGTTTGTTGCAGTCCCGGGTCAGCGAGATGCAGCGGTTGTCGTCGCTCGGCAAGATGGTTGCCTCCTTGGCGCACCAGGTTAGGACGCCTCTCTCCAGCGCGATGCTGTATGCCTCCAACTTGGCGGCACCCAACCTGACTCTGCCGATGCGTGAGCGCTTTCAGGGCAAGCTGGTTGATCGCCTGCATGACTTGGAAAAACAGGTCAATGACATGCTGTTGTTTGCCAAGGGCGGAGACAACAAGGTGGTGGAGTGCTTTACCCTGGAGACCTTGCTTAATGAGCTCGACGGTATGGTTGAAGCGCAGGTGATCAATAGCCAGGTTGATTTCAGCATTGATTGTGACGACGAATCCCTGACGTTACTGGGCAATGCCAATGCGCTGGCCAGCGCCATCAGTAACTTGATCACCAATGCTATCCAGATGGCCGGTAAGCAGTGCCGGGTCGCGGTCAAAGTGGTTGCCCAGGGGGGCTGGATCCATCTGGCGGTGCTGGACAACGGGCCGGGGATCGCCCCGGAAATGCAGCAAAAAATATTGGAGCCCTTTTATACCACCCGCAAGCAGGGAACAGGGCTTGGGCTGGCCGTGGTGCAGATGGTTGCCAATGCCCACAAGGGCAGGCTGACGCTGGAATCTGAGCTTGGCAAAGGGGCGTGCTTTACCCTGTCCGTGCCGCAGGCAGATAGCTCGAATACCGAGCCGCGACAAGAATCAAAACACAATGAACATCAATTGGATCCGACAGGAGTGACCCTATGAACCCAAGCCGTGTGTTAGTCGTCGAAGATGACGAGGGTTTGCGAGAAGCCTTGGTTGATACACTGGCCTTGGCCGGCTACCACTCGCTCGAAGCCGACAGTGCCGAGCAGGCCCTGCTGCGGCTCAAGGCCAACACGGTTGATATCGTGGTGTCGGATGTCCAGATGGCGGGGATGGATGGCCTGGGTCTGCTTCGCAGTATCAAGCAGCATTGGCCGAAGTTGCCGGTATTGCTGATGACCGCCTATGCCAACATTGAAGATGCGGTGTCGGCAATGAAAGAGGGCGCGATTGACTATATGGCCAAGCCCTTTGCTCCGGAAGTACTGCTCAATATGGTTAGCCGTTATGCGCCAGTGAGCAATGATAGCGGCCAGACGATCGCGGCCGATGAGAAATCCCTCAAGCTATTGGCGTTGGCCGAGAAAGTCGCTAAGACCGATGCCAGCGTGATGGTGCTTGGCCCGAGCGGCTCGGGCAAGGAAGTGATGTCGCGTTATATTCATCACAGCTCGAACCGCAGTGACGGGCCTTTTGTCGCCATTAACTGTGCCGCCATTCCGGAAAATATGCTGGAGGCGACCTTGTTCGGTTATGAAAAAGGGGCGTTTACCGGCGCGGTTCAGGCCTGTCCCGGTAAGTTTGAACAAGCCCAGGGCGGGACGATTTTGCTCGATGAAATCAGTGAAATGGATTTGAACTTGCAAGCCAAGCTACTGCGGGTGCTGCAGGAGCGTGAGGTGGAGCGCTTGGGCAGCCGTAAGAGTATCAAGCTCGATGTTCGGGTGCTGGCAACCAGTAACCGGGATCTCAAAGACTATGTCGCCAAGGGCCATTTCCGCGAGGACTTGTATTACCGTCTCAATGTTTTCCCGCTGATGTGGCCGGCCCTGTCCGAACGCCCGGGTGATATCGAGCCGCTGGCCCAGTACTTGATGGAGCGCCATTGTACAAAGCAGGGGCAGCCGGTGCCGGAGCTTTCCCCCGCGGCGGTCGGCAAGCTCAAGCAGTACACCTGGCCGGGCAATGTCCGTGAGCTCGACAATGTGATCCAGCGCGCGCTGATTTTGTGTCAGGGCCACCTGGTGGCGGAGTCTGATATTTTGCTGGAGGGGCTCGATTGGTTGCAGGCCGACGGCTTGCAGACATTGCTCGCGCCAACGGTCGGCGCTCCTTCGGAAAGCGACGACGGTACGGTAGCGCCAAATATTGCTACAGAGCAGCAGGTTGCGGATAAGGCCAAAAGCGCCATGCCTGCGGATGGGTTAGGAAATGAGCTGCGGGAACAAGAGTTTTCGATTATTCTAGACACCATTCGTGCCTGCGATGGGCGCCGCAAGGATGTCGCGGAAAAACTTGGCATCAGCCCAAGAACATTGCGCTATAAATTGGCAAAAATGCGTGATGCTGGGATAGATATCCCAGTTTGACCACCGCAATGACGGACGAAATCCTTCATACTTAACGTAATCATATTATTAAAGAAATCTGACTGACACTATTTTGACGGGTGGGAGAGACAAATGAAAGTAAATGGACTTCAGGCCGAAATGCAGGCGATGAAACTGGAAGCGTCCAATGCTTCCCGCCCGGCGACGGGGCAGCAGGTCAGTGCAGATTTCGGGGCGATGCTGGGCGATGCCATTAAAGGTGTCAACCAACTCCAATCTCAATCCAGTGAGCTAGCCACACGCTTTGACCAAGGTGACCGCAGCGTTTCCTTGTCTGATGTCATGATCGCGCGAAACAAGTCGAGCGTTGCCTTCGAGGCAACGGTTCAGGTGCGCAATAAAATGGTCGAAGCGTACAAAGAGCTCATGAATATGCCGGTTTAATTTCGACTGGATAATGTAGGAAAATAGTACGTGTCGGAATCATCAACGAATAATGAGCTCGCTGTCGCTGGCCACTCACCGTCTACTGCGGTAATGGCCGATAGTGAACTGGAACTCCAGAACCCGGATGCCGGAGAGAAGAGTGCCTCGCGTGTCGATAACATGCTTGGTAACCTTGATGTGCTCCGCCAGGTTGTCCTGGTTTTGTCAGTGGCCATTTGTGTCGCTTTGATTGTCCTTGTCGTTTCTTGGATCAAAGAGCCGGAAATGCGCCCTCTGGGTACCTATGATACCGCAGAGCTGATCCCTATCCTTGATCACTTCGATCAGAAAAAAATCAACTATACCCTTGATGGCAATACCATTCGGGTGCCAGCCGATAATTTCTCGGCCATCAAGCTTGAGCTGACCCGGGCGGGGCTGAACCAAACGGCGGCCGTGGGCGATGACATCCTGTTGCAGGACATGGGGTTTGGTGTCTCGCAGCGCCTTGAGCAAGAGCGTTTGAAGCTGAGCCGTGAGCGACAGCTGGCACGGGCTATCGAGCAGATCCGCCAGGTTCGCCAGGCCCAGGTGCTGCTGGCGATGCCAAAGCAAAGCGTGTTTGTCCGTCACAATCAGGAGGCCTCTGCTACCGTCTTTTTGACCCTGTCCAGTGGGGCGTCGTTGGGGCAGCAAGAGGTCGACTCGATCGTCGATATGGTTGCCACCGCAGTGCCGGGACTAAGGCCAACTCGGGTCACCGTGACCGATCAGCACGGGCGCCTGCTCAGCTCGGGCACGGCCGATCCCCAGGCCACGGCACGGCGTAAAGAATATGAGCTCCAGCGCAAGCAGGAGCAAGCGCTGCGCGAGAAAATTGATGCGATCCTGATCCCGGTTCTCGGCCTTGGCAACTATACCGCCCAGGTGGATGTCTCGATGGATTTCAGCGCGGTGGAAGAGACCCGCAAGCAATATGATCCGGCCTCGCAGTCGACCCGCAGTGAGTACACCCTAGAAGATATCAACAATGGCCGCATGGTCGCCGGCATTCCGGGGGCGCTCAGTAACCAGCCGCCGGCAGACAGTGCGATTCCCCAGGAAGTGGCCGAGTTGCAGTCGGGCAGCACGAGCGGGAACAGCTCGGTGCACCGTGAGGCGACCCGAAACTATGAACTCGATACCACCATCAGGCACCGCCGGGCTCAAACCGGTACCGTGGACCGCCAGACGGTCTCGGTTGCCATTGACTACAAGCAGGTGGTCAACCCGGAAACCGGCGAGGTGACCCGGGTGGCGCTGAGTGATGCCGAGTTGGCAAAAATTGCCCGCTTGCTAAAAGGTGGCGTTGGTTTTTCTGAAATGCGCGGCGATATGCTGGAAGTGATCTCAGTACCGTTTGCCGTGCCGGAAGAGCAAATGGTGGCTGATCTGCCGATTTGGGACCACCCGAATTTCAACACCTGGATCCGATGGCTTGCCGCGGCGTTGGTGATTGTGGTGATCATGCTGGTGATGGTGCGTCCGGCAATGCGCAAGCTGCTTTATCCAAACCAGGCGGCAGATGGCACGCCGCTGGATGATAACGGGTTGCCGGTACCGGTCGGTGGTCAGGACGCCGTTGACCTGATCGGCAGCGAGCTTGATGGCGTGGAAACGCTGGAGCTAAGCAGCAGCAACTTGGATCTACCAAACCTGCATAAAGACGAAGATCTGCTCAAAGCCGTGCGTGCACTGGTTGCGAATGAACCGGATCTGGCGGCGCAGGTTGTTAAGAGTTGGGTAACTGAAGATGGCTAATGAAGTAGCAACGACAGACAGCAAGAAATTTGATATCTCCACCCTGACCGGGGCCGACAAGGCTGCGATTTTGCTGTTGAGCCTCAACGAGCAGGATGCCGCCAGCATTATTCGTCACCTCGAGCCGAAACAGGTCCAGCGGGTGGGCGGGGTGATGGCGCAGATGGCCGATCTGAACCAGGAAAAAGTGTCTGCGGTTCACCGCCATTTCCTGGAAGATATCCAGAAATACACCAGTATTGGTATGGGCAGCGAGGACTTTGTTCGCAATACCTTGATTGCAGCGCTGGGCGAAGACAAGGCCAACAACCTGGTTGATCAGATCCTGATGGGCAGCGGCTCGCGTGGCCTGGATTCCCTCAAGTGGATGGATCCGCGCCAGGTGGCCAGCATTATTCTCAATGAACACCCGCAGATCCAAACCATCGTGCTGTCCTACCTTGAGCCGGAGCAGTCGGCCGAAATCCTGGCGCAATTCCCCGAGCGGGTCCGCCTGGACTTGATGATGCGAATTGCCAACCTCGAGGAAGTCCAGCCTGCGGCCCTGCACGAGCTGAACGATATCATGGAGAAACAGTTTGCTGGTCAGGCTGGTGCTCAGGCTGCGAAAATTGGTGGCCTGAAAGCCGCCGCCGAAATCATGAACTACCTCGACAACAATGTTGAGGGGGCGCTCATGGATCAAATTCGTGATAACGACGAGGATATGGCGACCCAGATTGAAGATCTGATGTTTGTCTTCGATAACCTGGCCGAAGTGGACGACCGCGGTATCCAGACCTTGCTGCGCGATGTGCCGCAAGATCTGCTGCAAAAAGCCCTCAAGGGGGCCGACGATATGTTGCGCGAGAAAATTATGCGCAATATGTCCAAGCGAGCGGCTGAGATGCTGCAGGATGATCTCGAAGCGATGGGGCCGATCCGCGTGGCTGATGTGGAATCTGCCCAGAAAGAGATCTTGTCGATTGCCCGCCGCCTGGCCGATGCCGGCGAGCTGATGCTGAGCGGAGGCGGCGCCGATGAATTCTTGTAACCGTGGTATCGCCGCCAAGCCGCGACCACAGCAAAGAGTAAAGGTCTGCTATGTCTACTGACCGTCCGCTAGAGCGCCGTCGTGGTTTCCTGCGCGTGTCGGAGCATCAGGCGCAGGAGCTTGAGCGCTGGGCCTATCCGGATTACTCCCCCGAGCATGAGGGGATGGCTGAAAACGCCCTCAATTACGAGCCTGACTGGCAAGTCGAACCACTGGATGACGAGCCTGAGCTGCCACCGTTGACAGCCGCCGATCTCGATGATATCCGCCATTCTGCCTACGAAGAGGGGATTGCCGAAGGGCGAGCGGCTGGGCACAGTGAAGGTTTTGAGCAAGGCCAGCAGCAAGGGTTGGAGCAGGGCCAGCAGCAAGGGCTTGAACAAGGTTTGGCCCAAGGTTTGGCGCAGGGCCTGGAGCAGGGCAAGGCGCAAATAGACGAGCAAGTCGGTTATTTGACCCAGCTGGCGGAGAAGCTGGCAACCCCGCTCCAGCAAGTGGATGACGCCGTCGAGCAGCAGCTGGTCCAGCTGGTCACGAGCTTGGCGCGCGAGCTGGTTCAGGTAGAACTTAAGACCAACCCGCAGGTGATTTTGCAAACCTTGCGTGAAGGGATTGCCGCGCTGCCGATGGCAGGCCAGCAGACGACCATTCAGCTACACCCAGACGATCTGGACATTATCAAGCAAGCCTATGGCACCGAGAATTTGGCTGAGCGCCACTGGACACTGCAAGCCGAGCCGGCGTTGAATCGCGGTGATCTGTTCGTCGAATCCGGTAATTCGACCGTCGACTACCAGATGGAAAACCGCTTGCGGCATATGCTGGAGCAATTTGTCGGCCTCAATAGCCAGCCCCAGCCCTCACCCAGTAACGAGCTCGGGGAAGGGTGATGGCCAGTCTGGCTGAGCGCCTATCCCGTTACCAAACCGCCAATACCGCCTGTCGGCCGGTCGCATCCGGCCGCTTGGTGCGGGTAGTTGGCCTGACCTTGGAAGCCGTCGGGTGCCGTGCACCTGTTGGCAGCTTGTGCAAGGTGGAGACCCTGACCGGCGAGATGGAAGCCGAGGTTGTCGGTTTTTCCGGCGAGACCCTGTTTTTGATGCCCAGCGAGCAGCTAACTGGTGTGATGCCCGGGGCGCGAGTGACACCGATCACCGAAGCGGGCGGGATCCCGGTGGGCATGGAGCTGCTCGGCCGGGTGATTGACGGGGTGGGTAATCCCCTCGATGGCCAGGGCGATATCTTTACCGGCGAGCGAGCGGCGTTCAATGCCGAGCCGATTAACCCGCTGGCCAGAAAGCCGATCAAGGAGCCGCTGGATGTGGGATTGAAAGCGGTGAATGGCCTGCTGACCGTCGGCAAGGGCCAGCGTATCGGTCTGTTTGCTGGCTCGGGCGTGGGTAAGTCGGTGACGCTGGGAATGATGACCCGGGGAACCACGGCCCAGGTCGTGGTGGTTGGGCTGATTGGTGAGCGTGGCCGTGAAGTAAAAGAATTTATCGACGAGATCCTCGGCAGCGAAGGCCGGCAACGGGCGGTGGTTGTGGCCGCGCCGGCAGATGCCTCCCCGCTGATGCGTCTGAAGGGGTGCCAAACTGCCTTGACCATCGCGGAGTATTTCCGTGACCAGGGGCTGGATGTCCTGCTGCTGATGGACTCGCTAACCCGTTTTGCCCAGGCGCAGCGGGAAATCGCCCTTTCTGTTGGGGAGCCGCCGGCAACCAAGGGCTACCCGCCTTCGGTGTTTGCTAAGTTACCCGCCTTGGTGGAGCGGGCTGGTAACGGCGGTGAGCATCAGGGCTCGATTACCGCCTTTTTTACCGTGCTGACTGAAGGCGACGATTTACAAGATCCGATTGCCGATGCATCGCGGGCGATTTTGGACGGCCACATTGTGCTTTCGCGCGAGCTTGCCGATGCCGGTCACTACCCGGCTATTGATGTTGAGCGTTCGGTGAGTCGTGTGATGCCGGCGATTGTCAGCGAGGAGCATATGATGATGTCCAAGGCGGTGCGGCAAGTGTTGTCGATTTGCCGCAAGAACCAGGACTTGGTGTCCATCGGTGCCTACAAGCCAGGGACTGATCAGGCCATTGATCAGTCATTTGCCCTTAAGCCTAGGTTGGACGGCTACCTGCAGCAGTCAATGAAAGAAGCGGTGCCTTACGAGATGTGTGTGAACATGTTGCGCGCCGTCCTTAGCGGCCAATAGTGGAGTCGATAGCGTGTTGAACCATATATCGGGAGGCGGTGATGGCAGCTGATAGTGCACTCGAACTGATTTTGACCCAGGCCGCCGATGCAGAGCACAAGGCATCGCTGGCGCTGAACCAAGCCCGTATCGAGCGTGAAAACTACCTCCTGCAGTTGCAGCAGATTGAACAGTACCGCTTGGATTACTGCCGCCAGTTATCCGATCGTGGCCAGCAGGGGCTCACGGCCAGTGCCTATAGCCATCTGCAGAAATTTTTAAATCAGCTGGATGAAACCTTGGTCAAGCAAAAAAGCGCAGGAGTCCACTTTGACCAGCAGGTTGAGCAGTGCAGCCTGCATTGGCAGGAGATGCGCAAGCAGCGGCGCTCGATAGAATGGTTGATTGAGAAGAAGCAGGAAGAGCGGCAGCGCTTGCTGGACAAGCAAGAGCAGAAAATGATGGATGAGTTTGCCACCATGCAATACGCCCGTCGGTTGATGACCCGATAATTACGGCTCTGTCGTTGACGCGAAAGCCTATTGGCTTAGTTTTTGCATCTTATTCGCTATAGGCCACAGTCAACACGCGAACATCATTATGTTTTTATCTCAAATACTCGCAGCAGATCCCTCTGCGGCAACGGCAAAGCATCCGTTGGCACCGGAGAGTCAGCCGAAAGTGCAGGCTGAACAGTCGAGTACGGCTGTGGGTTTTACTGAAACCCTGCAAGGGGCGATAGGCAACGACGCGGGGGGAGTGCTGTCCTCGCGCAACACGGCCTCTCAGGTTGAAGGTAAAGAAAATAGTGGAAAAAAAGGGGCGCTTGACGCTTTATCCTCCGCTGAGCAGGACCGTCAAGTAGACCCTCAGGATATTGAAAACACAGCACTCGTTCAGGGTGAGGTGGTTGAAGAACTGGCGGGCTCAGGAGCCGCAGGCAACAACGCACAGCCGGACGTATCCGCTACGGCGCCAGAAGACGATACCACCATGATTGCAGTCAGTTCGGCGTCAGTAGCCCAACCGCTGGGGGGCGTCCCTGATAGTACCAAGGCATCAATGAGCGAAGGCGAAGAGCTGCTTCAGCGCTTGTCGGCATCACACAGCCAACTGGCTGGAGCCTCTGGTGTTGGACAAGCTCAGTCAGCTGACAGCAAGCTGGTCGTATCCGCGGAGGAGGGCAAAGTGTTGCCGCCCGGCGTTATGACTACCGCGAGCGATGTTGAGGTTGATGGCAACGCCAAGCCGTCTGATACGCTGGGCAAAGAGGTGCAGACCGGAGGCAAAGAAGCTCTGGTGGCAAAGGAGATATTGCCCAAGGACTTACAGGGTAAGGACTTACTGGCCAATGGTGAAGCAAAGCCGGCCAAAAGCGAACCGGCCGGTAAGGCGTTAGCGGGCATGACCTTGTCCGCCAGCGAGTTGGCCGATCTCAAGAACAACCAGGGAGCCTCGTCGCTGCCGTCAGGCCCAACGGCAACGGGGGCTCTTCAGTCAACGGCAAACAGTCAATCTGCCGCTTTGTTGGGGGCCTCCTCGGTGATGTCGGCGAAAAATACGCCGGGGCTCAAAGCAAGCACCGGTGCCATGGCTGGCGCTTCGCTCGACGAGGCGTTGGGCACCAAGGGCGACGATGGTGTCGGGGCTAACCTGGCAGAGCTTCATGGGCCACATGCCCACCGGGCAGCGACAGCAACCTTGCTGACCGCCGAGGGGGAAAAGCCGAGTGCCCAGCCCCCGATGCTGCTTAGCAAAGAGCAGGCCGGGGAGCAGCTGGCTGACCGGGTTCAGATGATGATGTCGAAGAACCTTAAGCATGTCGATATCCGCCTTGATCCGCCCGAGCTTGGCAAACTGCAGATCAAACTGTCGATGAATAACGATCAGGCATCGGTACAGATCACGGTGGCCAACCAGCAGTCTCGTGATCTGGTTGAACAAGCCATGCCGCGATTGCGTGAACTGCTGCAGCAGCAGGGATTGCAGTTGGCTCAGAGCACGGTCCAGCAAGACAGCAGCCGTCAGTTTGCCGGAGGCTCGCCGCAACACAACGGCCAGCCGGGGCAGCAGTCCCAGCATGGTCAGCAGGGGAATGGCCCGGCGGCAGGCCATGAGATGGCAGCGGGTAACGGTATGCCCGCCCATGCCGCAGATTTGTGGATGGCGGCACCAAAAGAAGGTGTTGATTATTATGCCTAACGGGTAAACTGGCACTGGATAAAATCAATAACAAAGGATGATTCAAACATGGCAGGTGAAGCACAAGCCGGCGGTAAGAAGAAGTTGATAATCATTGCCGTACTGGCTGTTGTTCTGCTTGGTGGAGCTGGAGCCGGAGCATGGTTTTTCTTTGGCAGTTCGTCGCCTGAACCGGAAACGGCTCAGTCTGGCTCGGCGTCCTCTGCGGCACCGGCCGCGGTGGAATCCGCATACTATGTCATTCTTCCCCAGCCTTTTATCTTCAACGTGACCGGCGATGCCCGCGATAGGCTGGTGCAGGTTAAGGTACAGCTGATGGTCAGGGGGGATCGCAACGAGGCGATTGCCCGCCAGCATATTCCGCTGATAGAAAGTACGCTGTTGCAGACCTTCGGTGCTGCAACGGTCGAGCAACTGAGAACGCCGACAGGGAGGCTGGATCTACGTAGCCAGTCGCTGGCGGCAGTCCAAGATGCTCTGGTTAAGGTATCCGGTCGCCAGGCGGTTGAGCGGGTTCTATTTACTGGTTTTGTAATGCAATAGGTTTTATGTGAGTGACTTATTAACCCAGGACGAAATTGACGCGCTATTACACGGCGTCGACGATGTCGATGATGATGATGACGGTGGCCAGAATGAAACTGGCGTGATTACCTTTGATTTTTCATCACAAGACAGGATAGTCCGTGGGCGGATGCCCACACTGGAGCTGATTAACGAGCGCTTTGCCCGCCATATGCGGATCAGCTTGTTTAATATGTTGCGAAAAACCGCTGAGGTCTCCATCAATGGGGTACAGATGCTCAAGTTTGGCGAGTATCAGAATACCCTGTATGTCCCGACCAGCCTGAACATGGTGCGTTTTCGTCCGCTCAAGGGGACGGCATTGATCACCATGGAGGCACGCCTGGTCTTTATTTTGGTGGAGAACTTCTTCGGTGGTGACGGCCGTTTCCACGCCAAGATTGAAGGGCGGGAATTCACCCCGACTGAGCGCCGCATTGTGCAGATGCTGCTCAAGCTGGTGTTTGAAGATTACCGCGAGGCTTGGTCGCCGGTGATGGGCGTCGAGTTCGAATACCTCGACTCGGAAGTGAACCCGACCATGGCCAACATCGTCAGTCCGACCGAGGTGATAGTGGTCAGCTCGTTCCATATCGAGGTTGACGGTGGGGGCGGTGATTTCCACGTGGTCATGCCGTACTCCATGGTCGAGCCAATCCGTGAATTGCTCGATGCCGGTGTTCAGAGTGACAAGATGGATACCGATGTGCGCTGGAGCAAGGCGCTGCGTGACGAAATTATGGATGTGCCGGTGAACCTTCGGGCCAAGCTGCTGGATGTTGACCTGACACTGCGTGACTTGATGGAGCTCCAGCCGGGGGATGTGATCCCGATTGATATGCCGGAGGCGGCAACGGTTTTTGTCGAAGATCTGCCGACATATCGCGCCAAGATGGGTAAGGCCGGGGACAATGTCGCACTCAAGATCACCGATAAATTAAAGCGTCCGGATATGGTGAAAAGCGATCTGGCTTTCCTCGATCGCGACGAATTAGGCTCGGCACTGTTGAACCTCCACAGTGACGATACAGACAATTAAGGACGAGATCCGAATAGGTACAAAACATGTCTAATAATGATCAACAAATCGCCGACGATTGGGCAGCAGCACTTGCTGAGCAGGCCAGTGACGAAGGGGTTCAACCGGCACCGCTGGAAGAGCTGACCGATGAATCTGCGCCGATTGGCGATGATGAGCGCCGCAAGCTCGATACCATCCTCGATATCCCGGTAACCATCTCAATGGAGGTCGGCCGAACCCAGATCAGTATCCGGAACCTGCTTCAGCTTAACCAAGGCTCGGTGGTCGAGCTCGACCGGGTTGCCGGTGAGTCACTGGATGTGATGGTGAACGGTACATTGATCGCCCACGGTGAAGTGGTGGTGGTCAATGATAAGTTTGGTATCCGCCTGACTGATGTGATCAGCCAGACGGAGCGCATTAAGAAGTTACGTTAATCATGGCTCCAGAACTGAATTTAGCCACCACCCTTGCGTCATTGATGCTGGTTGTGGCCGTGATTGTCTTGCTGGCATGGTTGATGAAGAGAATGAAGTTGCCGGGCCTGCAGGGAGGCGATAGTGCCATCCGTATTCTGCGCCAACTGCCGGTCGGCCAGCGCGAGCGTATCGTGCTGCTGCAGGTTGGCCAAGAGCAGATGCTGGTCGGGGTGACGCAGCATAATATTTCATTGCTTGGCAAGCTCGACTCGCCCATTGTCGCCGAGCCAGGCCAGGACGGCGCCGAGTTTGCCAGTCAGCTGGGAAAGCTGTTGAGAAAAAATGACAAGAACTAATTTCATTGCCGCCTTATTGGCGGCTTTTTCGCTTTTGCTGGTTTTTCCGGCTGCGGCTGAAGCGGCGGTCGGTGCAGCCGTTGAGGCTGCTCAGCCGGGCGTGACCCTGAGCGAGATGCAAGGCGAGTCCGGATCGACGCAAATGTCGCTGACCCAAGGGGGCGGCAGCGGTATTCCGGCCTTCTCGGTTACGGTGAACCCTGACGGCAGCGAGGACTATTCGGTTACCCTGCAGATCCTTGCCCTGATGACGGCCTTGGGGTTCTTGCCGGCTATCGTGATCCTGATGACCTCCTTTACCCGGATTGTGGTGGTAATGTCGATATTACGCCAGGCGATGGGTTTGCAGCAGACCCCGTCTAACCAGGTGATCATCGGCATTGCCATGTTCCTGACTTTTTTCGTGATGTCGCCGGTGCTGGATAGAATCAATACCGAGGCGGTTCAGCCCTATATCAACCAGCAGATGAGCGCCGCCCAGGCCCTGGAGGCGGCACAAGATCCGCTGCGCCAGTTCATGCTCAAGCAGACCCGGGTCAAAGATCTCGAAACTTTCGTCGAAATGTCAGGCTCTAACGCAACCGATCCGCAGGACGTCCCCATGACTGTCTTGATCCCGGCTTTCGTCACCTCCGAGCTGAAAACCGCGTTCCAAATCGGCTTCATGTTGTTTTTGCCGTTCCTGATCATTGACTTGGTGGTGGCATCGGTGCTGATGGCGATGGGTATGATGATGCTCTCGCCGATGATTGTCTCGTTGCCGTTCAAGCTGATGTTGTTCGTGCTGGTGGATGGCTGGAACTTGATCCTATCAACCTTGGCGGGGAGTTTTGGTACGTGACGCCGGAGTTTTTTGTCGAAATTTTCCAAGATGCACTCTACATGGTACTGCTGATGGTCTGTGCCATAGTGGTGCCGGGCCTGCTGATCGGCCTGGTGGTGGCCATTTTCCAGGCGGCGACCTCGATTAACGAGCAGACGCTGAGTTTCTTGCCTAGGCTGATTGTCACCTTGCTGGCGCTGATGTTTTTCGGCCACATGATGACCCAGATGCTGATGGACTACTTCCACCAGATGATTGACTACATCCCGCGGCTGTTGCACTGATGCTCAATTATTCTGCCCCGCTGATCTTGGACTGGCTGGCGACCGTTTTCTGGCCGCTGACACGGATTTCGGCCATGCTGATGGTCATGACCTTTTTCGGTGCCCGTTATGTGGCGCCGAAAATCCGGCTGTATGTTTCGCTGCTGTTTACCTTCGCGTTGTTGCCGGTGTTGCCCGTCGCCCCGGTCGACATTCCGCTGCTGTCGCTACAGGGCTTCATCACAACCGGCCAGCAGGTGGTGATTGGGGTGGCGATGGGCACCGTGACCACCTTTGTGACCCAGACCTTTATCCTGCTGGGGCAGATCTTGGGGATGCAGTCGAGCTTGGGTTTTGCCTCCATGGTCGATCCCTCCAACGGGCAAAATACCCCGGTGCTGGGCCAGTTCTATATGTTCTTGGTGGTGATGATTTTCCTGGCCACTGATGGCCATTTGATGATGCTAAAACTGGTGGCCATGAGTTTTCATACCTTGCCGGTAGGCGAGTCGATGCTCGAAGCTGGCGACTATTATCAGCTGGCGCAGTGGTTTGGCCATATGTTCAAGTTTGCCCTGACCATGGCGATTGCCGGGGTGGTGGCCCTGCTGGTGGTCAATATGTCGTTTGGTGTCATGACCCGTGCCGCCCCGCAGCTTAATATCTTTGCCCTGGGCTTTTCCTTTGCGCTGGTACTGGGCTTTGTGATCAGCTGGTTTTTGATTGGTGGGATCTTGCCACACTACGAGGCCATTTGGCAGGTCGGTGTCGAGCAAGTGTGTAGTTTAATTCGGTTGGATTGCTGATGGCTGAGTCTGACGGACAAGAAAGAACCGAAGAGGCCACGCCCCGAAGGCGGGAGCAGGCCCGCGAAAAAGGACAGGTTCCCCGTTCGAGGGAGCTGGCATCGATCGCCGTGCTGGTGGCCGGTGCGGTGGGGCTGATGTGGTTCGGCGAGGCGATAGGCCGTGGCCTTGGCGAGGTCATGACCCGGCTGTTTAGCCTGACCCGTGATGAAATTTTTGACCTATCCCAGCTGTTCAACCTGATTGTGGTGGCGGTCGGCAATGTGCTGTTCCCGCTGTTTACTTTCTTGCTGTTTGTCTATGTGGCCGCATTTGTTGGCGCGACGGGCTTGGGCGGGATCCGCTTCTCGTCGCAGGCGGCGGCCCCGAAGTTGTCCAAGCTCAACCCGATCAATGGCTTCAAGCGAATGGTCGGTAAGCAGAGCCTGGTCGAGCTGATCAAGTCCATCCTCAAGGTTTTGCTGGTGGTCGGGGTTGCCTTTTTCCTGCTCAAGGCCAGCCTGACTGACTTCTACCAGCTCAGCCGCGAAATGTACCCGCAGAATATCACCCATGCACTCGATATTTTGCTCAACTTCATTCTGCTGATCAGCTGCTCATTGCTGGTGGTGGTGGCTATCGATATTCCTTTCCAGATCTGGCAGCACAACGAGCAGCTCAAGATGACCAAGCAGGAAGTGAAGGATGAGTTCAAGGACTCGGAAGGTAAGCCGGAAGTGAAGGGGCGGATCCGGATGCTCCAGCGCGAAATGGCACAGCGGCGGATGATGGCGGATGTCCCGCAGGCCGATGTGGTGATCACCAACCCCGAGCACTTTTCAGTGGCGCTGCGCTATGACTCCAAAATAGACTCGGCGCCGGTGGTCGTGGCCAAGGGAACCGACTTCTTGGCATTGAAAATCCGGGAAATTGCCAACGAGCACGACATTGAAATTGTCCCGGCTCCGCCCCTTGCCAGGGCGCTTTATCATACCACCGAGCTGGAGCAGCAGATCCCTGATGGTCTGTTTGCCGCGGTGGCGCAGGTACTGGCGTACATCTACCAGCTCAAGCAATACCAGAAAGGCCGCGGCCGCAAGCCGACGTTATCCAAGGAAGCCTCGAATCTTCCCAATGAGTTCCATTATTAATCTGTCAGGTTAGAGGCTAGGTATATCTTCCCCCCCTTGTAAAACCCCACCAAAAGCGTCAAAAATATGGCAAAAATAGTGGCGTGATAATTGCTTTTAAGTTGCAGTTGGTCGCTTTTTGTTTGGCGGCGAAAACGGTACAATAACCAATTCCAAACTCAGTGATCTTCTTCGTGGCTGGGCCAGAATTTTATTCAGTTTGGTATTACTTAGATTCTAATAATTTTTCCTCGCAGATCCCTCTCGATACAGTATTGCCGGTACTGGTGACCGGTTTATTGAAGGCATTTTGGTTTGGCGGGAACGGAACCATTACAGATATTGCATGAAGCTATCTTTACCCTTTGCCGATAAGTTAAATCCTGCACGCCTGCAGAGCATGCCCGCGATAGGAGCGCCTGTCCTGGTATTGGCAACCTTGGCAATGGTCATATTGCCGATGCCGCCGTTGCTGCTGGACATGGCATTCTCCTTTAATATTGCGCTGGCACTGGTGGTGCTGCTGGTTACCGTCTATACCCGCCGGCCGCTGGATTTTGCTGCATTCCCGACTGTTCTGCTGATCGCTACCTTGTTGCGCCTGGCACTGAATGTTGCCTCTACCCGGGTTGTCCTGCTGTATGGTCATGAAGGGCCGGATGCGGCCGGCCAGGTGATTGATGCCTTTGGCTCGGTGGTTATCGGCGGCAACTATGCTGTCGGCCTGGTGGTTTTCCTGATCTTGATGATTATCAACTTCATGGTGGTGACCAAAGGTGCCGGACGGATCTCCGAGGTAAGCGCCCGCTTCACCCTTGATGCCCTGCCGGGTAAGCAGATGGCCATCGATGCGGACTTGAATGCCGGTTTGATTGACCAGGAGCAGGCCCGTACCCGCCGTTTTGAAGTGACCAAAGAAGCGGACTTTTACGGTTCGATGGACGGTGCCTCCAAGTTCGTGAAGGGGGATGCCATTGCCGGTATCCTGATCCTCTGTATCAACATTATCGGTGGGCTGGTCATTGGCATGGGCCAGCATGGGCTGGGTTTTGGCGAGGCCATTGAGATCTACAGCTTGCTGACTATCGGTGATGGCCTGGTTGCCCAAATCCCATCACTGTTGCTGTCCATCGGTGCCGCCATGATGGTGACACGTCAAAATACTGACGAAGACATGGGCCAGCAGATGATTTTCCAGATGTTCAACAACCCGCAGGCGTTGATCATCACCGGCGGGATCCTGTTTGTCATGGGGATTGTGCCGGGCATGCCGCATATTCCATTTTTGCTGCTGGCGTTGCTGATTGGCGGGGTGGCCTATTGGCGGATCAAGTCCCAGCGCGCAGCGGCACAAATCAAAGAGCAGGAAGCCTCTACCGATGTGGTGGCGCCGCAATTGCCAAAAGAATTGTCGTGGGACGATGTTAAACCGATTGATGTGATCGGGCTGGAAGTCGGCTACCGCCTCATCCCGATGGTGGACAAAGATCAGGGTGGCGAGCTGCTTGAGCGGGTTAAGGGAGTGAGGAAGAAGCTGTCGCAGGACTTCGGGTTCTTGATCCCCGCCGTCCATATTCGCGATAACCTCGAACTACCGCCGAATACTTACCGCATCAGCCTGATGGGCGTAGCCTGCGGCGAGGCCAATATTCATCCTAACCGCGAGCTGGCGATTAACCCCGGCCAGGTGTTTGGCAATGTCGACGGCGAGCGCACGGTGGATCCGGCTTTCGGTCTCGAGGCGGTATGGGTAAACGAGTCCCAACGCGAGCATGCCCAGGCGCTGGGCTATACCGTGGTTGATTCCGCTACCGTGCTGGCCACCCACCTGAGCCAAATCCTGACCAACCGTGCGGCGCAGTTGATTGGTTACGAAGAAGTGCAGAACCTCCTCGATCTGCTGGGCAAGTCTGCCCCGCGCTTGGTGGAGGGCTTGGTGCCGGATCAGCTCAGCCTGGGGGTGATTGTTAAGGTACTGCAGAACCTGCTCAATGAAGCCATTCCGATCCGTGATATTCGGACGATTGTTCAGACGTTGGCTGAATATTCCACCAAGAGTCAAGATCCTGACATTTTGACGGCGGCCGTCCGGGTTAGCTTGAAACGACTAATTTGCCAGGAAATCAATGGTATAGAGCCTGAATTGCCGGTTATTACCTTGGTGCCAGAGTTGGAGCAGATCTTGCATCAAACCATGCAGTCCTCCGGCGGCGAGTCGACCGGTATTGAACCTGGTTTGGCTGAACGCTTGCAGCGTTCCCTGGTTGATGCCACCCAGCAGCAAGAGCTGAAAGGTGAACCTGCAGTCTTGTTGACCTCAGGCGTATTGAGGTTGACGCTGGCGAAATTTGTCAAGAATACAATTCCTTCATTGCGTGTGCTGTCTTATCAGGAAGTGCCTGACGAGAAGCAGATCCGGATTGTCAATGCGGTTGGGAATTCATAATGAAGTTTATGGCGACGATGCTGATGGAGATGGCCCCAGGGCAGTTATCACCTCACGGCCTGAAATAACGGGAAGGTCACATTGAAAATTAAACGTTTTTTTGCCAAGGATATGCGTGCTGCACTTACCCAAGTCAAGGAAGAGCTGGGTGCCGATGCGGTGATCATGTCGAATAAAAAGGTCACCGGCGGGGTGGAAATTGTGGCGGCCCTCGATAGTGAGGAGCTTCGCGCCCAGCCATCACCGGCTGCCAGCAAGGCACGCGAAGAGCTTGCCGATCGGTTTGATTCTGCCAAGCGACAGTTGGCAGACGACAAAGTCCAACTTCAGTCGTCCTCGAGCCGTTTTGCCAAAGTGCTGCACAATTTTACTGGCCAGTCTGGCGATGCCGATCAACAGAGTGGCCAAGGTAGCGAGGCTGACTCGTTGTCGGCACTGCTGCAACGCCAGTCGAAACACTACGGTGATGACCCGCGCCATGGCCGACGCGAGGAGCCGCAGCCAAGCAACCACTCATACGGCGAGCGAGGCTATGCTGGTGGTGGCAGGGCACAGGAAGCCGCTCGCCAGCCAAACGGCCGGCAGCCAGCGAGGCATCAGCTCGATATTGGCGATTACCGCCGTCCGGCGGTGCCGCAGGCCGAGCCGCTGTATGGTGCCCGCCCAGCCGATAACCGTACGGAGTCATACCGTGCCGAGTCACGCTTTGGTGCGTCGTCGCAGCAGAAAAACCGTTTGGATCCAAGTCGCTATGACCCCAAGGCGCGAAACCATGGTGCCGATGAAATCGATGCGATGCGCAATGAGATGGCCTCGATCCGCCGCTTGCTCGAACATCAGGTCTCGGGATTGATGTGGCAGGAGATGGAGCGCCGCGAGCCGATGCGGGCAATGATGATCAAACGGCTGGAGAAAATGGGCCTGTCGCAGGAGCTGGCCGATCAGCTGGCGTGCTATATCCCAGAAGACGTACCGGCTAACGAAGCGTGGCCGGCATTGCTCGATCTGCTGTCCGATCAAATTATCACCGCCAAAGACAGTATCCTGGAAACCGGCGGGGTAGTCGCCCTGCTGGGACCGACCGGTGTTGGCAAGACAACGACGATCGCCAAGCTGGCGGCACGGGCCGCGATGGAGTTCGGCCCCGACCAAATAGCCATGGTCACGACCGACACTTTCCGTATCGGTGCCCACGAGCAGTTGGCCACTTATGGCCGAATTATGGGTTGTCCGGTTCGAGTGGCTAAAGATGCCGAGGAATTGGCCGATATATTACACCAGTTGCGCCATCGCCGATTGGTCCTGCTCGATACCGCCGGAATGGGACAGCGTGATATCAGGCTGTCTGAGCAACTCGATACCCTGATGCAAAACAGCGGCTCGCAAATTCGCAGTTTCTTGGTGCTGCCATCGACAGCGCAGCGCCGGGTACTGCACGAAACCATCGAGCACTTCCGTCGTATTCCGCTTTCGGGCTGTGTACTGACCAAGCTTGATGAGTCACTGAGCTTGGGCGAGGTGATCAGTGTGTCGATCCAGCACGCACTGCCGATTGCCTACCTTGCCGATGGGCAGCGGGTACCGGAAGACATTAAGGTCGCCACGGGGAACTATCTGGTTGCCCGGGCAAATGAATTACTTGAACAAGAGTTAAGCCAGCAGACCCACTTCTGGAGTAGCGAAAGCTCTGAAAGCCAGGGGGCAGACTTTTATGACTGAGAACGCCATGTACGATCAAGCTAGCGGATTACGCCGTATGACCCAGCTAACCTCAACCAAAGTGATTACTGTGACAGGCGGTAAGGGTGGTGTGGGGAAAACCAACGTGACCCTCAATATGGCGATCTCAATGGCCCGCCAGGGTAAACGGGTGATGGTACTGGATGCCGATCTCGGACTGGCGAATGTCGATGTCATGCTGGGACTGCGGGCTAGGCGCAACCTGTCGCATGTGCTGGCGGGAATGTGCGAGCTCAAGGACATCATTGTCGAAGGCCCTTACGGGGTGAAGATTGTGCCAGCGGCCTCCGGTACGCAAAATATGGCCGAACTGACCACGGCTCAGCACATGGGGCTGATCAGGGCGTTCAGCACCCTCGAGGAAGATATCGACGTCTTGCTGGTCGATACTGCCGCAGGGATCTCCGACATGGTATTGAGCTTCTCCCGCGCCGCCCAAGATGTGGTGGTCGTGGTGTGTGATGAGCCGACGTCGATCACCGATGCCTATGCGCTAATCAAGATCCTCAGCCGGGAGTACGATGTCCAGCGTTTCAAGATTGTTGCCAACATGGTGCGCAGCTACCGCGAGGGGCGCGAACTGTTTATCAAGCTGACCCGGGTTACCGAGCGTTTCCTGGAAGCCAACCTTGAGCTGGTGGCCTGTATCCCGCTTGACGACCGCGTTCGCCAGTCGGTTAAACGCCAGAAGTTGGTGGTGGAGGCTTTCCCTCGCAGCCCGGCCGCGCTGGCGCTGGGGGCGCTGGCCAATAAGGCCGCCATGTGGCCGGTACCGCAGAGCCCGGGTGGCCATTTGGAATTCTTTGTCGAAAGGTTGTTGGTCAACAGCCGTCGTCCGCGGGAGGTGCCGGTCAGTGAATAAGGCCTTAACCTACGGACGCTACCAGCAGAGCCCGCAGGCATTTATCGAACGCTACTCGTCTTTGGTCAAGCGCATCGCTCATCACCTGATGGGGCGCTTGCCGCCGAGCGTCATGCTCGAGGATCTCATTCAGGCCGGGATGATTGGCTTGCTTGAAGCGCAGCAGAATTATGACCCGACCAAAGGGGCGAGTTTCGAAACTTTCGCCGGGATCCGCATCCGCGGGGCAATGCTGGACGATATTCGACGCGGGGACTGGGTGCCTCGCTCTGTATACAAAAACAACCGACGGATTTCCGAGGCCATTTCTGCCCTCGAAGGCACGCTCGGCCGGGATCCGAACGATCAGGAAATTGCGGCATATCTCGAAATGACGCTCGAACAGTACCACCAGGCCTTAAATGATGTTAATTGTGGTCGCTTAGTGGGTATGGATGATCTTGGTGTATCGGAAGACGCGGTTGCAAATGAAGAGTCGGTTGAAGAAAATCTTCCCTTTCAGGGGGTTGTAGATGATAATTTTCGCCAATCCTTGGCCGAAGCGATAAAAACCCTGCCTGAAAGAGAAGCACTAGTTTTGTCCCTGTACTACGACGAGGAACTAAACCTCAAGGAGATAGGGGCGGTTATCGGGGTGAGTGAATCCCGAGTTTGCCAGATTCACAGTCAGGCGATGCAACGTTTGCGGTCCAAGTTGACTGCGTGGACTTCGTAATAATCACACTATAAGACACTGATAATTCAGTGGGGGCAACTTTGAATAAAAACATGAAAATCCTCATTGTTGATGACTTTTCAACAATGCGCCGAATCGTAAAGAATTTGCTGCGTGATCTGGGCTTCAACAATACCCAGGAGGCGGATGATGGATTGACTGCGCTTCCGATGCTTAAAAAGGGCGGTTTTGACTTTGTGGTCACGGACTGGAATATGCCGGGTATGCAGGGTATCGATCTACTCAAGCATATTCGTGCCGATGCCGAACTTAAGCACCTGCCTGTGCTGATGATCACGGCGGAAGCCAAGCGCGAGCAGATCATCGAAGCCGCCCAAGCCGGTGTTAATGGCTATATCGTCAAGCCATTTACTGCAGCCACGCTGAAAGAGAAGCTTGATAAAATCTTCGAGCGTATGCAGTAAAACACTTTTCGGGCATCAAAGGACAATAATAACAATGATTACACTTGAACAGGCAAAGCAGCTTGTCAGTATGCTTGAATCTGGCGATCAGGATGGAGCAAATACACTATTCGCCCGTCTGGTGTCGGATAGTCGTGATCCCGTCTATGACGAAGTGGGCAAACTCACACGTCAACTTCATGACTCGCTGGCCAACTTCCGCCTTGATCCCCGTATCACCGATTTAGCAAAAACGGAAATCCCCGACGCCCGAGATCGGTTGTCTTATGTGATAGACAAAACCGAGTCTGCCGCCAACAAAACCATGGATGCGGTCGACAGCATTCAGCCGGTGGCAGAGCAGCTTGGGGATACCCTACAGCAGGTTTATCCAAGATGGCAGCGTTTGATGGGGGGGGAGATCGCACTTAATGAATTTAAGTCGCTCTGCCACGATATCGACGGGTTGCTCACTCAGGTTGAGAGTGATAGCAATGTATTACGCGCCCAGTTGACGGAAATACTGATGGCCCAGGATTTTCAGGATCTGACCGGCCAGATCATTCGCCGGGTGATTGAACTGGTGCATGAAGTTGAAGATCAACTGGTCGAAATTCTCAAAGCGTTTGGCATGGAACAAGAAGACCGAACAGACGCGCTGCGCGAGGAACGGATCCTTTCTCCGGAAGGGCCTATCGTCAACAGCGAAAGTCGTGAGGATGTCATGTCTACCCAGGATGATGTTGACGACCTGCTGTCGAGCCTAGGATTTTAAGGGAACAATATGAGCTTTGATTTAGACGAAGATATCCTCCAGGACTTTTTGATTGAAGCAGGCGAAATTCTCGAACTGCTTTCGGAGCAGTTGGTTGAGCTGGAGCGCAGTCCGGATGACTCGGATCTGCTCAATGCGATTTTCCGTGGCTTCCATACCGTAAAAGGCGGCGCGGGCTTTCTTTCGCTGACCGAGCTGGTGGATGCGTGCCATGGTGCCGAGAATATCTTTGACTTGCTAAGAACCGGCAAGCGCACCGTCACACCTGAACTGATGGATGTGATTCTGGAAGCGCTGGATACCATCAACGTGATGTTTGGCCAGGTGCAAGATCGAGAACCGGTTGAAGCGGCCGCGCCGGCGTTGCTGGAAGCCCTGCACCGATTCAGTCAGCCGCCGACAGAACACGAGCTGGCGCAGGCCAATGCCCCCCAAGTGCATAGCGCAGAGGTTGCGGCGGTCGCCGATATGGTGAGCGAGCCTGTTTTCACGGAGCCGGTGGTCGAAGCGGCCGAGCAGCCTGTTTCGGACTCAGCGATTGCGGGTGACTCCGTTGACGACATCACCCAGGATGAATTCGATCGTCTACTTGACGAGCTACACGGCAAAGGACGTGGCCCTTCTGCCGCCGACTCTGCCGCGGAGGCGGTATCTGTTTCCCAACCCCCGGTTGCCGGTGCGGACATCGTGGATCAAATCCAGTCCGAAAGCGGCGATATCACCGATGATGAATTCGAGCGCCTGCTCGATGAACTGCACGGTACCGGCAAAGGCCCGGGCAACAGTGACTACGGTTCATCCGCTGCGAGTGCGACCGTCAGCCCGGTGCCTGCCAAGCCAGCACCGGTTTCCTCGACGGCGGCCAACAGTGATGATGGCAACGATGACTTGATGACCGACGATGAGTTCGAGCGCTTGCTCGATGAGCTTCACGGTGTCGGCAAAGGGCCGTCGGATGAAGAGCTCGAAGCTGCCACCAAGTCGGTTGTCGATATGCTGGAAGAGGATAAACCGCAGAGCCAGCCGTCTGTTCCGTCTGCTCCAGTGCAGCCTCAGGCTCACATTCAGCCCCAGCCAGCACCACAACCGGTAGCCGCGGCCAAGCCGGAGGCCGAACGACGCGCCAAGCCTGCGCCTGGCAAAGAAAAGAGCAAGCCGGCTGAAGCCACTGTGCGTGTCGATACCTCGACGCTCGATACCATCATGAATATGGTCGGCGAACTGGTGCTGGTGCGCAACCGTCTGGTTAGCCTTGGCCTCAACACCAACGATGAAGAGATGTCCAAAGCGGTTGCCAACCTCGATGTGGTCACCGCAGATCTGCAGGGTGCGGTGATGAAAACCCGCATGCAGCCAATCAAGAAAGTGTTTGGCCGCTTCCCTCGCGTGGTGCGCGATTTGGCCCGCAGCCTCAACAAAGAGATTGTGCTGGAAATGCGCGGCGAGGAAACCGATCTCGACAAGAACCTGGTCGAGGCGTTGGCCGATCCGTTGGTCCACCTGGTGCGAAACTCGGTAGACCACGGCATTGAAATGCCGAGCGTGCGCGAAAAAGCCGGTAAGCCGAGGATTGGCACCGTGTTGCTGTCGGCCTCCCAAGAGGGTGACCATATCTTGCTGACCATCGAGGACGATGGCGGCGGCATGGATCCGGACAAGCTGCGCGGCATTGCGGTTGAGCGGGGTGTGATGGATGCCGATGCGGCTTCCCGCCTGACCGACAGCGAATGCTATAACCTGATCTTTGCCCCGGGCTTCTCGACCAAGAAAGAGATCTCTGATATCTCCGGTCGCGGTGTGGGCATGGATGTGGTGAAGACCGGGATCAGCCAGCTCAACGGTTCAATTTCCATTGACTCGGCGCTGGGCAAAGGGACCCGGATTGATATCAAGGTTCCGCTGACCTTGGCGATTCTGCCGACCCTGATGGTTGGCGTGGCAGAGCAGCCGTTTGCCCTGCCATTGGCCAGCGTGAATGAGATTTTCCACCTTGACTTGCGCAAGACCAATACGGTCGATGGTCAGCTGACGATTATCGTGCGCGACAAAGCGATCCCGCTGTTCTACCTGCAAGACTGGCTGTCGGGTGTCGGTGTGCCGAAACGCGAGCGTGACCATGGCCATGTGGTGATTGTCCAGATTGGCCATCAGCGAATTGGCTTTGTGGTCGATACCCTGATTGGCCAGGAAGAAGTGGTGATCAAGCCGCTGGATGAATTGCTGCAGGGCACGCCGGGTATGGCGGGAGCGACCATTACCAGTGACGGCCATATTGCGTTGATCCTCGATGTGCCGAACCTGCTCAAGCACTATGCGGGCCGCTAACTAACAATAACAAGGCCAAAATGGCTTCCCTGACAACGGGAAGCCATTGTCGTTACTCCGCGTAACGCACAACGTCGTACACATAACTCATAGAAAGCCTGTCCACAGGCGCAAGGTTTGTCATCAACAGGATAAATTGACATGGCAGTAAAAGTATTGGTGGTGGATGATTCAAGCTTTTTCCGCCGGCGCGTAAGTGAAATCCTCAATGCTGATCCTAGGTTGGAAGTGGTTGGCAATGCCGTTAACGGCAAGGAAGCGGTCGAGATGGCCTCCCGTTTACATCCTGATGTGATCACCATGGACATCGAAATGCCTGTGATGGACGGTATTACTGCGGTGCGTGAAATCATGCAGGCCAACCCAACCCCGATTTTGATGTTCTCTTCCCTGACCCACGAGGGGGCGAAAGCGACCCTTGATGCGCTCGATGCCGGCGCGTTGGACTTCTTGCCGAAAAAGTTCGAAGACATCGCCCGCAATCGGGATGAAGCCGTTAGCCTGCTGCAAAAGCGGGTGACTGAGCTTGCCCGTAAGCGGGTGTTTATGCGCCGTCCGGCACGCACGGCAGCGACGATGCGTGACGCTGCTAGCGAAGCCGCGCGCCCGATGGCCGCACGCAGTGCGTTGGGGAATCAGAGCCTGGCATCGCCGTCGGGTTTGAAGGCGGCCAGCCAGCCATCGGCCCTGCGCCAGCCTGCCGCTCGCCCGGCAGCTACCAAGCCTGCCGCCCGTTTTAAACCATCCGGCAAAAAATACCAGTTGATGGCGATCGGTACCTCGACCGGAGGCCCGGTGGCACTGCAAAAGATCCTGACCGCGCTGCCGGCGAATTTTCCGCTGCCAATCGTGCTGATCCAGCATATGCCTGCAACCTTTACTGCCGCGTTTGCCGCCCGCCTTGATAACCTTTGCAAGATTGGCGTCAAGGAGGCCCAGGACGGCGATATGCTAAGGCCCGGGATGGCTTATCTGGCACCGGGCGGGATGCAGATGATGCTTGATGGCCGTCCGGGATCGGCCCGCCTTCGGATCATCGACGGGGGAGACCGGATGAATTACAAACCCTGTGTTGATGTGACCTTTGGCTCTGCCGCCAAGGTGTTCCATGACAAGGTGCTGTCGATGGTGCTGACCGGCATGGGGGCCGATGGCCGAGAAGGCGCGCGAATGCTGAAGAACAGCGGTGCGACTATTTGGGCGCAGGATGAAGACAGCTGTGTGGTCTACGGGATGCCCCAGGCCGTGGCCAAGGCGGGGATCTCATCAGAAGATCTGCCGCTGGAGCGAATTGCCGAGCGTATTTCGGTAGAACTCGGGCTGGTATAGGGAGTTAGCCTTGATAGTCTGGAGTATTGCTAACCAGAAGGGTGGCGTCGGTAAGACCACCACAACCGTCTCGCTGGCGGGGTTACTGAGCGAGCGCAACAAGCGGGTACTGCTGGTCGATACCGATCCGCATGCGTCTTTGACCACCTATTTGAACTTTGATGCCGATGGTGTATCGGCGAGCTTGTTCGATCTGTTCCAGTTAACCGAGATCAACCGCGATACCGTTAGGCCGGTGATCTTGCGCACCCAGTTTACCAACATCGATATTATTCCCGCCCACATGTCGTTGGCGACGCTCGACAGGGTCATGGGCAACCGGGGTGGGATGGGGTTGATCCTCAAAAAAGCCCTGAACTGCTTGGCGGACGACTATGACTACGTGCTGATCGACTGCCCGCCTATTCTCGGGGTGATGATGGTCAACGCGCTGGCGGCCAGTGACCGTATCCTGATCCCGGTGCAGACTGAGTTCCTGGCGATGAAGGGCCTCGAGCGGATGATGCGCACCTTGCAGATCATGCAGAAATCCCGTCGCTCGCCGTTCAAGGTGACGATAGTGCCGACCATGTATGACAAGCGGACCCGCGCCTCGCTGCAGACCTTGCAGGAGCTGAAGCTGCGCTTCCCGGATAAAGTCTGGGCCTCGGCGGTACCGATTGACACCAAGTTTCGGGATGCGAGTATCAAGCATATGCCGCCTTCACTCTACTCACGCAGCAGTCGTGGGGTGTTTGCATATAAAACATTATTGAATTATTTGGGGCGTCTGCAACAGGATGAGCGATAACACCCGTTTATCCAGCACTCAGGCGCTGGAAGACTACTTTGATGACTTACTGCTGGAGCCGGAACTCGAGCTGGAGACAGCGTCGGAGCCTGAGGTTGAGCAGAGCCATATTACCGCTCCCGAAGGGGAAGAGCCGGCGCAGCCTGCTGCCGATAGCACAACTATTTCGGGTTCAAGCAGCCTTGAGGAAAATGACGAGGACTCTCCCAGGCGAGATTTCACGCTATCTCAAGATGCTGGGTTGCTGACATCACAGGCAGCCAAGGCAACGGAATTGGCAAAAACGGCCGGAAAGTCCCTGCCGGCAGCCAAGCCGTTTGATTTTGCCAGCCTGGACGGCGAGGGGGCCGAAGGTGGCCGTGGTATGCCATCGCCAGTGCTCGATAATGTCCAGCGTTTGCTCAATCAGGTTAGCCAGGTCAAGCCGCAGGCAGCGAGTGAGGCTGAAGCGGGGGCGATTGATGCCGAGTTGGCGGATGAATGGCAGCAGGTGATGGCCCACGAACAGGCAAACGAGCTGCCGACGGCTCCCTCTCAACCTCTGCAATCAGAGGCCGTATCGACAGAGCCGCAGCCTGAAGTCGCCCATGAGCCCAAAACCCAGGCTTCGGAGGATTTGCCGCCCGATAATTGGTCGCAGCAGGCTCACCAAGGTGATGAGTTCCAGGCTTTGTTTTTCGAGGTCAATGGGGTGACCTTCGCCGTGCCGCTTACCGAACTGGGTGGGATCCACCAACTGGGTGACGTGAGCCGCCTGATGGGGCGCCCGCCGTGGTATCTCGGTTTGATGAGCAGCCGCGAGCACCAGTTTGATGTGGTTGACACCGCGTGCTGGGCGATGCCCGACAAACTCGATGGCGATGAGTACCGCGAGCAATATAAGTACGTCGTGGTGCTGGGCGAAAGCCGCTGGGGGCTGGCATGCAGCTCCTTGTTGGGCACCGAAACCTTATCCGAACACAGTGTCCGCTGGCGCGAGAAAGCAGGTAAGCGCCCTTGGCTGGCAGGCATGGTAAAAGAAAAAATGTGTGCGCTAATTCATGTTAGTGAGCTAATTTCCATGCTCAAAGCGGGATTAGATGTTAATACCAAACTTAGGCAATCAAGTTAGGCTCCTGTATTATCGCAGGCGCTGATGCGTTGAATGCAGCAAAATAGATCAAAGAGGAAACAGCATGTCACAGGTGAGTGTCGCTGAAATACAAAAAGAAGACAGTAATGATCAGGTCCTGCAGTGGGTGACCTTCCAGCTGGAAGACGAAACCTACGGTATTAACGTCATGCAGGTGCGCGAAGTGTTGCGCTATTCAGAAATCGCTCCGGTACCGGGCGCGCCTGACTACGTTCTGGGGATCATCAACCTGCGTGGTAACGTGGTGACCGTTATCGATACCCGCTCCCGTTTCGGCTTGATGCCGGGCGAGATTTCAGACAATACCCGCATTGTGATCATTGAGGCAGAAAAGCAGGTGATCGGTATTTTGGTTGATAGCGTGGCGGAAGTGGTATACCTGCGCAGCTCCGAAATCGACAGCACGCCAAGTGTCGGTACGGAAGAGAGCGCGAAGTTCATTCAGGGCGTGAGCAACCGTGATGGTCAGTTGTTGATCTTGGTGGATCTCAATAAGCTATTATCAGATGAAGAATGGGACGAGATGGCGTACCTGTAATGCGAGAGATGTTGTTGCAATGGTTACCGCTGGCCTTGTCGCTGTTGGCGATTGTGGTCGCTTGGTTGATGGTAAGGCGTGAGCGTATTGCCCGCCAGGCCCTTGAAACCAAATTTGCAGCGACAGAGCTGGTGTTGAAAAATGCCCGCCAGCAGCAGGAAAGTTTGGTTAAGCAATTCAACGAACTGCGTGCTGGTACCATGGGGATGAGCCAGAAGTTGGGTGATATGGCTCGTCACCTAGAAGAGCTGGCCGACCGCCAGGGCGAGCTGGCGATGCAAGATCCCGATAGTCGCCTGTACAGCCGTGCCAGCAAAATGGTTGAACTCGGTGCGGATGTTAATGAACTGATGCGTGAGTGCGACTTGCCAAAAGCCGAAGCCGAGTTGCTACTTCGGTTGCAGCAGATGCACCATTCCCGTCGGTAACTGTGGATCGACCATGACGAAGAAACCCTCCGATTACGGAGGGTTTTTTGTTTTTAATTGATAGGAGAAACGAGGTCCTGCATTTCCACCTTTTCCTTCGCTTTTTAAGGGCTTGTTTCTGCTTCTAACTTGTAAGCATTTTTTTCACCTTTAATATTTTCCCGCCGGAAGAGGGATTTTGCGGGTGGTGTCTGGCTGAACAAGTTGCGATGAAAATGTGCGCGTAATTGACGGTTTTGCTATTTTTTATATTTCTTGTGGCACTTTTTTATTGTTTGCTTGTCGCACAGTGACAATGTGTAAAAGCATATTACGGGCTTAGCATTGAAGTCACAATTACGGTCGCTAGTCTCTAACAACCCGGGCGGGGGCTGTGGTACTATGCGGATCTATTTGTGACACCTAGGATGCATCATTTTTATGTTGTCTGTTGAAGAGTTAAGTTGTACCCGGGACGAACGGGTATTGTTTGAGGATCTGTATTTCACAGTCTCGTCGGGTGAACTCGTCCAGATTGAAGGGCACAACGGCGCAGGGAAAACGACCTTGTTACGGATCCTTGCTGGGCTTGGCCGCGCAGATAACGGGCGGGTTTGCTGGCTGGATGAAGATATTGAATCAGCCCGCGAAGACTACCACCAAGAATTATTGTTTCTGGGGCACCAGACCGGGGTCAAGCGTGAGCTGACGGCCTTTGAGAACCTGGCCTTTTTCCAGTCGATGCACCAATGCAACGAACGCTCTGAATTAGCGGGCACGCCTCAGGTGTCTGGCGACGATAGCTTGTGGCAGGCTTTGGCCCAGGTTGGCCTGGCTGGGCGGGAAGATGTACCCGCCGGTCAGTTGTCTGCCGGTCAGCAGCGCCGTGTGGCCTTGGCCCGGTTGTGGCTGAGCAACCACAAGCTGTGGATCTTGGATGAGCCACTGACGGCGATTGATAAACAAGGTGTGAAGGTACTGGAGCGTTTGTTCCTTGCCCATGCCAAGCGCGGTGGGATTGTGGTATTGACGACCCACCAGGACATGTTCACAGACAGCGACAAGCTAAGAAAAATAAAGTTGGGGCGGTAACAGACGATGAGTGCGATTTTCCAAGTGATCCGCCGCGAACTCTTGATTGCTTTTCGCCGTCAGGCCGAAGTGTTCAACCCGCTGTGGTTCTTTATCATTGTTATTACCCTTTTTCCGCTGGGGGTTGGCCCCGAGCCGAATTTGCTGGCGCGAATTGCGCCGGGTATCGTCTGGGTGGCGGCACTGTTGGCGGCGCTGCTTTCGATGGAGCGGCTGTTTCGGGATGACTTTGTCGATGGCTCGTTGGAGCAAATGCTATTAATGCCGACACCACTGCCAGTGCTGGCCTTTGCCAAGATGATTGCCCATTGGTTATTGACCGGTTTGCCGTTGTTGCTGATCAGCCCGCTGCTGGCAATTTTGCTGTCGCTGGAGTGGGAAACATGGAAGGCGGTGGTGCTTACCCTGCTTATCGGGACACCGACGTTAAGCTTTCTAGGGGCGATTGGGGTTGCCCTGACGGTCGGACTGCGCAAGGGTGGCGTTTTATTGAGCCTGCTCATTTTGCCGCTCTACATTCCTGTGCTTATATTTGCGACCTCGGCGATAGATGCGGCCGGCTTGGGGATGCCTTATAACGGGCAGTTGGCACTGATGGGGGCGATGTTGGTGGCATCGGCGACACTTTCTCCATTTGCTGTCGCAGCTTCACTACGAATTAGTGTGCAATAACTGATTACAATTAACTAGTGTTTGTACTTTCTCATGAGAATCGATCTCATGAGACAATTTTGAGCAAGAACAAGGAAGCAGACGATATCTGGCGCAATACCTCTTCGGGGGTATTTATGTCGGGATGACATTTTGGATGATGAGGGGGGTTCTGACCTTATCCAAGGTGCATAGTCGTCAAGATAAAAAAACAGTCTTTTTGATGATGCTAGACAGAGTGTTTGAGCTATACGCTGTTTGGCAACGTAATTATTCTTATTAGATGAGTTGAGCAAAATTATGTGGAAGTGGTTACACCCATACGCGAAAGCTGAGAACTGTTACCGTCTGTGCGGTACGCTATTGCCTTGGTTTTCCGTCATTGCTTTGTTATCCATCCTGATCGGTACGGTCTGGGGGTTGATGTTTGCCCCATCCGATTACCAGCAGGGCGATAGTTTCCGAATCATTTACCTGCATGTGCCGGCGGCGATATGGTCGATGGGCGCGTACATGTCGATGGCCATTGCCGCCTTTATCGGCTTGGTGTGGCAAATTCGCCTATCCAACATGGCAGCATTGGCAATGGCACCCATTGGCGCCGTATTCACCGTGATCGCTCTGCTGACCGGTGCTATCTGGGGTAAACCGATGTGGGGTGCCTGGTGGGTATGGGATGCACGCCTGACCTCCGAGTTGATTCTGCTATTCCTCTACCTGGGCGTGATTGCCTTGTACAATGCCTTTGACGATCAGAAAACGGCGGGCAAAGCGGCCGGTATTCTGGCGATTGTTGGCGTGATCAACCTACCTATCATCCACTTCTCGGTAGAGTGGTGGAACACGTTGCACCAGGGTGCGACGATCACTAAATTTGCAAAACCGTCTATCGCAACATCCATGTTGTGGCCTCTGCTACTTAACCTTCTTGGTTTTGCTTGTTTCTTTGGTGCGCTGACCATGATCCGTTTGCGCAATGAAATTGTTGCCCGTGAAAGTCACCGCCCTTGGGTGCGTGCCCTGATGAAGTGAGGCCATTATGCATTTTGACTCTTTTAGTGACTTTTTGGCGATGGGAGGCTATGCCTCGTATGTCTGGAGTGCCTACGGTATTTCTTTTGCGGCCTTGCTGTGGTTGATTGTTTCGAGCTTGAGCACCAAGCGTCGCCTGGCAGCAGAGATCAAGAACAAGATTGCGCGTGAAAAGCGTATTAAAGAAGCTGAAAAACTGGAGAACACATTATGAACCCGAGACGTAAAAAGCGCCTGACGTTGGTATTGGCGTTGGTGGTTGGCCTCGGTGCAACTGTCGGATTGCTGCTGTATGCATTGAACCAGAATATGGATCTTTTCTATACCCCTACTGAGCTTGTCCACGGCAAGAAAGATGGTTCTAAACCAGAAATCGGACAGCGCTTGCGGATTGGCGGTATGGTTGTGGAAGGCTCCGTAGTTCGTGATCCCCAGTCTTTGCAAGTAACCTTTGATGTGGCTGATGTTGGCCCGGCAGTAACGATTAAATACGATGGTATCTTGCCGGATCTATTCCGCGAAGGGCAGGGTATCGTGGCTCAGGGTGAATTGGTAAATGCGACGACTATCCATGCTCATGAAGTATTGGCGAAGCACGATGAAGAGTATTTGCCACCTGAAGTAGCAGAGGCAATGGAGCGTACCCACGCCCCGCTTCAGTATACCGAAGAACAACTACAGGGTAGTGCTCAATAATGATTGCAGAAATAGGCAACTTTAGCCTGATTGTTGCACTAGGATTATCCATCCTGGTCAGCATCTATCCTCTCTACGGTGCATCCGTAGGGAATCAGGCACTAATGCGAATGGCCCGTCCGCTGACGTACGGTATTTTCGGCATGACTTTAGTGTCGTTTATCATCCTTAGCTGGGCTTTTTACAGCAATGATTTTACGGTAGCGTATGTTGCCAGTAACTCTAACACCTTGCTGCCTTGGTACTACCGTTTGTCGGCAGTATGGGGCGGCCACGAAGGCTCGTTGCTGCTTTGGGCGCTGATCCAGGCCGGTTGGGCCGTTGCTGTTGCGGTGTTTAGCCGTGGCATGCCGCTGGAATCACTGGCGCGGGTATTGTCCGTCATGGGGATGATTGCAATCGGCTTCTTGCTGTTTATCATCGCGACCTCCAACCCGTTCTTGCGTACCCTGCCGTTCTTCCCGGTTGATGGCCGTGACCTCAACCCGCTGCTGCAAGACCCGGGGCTGATCATTCACCCGCCGCTGCTCTACATGGGGTATGTGGGCTTCTCGGTCGCTTTTGCCTTTGCGATTGCCTCGCTAATGACAGGCCGTTTGGATACCGCATGGGCGCGCTGGTCTCGTCCTTGGACAATTGCGGCATGGGCATTCCTGACATTGGGTATCGCATTGGGCTCTTGGTGGGCTTACTACGAGCTTGGCTGGGGTGGCTGGTGGTTCTGGGATCCAGTAGAAAACGCCTCCTTTATGCCATGGCTAGCCGGTACCGCACTGATGCACTCGCTCGCAGTGACCGAAAAGCGCGGCACGTTCAAGGCATGGACGGTACTGCTGGCGATCTCGGCGTTCTCATTGAGCCTGCTGGGTACCTTCCTGGTCCGCTCTGGCGTCTTGGTATCCGTACACGCCTTTGCCTCTGATCCGGCGCGAGGCATGTTTATCCTCGGCTTCCTGGTGGTGGTTATTGGCGGCTCGTTGCTGCTGTACGCATTGCGCGGCGCACAAATCCGCTCCCGTGGTAACTACGCCCTGTTCTCGCGCGAGAACCTGCTACTGGCGAACAACCTGCTATTGGTTGCCGCGCTGCTGGTTGTACTGATTGGTACCTTGCTGCCATTGGTTCACAAGCAAATCGGTTTGGGCTCGGTGTCAATTGGTGTGCCGTTCTTCAACACCCTGTTCACCTGGCTGATGATCCCGTTTGCCTTCATTCTGGGTATCGGCCCGCTGGTCCGCTGGAAGCGCGACAAGGTCTCGAATATCAGCAAGCAGATGATCATCTCTGCTCTGGTTACTGTCCCGTTTGCTTTCCTGTCGGTGTGGCTGTTCACCGAAGTGCTTGAGCCGTTGGCGGTACTTGGTATGTCGATGGCCGTGTGGATCATCGTGATGCACGGCTTTGAGCTGTATGAGCGCGCGACACACCGCCACACCCTGTGGAAAGGTCTTGGAAAGCTGGGCCGCAGCCACTGGGCGATGGTACTGGGCCATATCGGTCTTGCTGTATCGGTTATCGGTATTACCTTGGTATCGAACTACGATATCGAGCGTGACGTGCGCATGGCGCCGGGCGAGACGGTGCAGGTTCAAGGCTACGATTTCCACTTTGCCGGTCTGCGTGATGCCGACGGTCCTAACTACGACGGTTATATCGCGGACTTCAACATTACCCGTAACGGTAAACGTGTAACCACTCTGCATGCCGAGAAGCGTTTCTACTCGGTAGCGGGCTCGATGATGACCGAAGCGGCTATCGACAGCGGCGTAACCCGTGACCTGTATGTGGCGATGGGTGAGAAGCTGACCGACGGTGCTTGGGCGGTACGTATCTACTTCAAGCCGTTTGTGAACTGGATTTGGTTCGGCTCGGCCTTGATGGCTCTGGGTGGTGCATTTGCTATCAGTGACAAGCGCTACCGTTTCCGTCGCAAGGAAGAGAAAGGTGAGTCTGTGGTTGCGAAGCAGGAGGCGAAGGCAAACTGATGAACAAGAAGTTACTTTTTATTCCACTGGTGCTGTTTATGGGGCTGGTCGTGATGTTCATGATCCAGCTCAGCCGTAACGCTGACGGCGATGATCCAACCAAATTGGAATCGGTGCTGGTGGGCAAGCCGGTCCCGCAATTCAAGCTCGAAGATTTGGTGGAAGCCGGCAAGCTGTACGAACAGGACATCTTCATGGGTGAGCCGCTGCTGCTTAACGTGTGGGCGACCTGGTGTCCGACCTGTTATGCCGAGCACACTTACCTGAACCAGCTGGCCAGCGAAGGCGTCAAGATCATCGGCCTTAACTACAAGGACGAGCGCCTGAAAGCGGTACGCTGGCTCAACGAGTTGGGTAACCCTTACCTGCACAGCCTGTTTGACGGTAACGGAATGCTGGGGATGGATCTGGGCGTCTACGGCGCGCCGGAAACCTTCCTGATTGATGCTAACGGTATTATTCGCTATCGCCATGTCGGTGATGTCAACGACCGTAACTGGAACGAGACATTGAAACCGATGTACGAAGCGCTGATTGAGGAGGCGCAGGGATAATGATGATTTCTCGTCGAATGACCCGCTTGTTCACCGGTCCGCTTTTCGCGATGGCTATGGTGCTGACCGGTGCCGCTTTGGTTACCGCGCCGGCACCGGCGCTGGCGTCGATTGATGTTTACGAGTTCGATTCTCCGCAGCAGGAGAAGGACTTCCAGGAGCTGGCTGCCACGCTGCGCTGCCCTAAGTGTCAGAACAACAACATTGCTGATTCGAATGCGGCCTTGGCGCAGGATATGCGCCAGAAAACCTACGAGCTGCTGCAGGAAGGCAAGAGCAAGCAGGATGTTGTGGATTACATGATTGCCCGCTACGGCAACTTTGTGACATACAACCCGCCTGTGATGGCATCAACCCTGATCCTGTGGCTTGGCCCGCTGTTCTTTATCGTTGTCGGCTTTACCATCTTGGTGATGCGTTCGCGAAAAAGTACGGAAAAAGTGACTAACTCAGAGTTGGACACGCAAGAGCAAGCCCGTTTGCAGGCACTGATGGCCGAAATGGGTACCGAGGCCGACGAAGCCTCTTCGCAGACAAACCAAGACGGTAAGGTGAAATAATGACGATGTTTTGGGTAATTTCCGCCCTCTTGGTGCTGGTTGCGATGGTCATTTTTGTCGTGCCTATGTACAAAGGCAAAGAGCAGGATGAAGTGGCAAGCCGCGATGAGCTGAACAAAGCGTTCTTCAAAGATCGCATGGACGAGCTGAAGGAAGAAAGCAGCGAAGGGCTGGTCGAAAATAAAGACGAGCTGGTGGTTGAGCTTCAGCAGTCATTGCTCGACGATGTTCCTGCCGGTACTGAACAGAAGAAAACGCCGGTAAGCACCGCAATGCTTATTCCGGGGTTGATTGTGTTGGTTGGTGTTAGCTTTGGCATGTACATGAAGGTCGGTAGCTTGGATAAAGTCCAGGCTTGGAATGACACGGTTGCCCGCCTGCCGGAGCTGTCCCAGCGCCTGATGGACGAGTCTAACCCGCTCAGCGATCAGGAAATGGATGACTTGACACTGGCACTGCGTACCCGCCTGCACAGCGAGCCCAACGATGCGACCGGCTGGTTGCTGCTAGGCCGCATCGGCATGGCCAACCGCGATGCTGAAACGGCCCAGGATGCGATGGCTCGCGCTTACCGCCTTGACCCAAGCAACCCGGAAGTGATGCTGAGCTATGGCCAGACCCTGATGATGATTGGCGATCCAGCGCAGAGCGAGCGTGCTCGTCTGCTGCTTCGCAGCGTCCTGCGTGTCGATCACACCAACATTCGTGCCCTGTCGCTATTGGCATTTGATGCCTTTGAAGCTGGCAACTTCCAGCAGGCCATCAACTACTGGAACATGATGAAGCAGGTGATCGGTGCCGATGATCCGCGTGCTGACATGCTTGATCGCAGTATTGCCCGTGCCCAGTCTCAGCTGGAGCGCAGCAACAACACTGCCACATCGGTGTCGGTAACGGTTGAGCTGGATCCGAACGTGGAGTTGCCGGAGCAAGGCTTGGTGATCATCTCGGTTCATTCAGCAGACGGTGCACCGATGCCGGTGGCCGCACGCCGCGTACCGCTGTCGTCGTTCCCGATCAGCCTGACATTGGACGACAATGACAGCATGATCCCTGAGCGCCCGATGACCTCGCTGCAGGACATGATCATCAAGGCCCGTATCGACACCGACGGTAATGTCACTACCCGTAAAGGCGACTGGTACGGCCAAAGCGACATCATTCCGTTAGGTGGCTCGACAAATGTCGTGATAAACACAAAATATTAATAAAATCGGCCACTTGACGTGGTAGAGATGAAGCAGGCCAGATACTATTAGTATCTGGCCTGTTATTTTTTGGGCTATAAACAAAAGAGTATCGCAAAATTGTTAGCGATGCTTTTTTACTGGATGCTTAATCAGCTAGCACAAAAGTGCTAGATGTTTGAGTTCGCTGATATTACCATTTAGCGCGTTTTAGCCAGATATGCCATGGATACAACATTGAACAAACACCTACTCGCTATCGCGATTTCATTGACACTGACAGCGTGTGCCCAGTCGCCTGCGGAGCAATCATCACCGGATGTGACGCTTGTTGAGCCGTCAGCCTCCGCGGTGGAGCAAGGGGGAGACCTCGCGGCTCTCGATACGGATGCTGTCGATATAGATGCTGTCGATACAGATGCTGTCGATACAGATGCTGCAGGCGGTGTCGGAGATAGCGAGAGTGTCACGGCCCAAGCCGACGGTATTGAAGGATTCGGCGATGACGATGAAGACTATGACGACGATCTCGCCGCCGTGCTGGAAGAAGTCGAGCAGGGTGGTGGGGAGTATTCGGTACCGGGTGTGTATGATCCGTTCGAAGGCTTCAACCGCGCGATGTGGAACTTGAACTACGACTACTTGGACCCTTATTTGGCCAGGCCGATCTCACTGGCGTACGTCGACTACACGCCTTCATTCATCCGGACGGGGATCAGGAACTTCCTGGCCAACCTCGATGAGCCAGCCAGCATGGTCAACAGTGCCCTGATGCTCAACGGCGAAGAGGCCGTGCGCCATTTCAACCGTTTTTGGATCAACTCCACCTTTGGTTTGCTCGGCTTGATCGACATCGCCTCCGCGGCGGATATTCGCAAGCCGGTCGACAAACAGTTCGGTGACACTCTGGGTAAATACGGCGTCTCCAACGGCCCTTATTTCATGTTCCCGGTTTACGGTCCGCTGACATTGCGCGAAGGTGCCGGTGATATTGTAGACGGATTGTACTTGCCATTAAGTGCGTTGAACTTCTGGCAGAGCTTGGGTAAGTGGGCGTTTGAAGGGATGGAAGACCGGGCGGCACTGGTCAAGCAAGAAGCTATCCTGAAGGACTCGCCAGATGCCTACATCTTCACCCGTGATGCCTACATCCAGAACAAAAACTTCCGCGCCAGTGGCGGCAACGTCGAGCTGCCAGAGCAGCAAGACGACGCGTATCTGGATGATTTTATGGATGAGATTGATGGGCAGTGATAACTGCTGCTATACAAGCAAATCATAGGTAGTTATAATTAAAAAAGCTGTACTTTAAAAATGGAATACTAATATTAAATGTCTGAATTTCTAACACTTATTAACTCTTTTGCAGTTATTTTCCTGCTTTATATATTTCGGCGTAGAATTAAAATACTAATTGCAAAGAAGTCATACTCTTACTTTAAAAAGTTACCGGTAAATGGCAAAAGAGCCATTTTCTCTAGCTTTTCAGGCAAGGCTTTTAGTGATAGCCCAAAGTATTTATACCTTGAGTGCCAGCAAAAATACCCTGACATAGAGTGTATCTGGGTTGTGGATGATTTGAATATAGAGATCCCTGGTAACGCCACTAAAGTAAAAAACATGAGCTTTAAGCATTTTTACTATATGGCGACATCAAAGTACTGGATCTTTAATGCAAGAATTCCAGCAATGTTTACCAAGCGAGAAGAGCATGTCTATTTGCAAACATGGCATGGCACACCTTTAAAAAAACTTGGCTTGGATATGGATGTTGCTTATTTTGCCACAGCCAACTATAAGCATAACTTTTATAAAAATGCGCAAAGATGGGATTATCTTGTTTCTGCAAATAGTTTTTCCTCAAAGGTTTTTCCGTCTGCATTTGGTGTAGATAAAGACATAATCCTAGAGTATGGTTATCCAAGGAATGATATTCTAATTAATCATACTGAAAACGACATTGCTAAGATTAAAAAAGATCTTAAGCTTGACGATACTAAAAAAGTAATTCTCTACTGTCCAACTTGGAGAGACGATCAGAAGAAAGCATCTAAGGATTATGGCTTTAACTTGAAAATGGATCTCAAAAGCCTAAAAGATAAGTTTGGTAGCGACGCTGTCATTCTGCTGAGAATGCATTATCTAATTGCAGAAAATATCGATCTTACTGGTGTTGAGGATTTTGCTTTTGATGTGTCTAACTACCCAGACATCCAAGAGCTATACATTATTTCTGATGTAATGATAACGGATTATTCGTCAACAATGTTTGACTATTCAATCTTGAAAAAGCCAGTGATACTTTATACATATGATCTTGATAAATATAAAGATGTATTGCGTGGCTTTTATTTTGACTTGTTAGAGCTTAGCCCTGGCCCTATTGTTATTGAGCAATCAGAGCTAGAAAATAAAATAGAGAAAGGACTCAGCGGAGAGCTGAATTACAACGAAGCCTTTTATAATAAGTTTTGTTTGACTGATAAAGGAACAGCTTCTCAGTCTATTCTAGAAAAGCTTTTTTTAAATTAAGTAAACAGTGTGAGACCATTACGATGAAAAAAGTTGTTATGTTAACAAATGTATTACCCGAGAAGCCTGGCGGGCGTACAAAGGATATCTATAAAAAGGCAAAGCTTTTTTCAGAGAATGGTTACAAGGTAAAGATTCTGTCTTGCTCTGAAATGTATCAGATAGAAAATAGCCTATCTAACGCAATCAGTTTGTCAGAACATGACCCATCAAATACTGTGTATCAAATATATAGTGATTTAAGAAAGGAAGATTCAAAAAAATACAGGAAGAATATTAAGAAATTCATTCCTTTTTTCATTAAAATAAAAGAAGAAAAGAGTGTTACTGATGGCCGAGTAATTAGTAACACTTTTTCTAATAAGTATTTCACTATCAAATACGATTATTGTGATGAAGGGCGAGTCATTAGAAAGGTTGTAAATAAGAATAATAAAAAAACAACGCAGGTTATTTTCGATAAGTATTACAACAAAGATGGAACAGTATTTTTAAATAAGCTTTGCTCCGTAGGCGAACCATTAATTATCTATAACAATGGCCGTTATAAAAGCAAAAGATTTAAATCAGTATCACAACTAAAAGCTTTTTGGCTTAATGAACAGTTCAAGGGCTATTCAAATATAATTGCTTCCGCAAGAAAACTTGATGGAATTTATTTGGAAGCTATAAAAAAGGATGTTAACAGAGAAAGGAATTATTTCTTTTGGTACCACAGTACTCATTTAGATGTAAGTGGCATTATGCGAAAGGAATATGACAAGTCATTACACAGCCATCAGGAAAATATTAAATACCTGACGCTAACAAATCAGCAAAAGAATGATATTGTTACCTCTTATGATATTAGTCCTGATAATATATTAGTTTTGCCTTTTGGAAAAGTTGGTAGCATTGAAACAAATGAAGATGCAATGAATGTTGTATCAATTGTATCGCGGTTCTCACCTGAAAAAAATATTGATTTCGCGATACGGGCATTCGATCGTTTTTATAAGACCAATGATAATTTCACTCTGGAAATATGGGGGCATGGTGAAAATGAAAGAGATTATAATAAGTTAATAGAGTCTCTTGGCGCTCATGATTATATTAAGATCAAAGGCCCAACAAATAAGCCTTTGTCAGTAATGGCCAAGTCAAAGGTAATTTTGAGCACATCAAAAATTGGTGGTCTTGAAAATACAATTATTGAAGCTATTTCTGTTGGATGCCCAGTTGCGGCTTTGCCTTATAGGTATGGACCGAAAGATATAATAACCCCAGGAATAAGCGGATATATCTCTGATGATTTTACTGAAGACGGTTTTGTTAATGTATTAACCAAATGTGTAAAAATATTAGATGAATATACCAGGGAAGATGTTTCAAATACACTGCGCTCTACTGATGAAAAGAGGAAATTAGAGATGAAGCAGTGGGAATTAAACTTAAAATAGATTTAGTGTGACGCTTTGAAACGATTAAAAAATAAAGTTAAAGTAGCATTGTCTAAAAGTAATGGTTTAGACTTGCTATTTAAGTATTTAACTATAAACATAGTTCGTGTTTTGTTTTTTATTAAGCATGGAAGAAAGAAGGTTACGCCAAACAAGATAATCTTTGAGTGCTTTCAAGGAAAGTCAATTGCAGACTCTCCTTTTGCTATATATAAAAAGATGGTATCTTTGGCCAATAATTTTGAATTTGTTTGGGTCGTAAATTCTGAGCCCAATGATAGATTAAATAGAATAGTAGCTGATAGTAATATTAAGCTTGTTCAATTTGGCACAAAAGAATACGATCATGAATATGCAACTGCGGCCTTTTGGATCACAAACTGCCGTCTTCCCTTCCGATTTGTAAAACGAAAAGGGCAAAAGTACGTGCAATGCTGGCATGGCACACCGCTGAAACGCTTGGGGCTGGATGTTAAGGCAAGCGCTTATGCTACTTCAAGCTTGAAAGGGATGTATTTCAGCTATTTAGCTGACTCTAAGCGATACGATCATTTCATTTCACCCAGTGAGTATGCCTCTGAGTGTTTTTGCTCCAGCTTTGGTATTGAGCCAGGTAAAATAATTGAGCAAGGTTATCCCCGCAATGATGTGCTTACTAACGATGTGGACAATGCCGAAAAACTGGATGCTATCAGACAATCGCTTGGTATTGAGCCTGGCAAAAAAGTAATCCTGTATGCTCCAACATGGCGTGATAACCAATATTCAAAAGAAACTGGGGGCTTTTATTTTGACAACCCTCTTGAGACTGAACATTTTTTGTCCTCCTTTGATGACAGTTACGTGTTCCTATTTCGTGGCCATTATTTTTCTGACTCTCACAAAACACAAAGTCGTTTTGTTGATGTCTCAACCTATAATGATGTAAATGATTTGTATCTCATATCAGATGCATTGATAACCGATTATTCAAGTGTGTTTTTTGATTATGCAATTCTCAACCGTCCCATCTTTTTTTACATGTATGATAGGGCAGTTTATGAGAAAGATGTCAGAGGTTTTTACATTGACATTGATCAAGACCTGCCGGGCCCCATTTTTTATGATAGTCATTCCTTAGCGGATGCGTTAAAATCGTTGAAAACTGTGAGTCATAAGCCCTTCAATGAAAGGTTTAATCCTTATGAAGATGGTTGCTCTACAGATAGAGTTATAGAAAAAATACTTAAGGGTTAGATACTTATGTCAAAGCGCGTTATCACTTTTGGTACTTTTGATATCTTCCATGTTGGTCATATCAACATCCTTGAACGCTGCGCATCGCTGGGTGATACGTTGATTGTAGGTGTCTCGAGTGATGATCTGAACTTTAGCAAGAAAGATCGTTATCCAGTTTACGACCAAGAAAGTCGCATCAAAATTGTCCAGTCACTAAAATTTGTAGATGAAGTGTTCGTTGAACATTCTCTGGAGAAAAAGCGCGAGTATATTGAGTTTTTTAAGGCTGATATTCTTGCAATGGGTGATGATTGGGAAGGTAAATTTGATGAATTCAAAGATATCTGTGAAGTGATCTATTTCCCAAGAACACCGTCTATTTCTACAACTGAAATTATTGAAATCACTAAGAACATTTAATTAAACCATGCTGTTGTTTAATAAATTTAAAATTGCTGTTGCTCGCACAACAGCTTTTTTTTCTGTTTTATATTCTCTCTATTCGTTTTTTAGAAAGGATGCTTCTGTTGAGGTAAATAAGCTTTCATTTTATATATTTGCCAGCAAGTATATCAATATGATAGTGATGTTTATTCCTATCAAGCTTCTTTTTATCTTGTCGGGTGCAAAAAATATTTCTTTTTTGTTCGATATTGAACAAAAGCTGGGAAGAAATACGTATATTGCGTTACTGGTTTGTATCGTTATTGTGTTGTATATTTTTGATATGGTTGCAAAAATATATAAGGGTAAATTAACGAATCAACAGAAAGATAAAATTGAAAATAAAAAGTACTCTTTTCGTGGTAAGGATATTTCACAAAAAATTGTGCAACGGACCTATTCCCCTTATTGCCAAATGATATCTGACTTTTTAGTATTGGCTGCATCTATTTTCGTCTTCCTTGTCCTTAGTCCTCACTATGCTGTTTACTATGTTTGTGTGGTTGTTAGCTATTTTCTGTTACTTGAATATTTGCTGTTCTCTCCTCATCAGACAAGACTGCTTAAAAAGCTAAACTTGGATAACAACCAGTTTATTCAAGTTTGTAATGGTATTCTGTATCTGATTTTCTTCTTGGGAATTGTTGCGGTTCTGTTTGTTAAGTCAATCCACATCCTTGTGGCTATTTTGATACTGTTAGTTGCTCGTATTTCTACAACCTCATTGCGTACAGTATTCACCTCGCAAAAAGCGCTCAGAAGAGATTTTTTTGTAAATCATGAATGATAAATTGGCTAACATCTAATTTTGTTTTATCGAAATTAATTTTGTTAGCCATTTCTTTTTCTACCGGTTCCAACGCGCTTAGCAACTCATCCTGCTTAGTAATCATGTTTCCCCATGTCATCTGGTTGTAATCATGTGAAAACCCAACATGCTCGCAATATTCATGTTGATCATAAGGTAAAAAACCAACAGGTTTCCCCAGCATGGCAAAATCACAGAAAATACTCGAGTAATCAGTAATCAACCCATCAAATTGATCAAGGTGTTCGGTGATATCTTCGGCTTTACCTGAGTCGAGATTCACTACATGGCTGCTACAATACGTTGAGAGGTCGACTTCAAATTTCGGATGGAGTCTAAGGAAAATAACAGTATTGGCCTGTATCAGTTTCTGATTAAGAGTTTCTTTGTCAAAATCATCAAATGGAAATAATTTAACGTCGCTATAGGGACGCCAGGTAGGGCTATAAAGGATGAATGTAGTATCTTTATCTTTTCTGTGGCTATCTATGAAGTCAGACTTTCCTGAAGACATAGAGTCAAGGCGCGGTTGTCTCGCAACTAAGACTTGCTTTTGGTCGACACCAAATGCCTTGCCAATATACTCGGCAAAAAAATCCGACGGGCTCAGGTAGTAGCTAATATTAGTGCTCATAAGTTTGTAATAGAGCTTTTTCAACAGGCTAGCAGACTGGTCCATCAATCCAATGTTTTTTATTGGTGTGCCATGCCCTAGTTGGATAACTAAGCGGTTATGTTTCATTAACAGCCCGCTGATAGGGGCGTCCATGGTGCTCATAACCCAGCAGCAAGCCCGTAAGATGTAGACTTTCTGTTTTATCCCTTTAGTGGTAATAAAGTACTGGCCATATTCATCATTAAGCTTCTGTCTTTTATTATCATCATTAATGATGAACTTAACTTCATACCCTTTCTTTTCAAAGTCGTCTTTATGATTCAGAAACAAATACTTTGAATTGAATGTGAAATCTTTATTGACGGTGGAGTTAAAGATAATTCTTTTTTTTCTTTTTCCAGCAATAAAAAAAATGGACAGAATAAAACCAGAGGCCGCGTCGACAAGGCGTTGAAATAGAAATTTATTTTTGTTGCTAATTGACCACATAGAAACCACCAAGACATCTTGATGTGCTAATATAGCACAGATTCGTTTTTATTGAGAGAGTTGTCTTTGAAAAGGGTGTTAGTAACCGGTGCGAATGGATTTATCGGTAAACAGTTGGTCGCAGCTTTAGAGCATGATTATCGAGTAACCGCTTCTGTTCGTGACAACGTTGAAGCTGGCTCCAATACATTTTCTAAAACTACAGAGATAGTCTCTACAGGGAATATTTCTGACAAAACGTATTGGGATAAAGCATTAGCAGGTGTAGATACGGTTATTCACCTTGCTGCGAGGGCACATGTCTTGGCAGATACTGCGGTGTCACCGCTCGAAGCATTCATGGAAACCAATTGTAAGGCCACGCTCAGGTTATTTCGTGATGCCGTAGAGCATGGGGTGAGTCGATTTGTTTTTGTCAGCAGTATTGGTGTCAATGGCAATGTAACCCAAGGTGCACCATTTACTGAGCAGCTGCAGCCCAACCCTGTTTCCGATTATGCCATCTCAAAATATGAGGCCGAGCAGCAACTTGTGTCAGCAGCCAAGGAATCTGCTATCGAACTTGTTATTGTACGGCCTGCACTGGTATATGGTAAAAATGCGCCAGGTAATATTGCGAGATTAGCCAAGTTAACTTCTGCCCTACCATTACTTCCTTTTGGCTTGGTAGATAATCGAAAAAGTTTCATTTCGCTCAAAAACCTGGTGTCGCTGTTGGTACTTTGTGTTTCTCATCCGGCTGCTGCTAATCAAGTGTTTCTTGCGGCAGACACAGAAACAATCTCGACTAAGCAATTAATCGACACGCTCGCGAATGTTGCTGGTCGCAAAGTCATCCAGGTGCCTGTGCCTGTCGGCTTAATGCGCAGCGTTGCCAGGTTGCTTGGTAAGGGAGCCCTCGCGAGTCAATTGTTGGACGATCTTGTTGTCGACAACACCAAGGCAAGAGAGCGTCTGGGCTGGAAGCCAGAGGAAGATCTACAGTCTACGCTAGAATAAAGCTGAGCAGGTGCATAACCAATAACTGTGTTTATGCACCTGATATTGTTAAAGCTACAGTTTTAGTTCTGTATACTGATTAAACAAATGGTCATAGATCTCTCCATCAGGCCGGTATCCTGTTGGTGTATTGAGAAGTATGTTACGTACTTTTTGAAGATCGGTAGTATGGCAGGCTTCATCGAGTTGCTCTAACACGGCTTCCATTTCCGGCCAGCTCAGTTTCTCTTCTTTGGCCGTCATAATTTTCGGGTGTGTTGTGCCTGTAACGTTTTCGCCAATCAGTAACTCTTCATAGAGTTTTTCACCAGGTCGCAGACCTGTATAACGAATCTCGATATCACCATCACACTTTTCATTCTTCTTTTCCGTTAAGCCCATTAGCTGAATCATGCGTTTGGCAAGATCAAGGATCTTTACGGGCTCATTCATATCCAGGACAAAAACCTGACCATTGTGCCCAATTGCTCCAGCCTGGATAACTAACTGTGCCGCTTCTGGGATTAACATGAAATAGCGGGTGATGTCAGGGTGAGTAACAGTCACTGGGCCGCCTTTCTTGATCTGTTCGCGAAATAGCGGCACAACAGAGCCCGAGGAGCCAAGGACGTTACCAAAGCGTACCATGGTGAAAGTTGTCCCTGATTGCTTGCCGGCTAAGGCCTGCAGAACCAGTTCAGCCATTCGCTTGCTGGCGCCCATCACATTCGTTGGGCGTACCGCCTTGTCGGTCGAGATCAGAACAAAATTGCTTACCCCCGTATCCATCGCCGCTTCAGCGGTGAATAAGGTGCCAAAGATGTTATTGCGTATACCTTCGATAGTATTGTGCTCGACGATAGGCACATGCTTATAAGCCGCTGCATGATAAACGGTGTCGATATGGTAGTTGGCCATCAAATTCTGCAGGCGGTTTTTGTGTTGTACCGAGCCGAGCGCAGCAATGATCGGGATATTCTGCTTGGTGAATTTGATAAATTGCTGCAACTCGCGTTCGATGTTGTACAGATTGTATTCGTTCAATTCGAACAGAAGTAGCAGCTTGGGCTTTCGTTTAATAATTTGTCGACAAAGTTCAGAGCCAATGGAGCCACCTGCGCCAGTCACCATAACGGCTTTAGATTCTATACAGGCTTTCATCAGCTCTTCTTGTGGAGCGACACTGTCCCTGCCAAGAAGGTCTGCAACATCGAGATCCTTGATTTCAGTCAGGCTCGATTTCCCTGAGGCAATATCTTCCACAGAAGGAACGGATTGTATTTCAATCGGCCAATGGGAAAGTTTTTCTAGGATTCTTAAGCGTTCGCCTTTGCTGATATTATTTATTGCTAACAGTAACTTAACAGGTCGGTATAGGCTATTGAGTGTTTCAAACTCGCTACTGTGGTACACCTTTAGGCCATAAATGATGTTGCCGCATTTTAGGCGGTTGTCATCTAGCATTGCTACCGGATGGTATTCAGACCCTTGGCGAAGCGCGTAAGCTAACTCGCGACCGGTCGAACCGGCCCCATAGATAAGCACATGGGGTTTTCCCTTTCTGTAGTACCGATCGAAATACATTCTAATGAGTACCCTGGGTGCCCCCAAGAGCAGCACGGCTAATCCAGCATAGATTGCTGGCACACTCCGGTGAATATAGGAGTGTGTATAGAAGCTTGAAATGGCTAACGCAAAGGCAGAAAGGATAACGGCGAGGGCTATATGTCCTAAGGCGGGTACAATCATATACCGCAAAACAGCACGATACAGCCCTAGCTTAGCAAAGACGAGCAGTGTCACTACTATGGTTAGGGTAAAGCTGGTTAATTCTTCGGGGCCAAAAGGGATGGTCATTTTGCCGGTGCGCAGGACAATAGCAAAATATAGCGCGGCAGAAATTGCAATAATGTCATAGCAAACGGTGACAACGCGCTTTGTGATCCGTTTCGCGCTGAATAGAGTTAATACTGGTTGAAACATGATTGACACCCTGAAGATAGTCTGTTCATTCTAAACGCTAAATTAGTGACTATCTAGTCGTTCAGTAAGTGGTTTGCACCTGTTGGCGAAATTATGGTCTACGTGGGTGCTTGCACTAGCTTCCCGTCATCCCTTAGACTTGCCTCTTCAGATTTTATAGGGACCAGTTAGATGCAATCGAGTCTATACCGGGTATTGGATTTTTCTCTCGCTTTATGCGGGCTGATCTTCCTATCTCCGGTGTTTGTTGTGGTGTACCTGCTTGGCAAGCGCGATACCGGGCAGCCGATTTTCCGCCAAGAGCGGGTAGGTAGGCACCAGAAGCCTTTTACCTTGGTGAAGTTCCGTACCATGCCGGTTGAAACCGCATCGGTGGCGACGCATTTGGTTGATGCCAGTTCGGTGACCAAGCTGGGTGCTTTCTTGCGCAAAACCAAGCTCGATGAGCTGCCTCAGCTGATCAATGTGGTGAAAGGCGAGATGAGCCTAGTCGGCCCGCGTCCGTGCCTGTTCAACCAAACTGAATTGATTGAAGCGCGTCAGCAGCGTGGGGTGCTAAACGTCCTGCCGGGGATCACCGGCTTGGCCCAGATCAACGGGGTCGATATGTCGACACCGGCCAAACTGGCCGAGATGGACAAAGAGATGATCCAGACATTCAACCTCAAGGCATATTTTGCCTATATCCTGCAAACGGCTATCGGCCGTGGTGCGGGTGACAGGATCAAAAGCGGTAACTCCTAATTTCGTGTAACGAGAAGATGCAACACCATAACGACGATATTATTGCGATTTTCAATCGCTGCTTTTTAGACAGTTACAACACCGAACTGATCCTTGGCGGTGATGAGCCTATCTATCTGCCTGCCGATGACGCTAACCCTCACCACCGTGTGATATTCGCTCGCGGTTACTTTGCCTCGGCGCTGCATGAGATTGCCCATTGGTGCATTGCGGGCCCTGTGCGTCGCCGATTGGAGGATTACGGTTACTGGTATGAACCGGATGGTCGCACTGCAGAGGTACAGGCGGAATTCGAAAAGGTTGAGGTGAAACCCCAGGCACTGGAGTGGATCCTGGCTACCAGCTGCGGTTTTCGCTTTCAGGTTAGCTGTGATAACCTGAGCGGCGATTGTGAACCCGACCGGGTGGGGTTTACCAACAAGGTACGTGCGCAAGTGTTGCAGTATCTTGAGCAAGGGATTCCCGATAGGGCCAAGCAGCTGTCGGAGGCATTGCGAGAGTACTACCAAATCCCGCCGCTTAAGCCGGGGCAGTTCCCTGTCTTAACGTACGATAACGATTAGAGAAAGTGATGATCCAGCAATACGAAGAAAAGTTGTTAACCCTGATTGATCTGATGGTCGAAACGGCCTCGGACGATGAACTATTTGCCGGCGGTTACTTACGCGGGCACATTTCGCTATCGGCCGCTAACTGCGAGCTGGAAGGCGAATCGAGCATTGATGCGATGGATGCCAAAGTGGAAGCCAGTATGGCGGAGGCCCAGTCGGAGCTTAACCCGGCTGATCAGCTGATTGTGCGAGAAATGTGGCAGCAGCTTCAGCTTCAGGCGAAATAAGCTGCGCATTGACCTGTACATAAATCGCTATAAAAAAATCGGCACTTAGGTGCCGATTTTTTTTGTGTTTAGTCTACGAAACCACTCATTTAGGGCATCGCTTTTAGCTATTCGTACTCAAATACTTCCGTTTGTAGTCCGACGAGCGGGCAAATACGAAGGTTGGCAACACAACAAACAGCAGACCAGCAGCAAAATTAAGGTTTTCATTTGCCAGTAATTGATAGCAGCTGATAATAAATACCGCGAGTACAATCAACAAATTAGCGTAATGAATATATGGGTGATTCATCGAAAAGCGTGCATATGCCCTGAACATGCTCGTTTCCTCTTCTAAAGTCTTAAGCGTCAAAAAATGTTTTTTCTAATAATTTGCTGTCAATATATTGACAATCTTGTTATTAACTTATGATAGCTGATATTCGTCATTGTTGTTTGGCACTGAAAATTTTTTACGTGCAATGTCACAATAATGAGACTAAGCATGAAAATTATGAGTAAAAAAATACGCATCACAGTGAATATAAGATTTTTAATCAATCACTTACACTAACTCTGTACTAGGGTGATTTGTTAGTTTTTGTTGATATTCATGTAGGCTAACTTGTACTTTTCATGTGTCGGGAAGTTAAAATGTCGGGAAATAAGGCCTTTTATCGCTGTGACTTTTTATCCCGCGACAGCAAATTGACGCAGGCCCAAGCTTATATCGAGAACAGGTATTCTATGTCTCAAAATCAGCGTTAATGACAGCGTAGTGTCTCAGTACAATCCTTGGTATTGAAAAGTCCAATAACCACACTGAAATAGCCGCTCTCCACAAGCAGAACAATAGGCCCAGCTATTTGCACAACCTAGTTTCATGCGAGTCATTGTTAGTCCCTTTATAAAAGAAAACCCCACTCAAAAAGCTGAGTGAGGTTTAGTGCTTTAATCAGGCTTTACAATCCTTCAGGACCACAGTCCCACAGGACCGCTCTTCCTAGTTCACCGCTTTCTTGCCGTACCACGGTGAGCGTGCATCGGTCACACTGTACAGCTCGTACTTGCGGTTGAGCATTTGGCCGCCATCACGGGTCAGTGGTAGCCACGAAATCGTCGCCCGGTTGGTGCTCGGTTTCACCGTCATCACATCAAACGGAATGGAGAGGTAGAAGCCCTTGTTGTAGCTGCCCTCGCCAAACTCATCGGCCGAGAGGTTGGTCTGGGCGATAAAGGCCCCGGCGATCACCCCGCTGTCGAACTGTTTGGAGAAGTCGACCGTTACCCCGTAGTCTTCCGTCAGGTACTGACCGGCACTGACCTTGAACAGGGTATTCGGCAACCATTCCCACTGCGGCTGGTAGTACAGGGTGGCATGACCAGTTGGCGCACCGGTCTGTACCCGGTAGTTGCGGTTGGTAATAGGGTCGTACTGGACTTCTTCGGTGAAGAAACCGAACTGGCTATCCGGATCACGCTGGACGACATAGTTCAAATCGACACCCAAGGCCCAGTTGCTGTTTTGTGGGCGGTATAGCACCTCACCACCGACGCCTCCGAACATCATTTCCAGATAACCGCCGTACGCCTGGGCATACCAGTTTTCACCGAGGCGATCCATCCAGGTCAGCTGGAGGTTATCCATCCGCACCGGGTTATCATTGATGTACTGGCGCACCAGGGTACGGACACGCTTCAGGTCGGTACCATCCGGCGGCACGTCATAGAGGAACTTGTCGTAGTTATCGTAGATGTTGAAGTAGACCGAGCCGCCCAGCTCGAAGTTATCACTCAGCCAGTAGTTGGCCCCGGCAGTCACACCGATATTGAACAGGTAGAAGTTTTCCGAGCCCCCGATAGACTGCTGCCAGACCGGTGCAAAGTTGATGTCCCAGTTTTTGTTGGACTTGGCGTACAGCTGGCCTTGCGGCTCTGTAGGTTCACCCACGGTGGTCGCATCGCTCACTTGCGGGTCGAAGTACTCGACATTGGCCACTTTGGCAAACTGCTCAGGATCGAAGACCGTTTCGGTCACAGGCTGGCGATTGGCCGTTTCGATGATCGTGTAGCGCTCAACATCTAGGTTTTGGTTAGCAAGGATGGTCCCCGCACGCTGGTGCGCCTCATCGCGGTCGCGGTATTTGGTTTGCGGTGCCACCACGGTAATGGATTTGTCATCGGCATACAGGCGAGGATCTTCATACCCGGCGAGTTGGTGTAAATCCTGCGCAAGTTGTTCCCACTCTTGGCTGGTCAGCTCATCAGTGGATTTCTTATCATCACCGGATTGTGGCTGATAGTCAGGCGCAGGGTTGTTGTACCAGTTGGCCTTGAGGTCATTGAAATTGGTATTGAGGTTAAAGCCGAAGGTCCAGGTGGTACCTCGCTCATAACTCAGACGTAAATCCCCCCAGTTACCAAGTTTGTAGAGGGCACCATAGTTGATTTTGCTGTCTTGTGGCATTTCTATAGCACCACGGGTAACGGGATAATCACTTCGATAATCATTTGCATCATATTCGACTTTGAGTCGAAGCGGTGCCCACGGACTCTGGTATTCCACACCACCGAACACAGCACTACAGCCGGTAAACCAACGATCGAAGTCAACACTACCTCCGTTACCTCTATAATCGGTATTTCGGCCACAATCAGAACCTTCTGTTTTATCTCCACTTAGATTGCCGCTATTACCTATATAACCCCAGCCAACGCCTAAGGTGAAATCAAACGGACCGACGTGCTTACTGGCCGCGATGTATTCACCATCGAAGAGGCCTGTCCCTCCAAAGTCACGCACACCGATAGAAGTCTCGGGTAACCAGTAGCTTTCTTTAATTAAACGAATTTTAAAGTCAATGCCTTTATCTGTGTATTTATTATCACCACTGAAATCAGGGTCTTCACCATATAATACATCTGGAACGATCGTGTATCGTATTGTGGTTTCCAACCAAGGCATTAGCTGTAGAGAAACTGTGTAATGATGGTATTCGTCATTGTAGGTAGCCGCGACATTGATTTCACCTTCGCGCGCCACACGGCCAGAAGGCATTTGAATCAAGCCAACACCGCCAAAGTCAGTTTGAGAAGGGGTAAAGGTCGGATAGTCAAAGGCATCTGCCTGGGTTTGCGCTTGGGCATGAAAGACAGGCACTAACGCGAGAGCAATGGCAGAGAGCTTTAATCCTGATAGCGCTTGGCGAGAAGCTGGTTTTGAAAAGGTGTTGTTTACAGCAGGTTTCATTACAGCGCCTTATTCCTTAGCAAATTGATGATCTCATCGTTGAGATGTCGGTAGCCAGTCGGTAGGTTATCAAAACTCAAATAGACAATGGCACCCGGTGCAATATCCATGTGGCTTTTATTCCAGTAGGCAATGGGGTGCTGTTCGACAGTACCGTCAGGCTGTATCACGGTCGTAACACTGTTGTCACCATAAGCAGTAGAGCCCGCTTGCTTGAGGTATTTACTTGCACTGGTGCGTGGCTGCCATGGCTGTTTACCATTGTTTTCAATTGCGCCGAGCACCCAGACAGAATCAGGCCGAGATGGCACCACAAGCGTCAGTGGCTCTGAATACTGTTGTGCTGAAACCATTGGGTTGGAAGACTTATCAATTCGCACAAAGTCGTAATCAAGCGGTGTGAATACTCGTGCGCCAATGTTGTACTGGTCTATTTGCTCAGCTAGTTGCTGAAAACTCCCTTTTTCATCCACATCGACTAACTGCGCTGTTTTTTCTAGCTGGGTAACCACATGGGCTTTTTCCGGGTGAGGAAAGCCCTGGAATAGGCTGGCTCCGGTCCAGTAAATCGGCTGATTGGTTGCTGCGTTTGATACAGTTAATAGACTCAAATTGGCAACAGTGTCAGCGAGGACTTGCTCAAGACGGACGGCTTGGGTGTAGTTAAGCTGTAGATGCTCTGTTTGGCTACGGCTGTTAAATACCTGAACAGTAAAAGCGGATTCAACATTTACTGATGTGCTGTCGCTTGCAGAAGTATTTGCAAAGGCTATTGGCGAGCACATTAGAGCTGCAGAAAAGAGCAATGTTACCGCGTCAGATTTTGTGGTTGCTTTTGAGCCACCATTTGAACCAACTTTCAAGATAGCTTTTTGTAAGTATTGTAATTGATTAACCATTCTCGGATTCCCTATGCAAATGGCTTCAAAATGGTGAGCTCAATGTAAGGCAGGCTAGGTGCTGGCTTTTGACGAGTTTTAATCACTTGGCCATTACTGGGAGATAGCCAGTATTCGTTTTTATATGACAGGTTGAGTTTATCAACCGAGACGGTTTCCACGAAATAAAGGACGTCGACAGGTTGTTCATTGACTAAAATAACTTGTTTCCCCTGAGGGGCAAACTGTGAAAGAGCCTGATAACCATAGTGATAGCCAGGTTGCCAATCTAACGTGAATTGCCAAACAGTCGGAGTTTCTGGGTGATGTAAGCCCAAGGCTAAAGGATCGGCAAATGGACTTTCTACAGAGGTCAAATTGCCTTGAGGCAGATTGAGCGTTTTTACCAAGCGGCCAGCTTGAGTGACGAGCATTCCTTTATCCGAAGACAGCCATTTTAATTTTACGGGGCTGTTGGTCTTAATTTCATCTGGATTATTGTTAGCGCTTGGGCTTGAACCAAAGCGTAGATCCTGTTCAGCAAGAGCTAAAACCATAAAAGCTTGTGGTCCATCCTCGACACGGGCATAGAGGCTGGCATAGGGGAGTTGATGAATATCTGTGGCACTCTGTGAAGCGTCCTCTTCACCAAAAAAAGCCAGGCCCATGGTGTCATTAACATCTTTAAAATTTTGACTGCATCCTGTAAGCAGAGAAAGTGAAAGGGGGAGCGCAATGAGTGGAAACGAAGGCAAAAAATGCCTTAGGCGATGAAAGTCCATGTTGAAGTGTTACTCCCTAATAAAGTGCACTGACAGCAAACAAAATACAAAACACTAGTGTGAGAATAAAGAAAATAACCGCACAGATGTGCGGCTATGAGTTGGTGACTACTGAATACTTAAACCGCTACTGGACAGTTAATCAGATGCCGATCTAATAAATTCAGTAGCCAGACTTATTAGCCTTGCTGCGCTGAAACAGTTGTTGTATTACTGTTACCGCCAGAGCTTGCTGCTGCAACACCCGCAACCGCAACCGCAGAAGCAACGGCGACCGTTGTAGCGGTAATACCACCTGCCGCTGCCGCTGTAGCACCTGCAGTACCCGCGGCTGCACCGGTTGATGCGGTTGTTGCACCTGTAACTGAAGCTCCTGCACTTGAACCGCCGGCAGTACCTGCAGTAGCACCCGTTTCAGTGGCAGCAAATGCCGTGCTTGCCATCGATAGGGCGGCAAGTAGCGCTAATGTTTTTTTCATCCCATTCCCTTACTTGTAATTAATAGGTTATTAAAAGGTTTCATAAAAAAACCTAAAACAAGCATTAGTTGCTCTCTATGCAATAATATGGCGATTAACAGATTTCCGCAATGCATCTAGCTAATTGTCACAAAAGACTTTTCTCTTTTCTTAAACTCAGGAGTGTCAAAAAGAGAGCTTGTTCCCAAAAATAATGGATGAGCTTACTTATAAGAACATACCAAGGGTGATTTAGATGTGCTACATGGCCTATGGCGGTTTTATAATGTTTTTGAAAGGTTCTGAATGTGGATAAAAACATTAAAAAACAGCACCATAAAGGGGTTTATTTAAGAATTTCTGAAATTAAGCTACAAAATTCATATTCCTATCAAAAGTGATTCGTTGTAAAATGACTGACACTTTTTTATGGTCACCTCTCACCTGAGATGAAGAGAACGCTCAGAGCGGTATCTCTGGCCATTGAGTATAAAAAAGCTTCAAAATTGTTAATCTACGGTCATTGGGAACCACAACCTAAGGGCGGTAGCATGTCAAAATGCAAGCTAACAGCTGATAAGCCCTAACTCTTTCAGGTGCGTTTTCGTCGGTTTATTTGTCTTCGCATTAGTACAATCAGAAGGGACAAGTTCCCCACGGTAGTTGCGTAGTTGCGTAGAGTAAGGTTACTTGATTTCTTCCTATAGTCGGGTTACAGATACCAACTATTCCCTCATCTTTACACTGACCTTCTCATAGGTTGTTGTTTTAATTTTATACGTATAAACAAATATGCATTTCACTAAGAAGCTTCTAATCAGCACCATGGCGACGGCCATGCTAGCGGGTTGTACAGTGCCTGGTTCACATTTGAGTGTAGATGACAAAACTGTTGTCTCAACAGGTGATGAGCAAGAACTGTCACAGCAAATTAATGTCTACCCTCTTACTGCAAGTAAAGTAAATCAGTTTAAATCGCCAAGAGTATATTCCCAGACCAATGCAGCGCTTGATGCGGAAATTGCACGTTACCAATATCGAATCGGTCCTGGTGATATTTTGAATATCACTATTTGGGACCATCCTGAGTTGACAATCCCTGCTGGCTCTTACCGCAGCTCAACAGAGGCCGGTAACTGGGTACATGCTGATGGGAGCATTTTTTATCCTTATATCGGCTCGGTTAAAGTAGGTGGTAAAACAGTCACTGAAGTACGTAAGGAAATAGCTGAGCGGCTTGCTGCATACATTGAAAGTCCACAAGTGGATGTTAATGTAGCTTCTTTCCGCTCTCAAAAAACTTATGTTACGGGTGAAATAAACAAACCTGGACAGCAACCTATAACCAATGTACCGCTGACACTTCTTGATGCAATTAACTCTGCTGGTGGTTTGGCTGCAGATGCTGATTGGAGGAATGTGACATTGACACGTCAGGGCAACGAAGAAATTTTATCGTTATATGCCTTGATGCAGAGAGGTGATTTGACTCAGAATCGCTTGTTGCGACCAGGTGACATAGTGCATGTACCTCGTAATGATAATCAAAAAGTATTTGTGATGGGAGAGGTAAACGATCCTAAGTTGTTGAAAATAGATCGGGCTGGCATGAGTTTAACTGAGGCACTAAGTAATGTTGGTGGTATTAATCAGTTATCTGCAGACGCTACTGGAGTGTTTGTCATTCGTAGTAATAATAATTCTGAGCAAAATTCAGCAAAAGCTGATATATACCAATTAGACATCCAGGATGCTTCTGCACTTGTTATTGGAACTGAATTCGAACTTCAGCCTTATGATATCGTTTATGTTACTGCTGCTCCAATTACTAGGTGGAATCGTGTTGTATCTCAGTTAATACCAACAATAAGTGGGTTTAATGAATTAACTGAAGGTGTACTGCGGGTTAGAAATTGGCCATAGTCTTTGAAATAATTAAATGATCGAAAATTTATGAGTATTAACCCAAGTTTACAAAGTAAAAACAACCCCGATGAGATAGAGTTGGGGAAGATATTTGGAATATTAATAGATAATCGTTGGAGTATCATTGCAATCACTCTAATTTTTTGTGTTGCTGGTATTCTTTATGCAATGTTAAGTACTCCAATATATAAAGCGGATGCATTGATTCAAGTTGAAACCAAAAGCTCAGGTTTGCCAAGCCTAGGTGAAATGGGTGAATTGTTTTCGACCGAGTCATCATCAACTACAGAAGTTGAGATAATAAAATCTCGAATGATTTTGGGGGAAACAGTTGATAAACTTAATTTAACGACTGTTGTATCGCCAAAATTTATGCCAATAATCGGTAAGGGGATATCAAGGTTAAAAGGTGATTCTAGTTATATTGAAGTTTCTTATTTTGAAATGGAAAATAGTAAAGAGAATCTTTTAATAAGAATCGATGAAAATAACATCAATAAATTTCAACTATTATCTGAAGATGGAACAAAAATTCTTGAAGGAGAAGTAGGTAAATTAGCAAAAAGTAACGACGAAAATTTTAATATTTTAATTACTAAAATTGATGCTAGTGAAGGTGATTTATTTAAAATTAGTAAGCGTTCCAAACTCGATGCTATTCAATACTTACAAAGTAACTTGTTAATAACTGAGCGAGGGAAGCAGACAGGCATCCTGCAGCTAACTTTTACAGGTGAAAATAAGTCTGAAATTGAAAATATTCTGAATGATATAAGTAATAATTATTTCATACAAAATGTTGAAAGAAATTCAGAAGAGGCTGAAAACAGCCTTCAATTTTTAAGCAATCATCTTCCAGATATAAAAGCGCAGCTAACGAATGCCGAGGATGTGTTAAATCAATTCCGTCAAGATAACGAGTCAATTGACTTGGGTTTAGAAGCCAAGTCAACTTTAGACGTTATGGTTAAGCTGGAATCTCAATTAAATGAATTAACATTTAAAGAAAGTGAAATATCTCAAAGGTTTACTAAAGAGCATCCAGCGTATGTATCGCTTTTAGATAAAAGAAAAACGTTATTACATGAGAGAGAGCGACTAAATAGGCAGATTCAAAGACTACCAAAAACCCAGCGTGAAATTCTACGAATGACACGAGACGTTGAGGTTAATCAACAGATATATCTTCAATTACTTAGCAAAGTACAAGAGCTCAATATTGTAAAAGCAAGTACTGTTGGTAATGTACGAATTTTAGACTCAGCACAGGCTCATTCAGCACCAGTTGAACCAAGAAAGCCTTTAATTGTTGTATTGGCACTAATTATAGGCGCCATAACTTCTATTGGGGTTGCGTTTTTAAGAGCAGCTTTCAATCGCGGTGTAGAAAACCCTGATGAAATTGAAGCTATAGGTTTACCTGTTTATGCCAGCATACCGATGTCAGATTGGCAGGTTGAACTAGAGAAAAAGCAAAAAGGTAAAAAAGCTCTAAATGTAAATGATACTTTATTGGCTATTTCTAATCCTGCCGATTTATCTATTGAAGCATTGCGAAGTCTGCGTACAAGTTTGCATTTTGCTATGATGGAAGCAAAAAACAATGTTTTAATGATATCAGGCCCAAGCCCTGGTATTGGTAAGTCATTTGTATCCGCAAACATGGCTGCTGTTATAGCAAAATCAGGTCAAAAAGTTCTGGTTATAGATGCAGATATGCGCAAAGGTCGAATGGAAAAACAAATGGCAGTTGAGGCGAAACCAGGATTATCAAGCTATTTAAGTGGGCAGTTATCCATAGAGCAGTTAATAAAAAAACCTGGTGTTGAAGGTATGGATTTTATAGGGCGGGGTGATGTGCCACCAAACCCTTCAGAGTTGCTTATGCATCCTCGTTTTAAACAGTTGATGGATTGGGCGTCTGAAAACTATGATTTAGTGATCGTTGATACACCACCAATTTTGGCTGTCACTGACCCTGCAATTGTTGGAGCGCATGCCGGAACAACATTGATCGTTGGTAGGTTTGGTCAAAATGCCGTAAAAGAAATAGATATTGCTAAACAGCGCTTTGAGCAGAATGGAATCGAAGTTAAAGGGTTTATATTAAACGCCGTTGTACGAAAAGCAAGTAGCTATTATGGAGGTAATTATGGTTATTATAATTACAGCTATAGCGAATCGAAATGAGTAAACAATAAAATGGCGTCAGTTGACGCCATTTTTACAGATGCATTTATTTTAAAATGATGGGATTTATGAAAGTAAGAAAACGTGTTCTCACTGTTTTTGGCACTAGACCTGAAGCAATTAAAATGGCTCCGCTAGTTCATGCACTGGCTGGAGATGACCGTTTTGAAGCAAAAGTGTGTGTTACAGCTCAGCACCGTGAGATGCTTGACCAAGTACTTGATCTATTTGAAATTAAGCCGGACTTTGATCTGAATTTGATGAAATCTGGGCAAACACTAAATGATGTGACATCACGAATTTTGCTTGAACTAAAGCCTGTTTTGCAAGAATTCAAACCAGATGTTGTTTTAGTTCATGGTGATACAGCTACTACATTTGCATCAAGCTTAGCTTCATATTATGAGCAAATCGCAGTTGGTCATGTAGAAGCAGGACTTCGTACAGGTAATATCTATTCTCCTTGGCCAGAAGAAGCAAACCGTAAGCTAACGGGGGCTTTAACAAAGTATCACTTCGCTCCGACAGATACGTCAAAGCAGAACCTAATTAAAGAAAACTACAATCCATCAAATATCTCAGTGACTGGAAATACGGTTATTGATGCTCTATTTATGGTAAAAGATAAGATTGAGACTGACGAAGATTTAAATTCAACATTAGCCGCTCAATTTCCTTTCTTAGATGAGAATAAAAAACTGATTTTAGTGACAGGGCACCGCCGTGAAAGTTTTGGTGGTGGTTTTGAGCGTATTTGCCAGGCTCTTGCTGAAACAGCAATAGCGCACCCAGAAAGCCAAATTATATACCCAGTTCACTTAAATCCAAATGTTCGTGAACCAGTGAATCGCATCTTATCTGGTGTTGGTAATATTCATCTGATTGAGCCTCAGCAGTATTTACCGTTTATCTATCTTATGAGCCGTGCTCATATCATTTTGACTGACTCTGGCGGTATTCAAGAAGAAGCCCCTTCACTGGGTAAGCCTGTGCTAGTGATGCGAGATACGACTGAAAGACCAGAAGCTGTAGCTGCTGGAACTGTGAAGTTAGTCGGTACAGATATCGAGAAAATTACCCATCAACTAAATGTACTGCTTTCTGATACTGAAGCTTACCAAGCAATGAGTTATGCCCATAATCCATATGGCGATGGTAAAGCATGTCAGCGTATTCTTGAAGAATTAGCGAAATAAATTTTAAGTTAAGATAAAATCAAAGGAATAAACATGTCTTTCGAAACAGTTTCCGTTGTTGGATTAGGTTATATTGGTCTGCCAACAGCAGCGATGTTTGCTTCACGTAAGAAAAAAGTGATTGGTGTTGATGTTAGCCAACATGCAGTTGACACTATTAATCAAGGTAAAATTCACATCGTTGAACCGGACCTTGATATGATCGTGAGTGCTGCAGTGAGCGAAGGCTATTTAAAAGCAGTAACAACTCCGGAACCAGCGGATGCGTTTTTAATTGCAGTGCCAACGCCTTTCTTACCTTGCGCAGAAGGTGAAGTACCAGCGCCAGACCTTTCATACATTGAAGCAGCGAGTAAGGCAATTGCTCCAGTATTAAAGAAGGGTGACCTGGTTATTCTTGAGTCGACCTCACCTGTTGGCGCTACAGAGCAAATGGCGGTTTGGCTAGCAGAGTCACGCAAAGATCTGACTTTTCCACAAACACATGGTGAAGAAGCTGATATCAATATTGCCCATTGTCCTGAACGTGTTCTACCAGGACATGTTGTGCGTGAGTTAGTAGAAAATGATCGTGTCATTGGTGGTATGTCAGTACGGTGTTCTGAGCGTTCAGTTGAGTTATATAAGACTTTTGTTAAAGGTGAGTGTGTCGTAACAAATTCTCGAACAGCAGAGATGGCTAAATTGACAGAAAATAGCTCTCGTGATGTTCAAATAGCATTTGCAAATGAATTATCGATTATTTGTGATAAATTAGATATTAACGTATGGGAACTTATTGCATTAGCAAACCGCCATCCTCGTGTAAACATTCTTCAACCAGGGCCTGGGGTTGGTGGTCATTGTATTGCTGTTGACCCTTGGTTTATTGTTTCAAAAACGCCGGAAGAAGCGAAAATCATTCACACAGCCCGTAAAGTGAATGATGGAAAGCCAGAGTGGGTAATTAGTAAAGTAAAAATGGCAATTGCTGACTTTTTACTAGAAAATCCATCGAAGACTTCAAGAGACATAACAATAGCTTGTTATGGTTTGGCTTTTAAAGCTGATATTGATGATTTACGTGAGAGTCCTGCGATGTATATTACTAATATGATTAGCAAAATTCATAAAGGGCGTGTGGTTGCGGTTGAACCTAATATAGAGTCATTGAATGCAAATGACTTCGAGTTAGTCGATTATAATACTGCGGAATTAGAGGCGGATATAAAAGTTTTACTAGTTGATCATAAAGAGTTTAAAAATAAAGATTTGAGGAACGGGTACATTATTGATACAAAAGGAACTTGGGTATAAATATCAGGTACTATAGATGAAGTTAAGTGTTGTTATACCTCTTTATAACAAAGAAAAGTATATAAAAAGGTGTGTGGATTCAGTAATAGAACAAAGCTATCAAGATTTTGAAATAATAGTGATTGATGATGGTTCAACTGATTCAAGTATCGATGTTCTTAACGGAATTTCAGATTCAAGATTAAATATTGTAAAAAAAGAAAATGGTGGCGTTTCAAGCGCAAGAAACAAAGGTATTGATTTATCTAACTCTGAATATGTTTGCTTTTTAGATGCAGATGATTACTGGCGTAAAAATGTTCTATGTGAGTTTGTTAGGTTAATTGATTGCTATGAAGAGTGTAGTGCATTTGTTGTCAGTTCAACTTTTAACCTAGATAACTGTGACCATAATCGTGAAATTAATGATTATGTGATCGATGATTATTATGAGCAACTATCGAAAGATAATGTAATTATTAACTCTTCTTCAATTTGTATAAAGAAAGAGATTTTCTCTAAAATTGGGAAATTTCCGAACGATATACACTATGGAGAAGATGGTTATCTTTGGGCTAAAATTTACAATAGCTTTAAGATTGCTAAATCAAGTTATGTTGGAGCAATATATGATAAACAGGCGGTTGGTCGGTGTGCTGATATTTACAACCCGAAACTTGAACACCCCTTAGTTATTGCTTTTGATAAAGGTGAGAGGTTTTCATCAGAACCAGAATATGAATCGTATATTAATAGCTTACGCTTTTCATTTGCAAAGAAATGGCTTCTTCATGGTGAAAAGTATAAGTATAAAAAAACGATTGAAAGAGTAAAGTTCAATACTTTATTCAAGTCACTGTTTTATAGACTAATTATATATATCCCTACGCCAGTTTTAAAAATTTTGTATTTGAAGTTAAGAGCTTAACATGAAAAAATTTGCAAAATATTTACTTGAAAAGTCATTATTAGAGTTAAATTTTATCTCAGACTATATTAGTTTTAAAAAGTATTACTCTAAGTCATCAGTTAAAAATAAGGATAAAAAGCAACTAGAAGCTTGGATTCTTCAAGATAAGCATCGAATTGAAAAAGCTTTAAGTTTACCTGAACCAAAAACTGGCTTTGGCCAAGATGTAGTTCCAAGACTTTGCGAAAATCTCAAGTTGTGGAGTTCAAACTACACTAAGGAAGATGTTTATTATTTTGGAATAGGTGCTCTATCGGCTTATGTTGAATTTCATAGGGTAAAAGCAATTGCTCTGAGTGAAAAAATCCAGTTTTCATTAAGAGAAATTGATGAGCAAGACTTTCAAAATGAAAAAATTTCAGCAGCTGGTGTGCTTCCTTATCCTCAAATAAATACAGATTTTTCTGATTTCTTTGATGACTTTTCAAAAACAAGACATTCATGCAGAAATTTTTCTAATCAATTAATTACTCATGATGATATTTTAGAAGTTATTAACCAATCTATTAGAGCACCTTCAGTTTGTAACAGACAGCACTGGAAAGTACATATCTTTTCGGGTGACAAAAAAGAAAAAGTTTTGTCCTTTCAAAATGGAAATAGAGGGTTTAACGAGAATATTCCTTATGTTGCATTGATTACAAGTGATTTGAAAGCTTTTTACTCAGCTAACGAAAGAAATCAAGCTTTCACTGACGGTGGAATTTTTGCTATGAATTTCATTTATTCTCTTCATTCTAAAGGAATAAGCTCCTGTGCTTTAAACTGGTGTAATTCTTTTGTTGTAGAACATAAATTTAAAAAAGAATCATTTATTCCTTTAAATGAAAAAGTTATTGTTGCTATAGCTTTCGGGTACCCTAAAGATGATGCGTTATATGCTAAATCACCTAGGAAAGATCATAAAGAATTTTTAACGGTACATGATTAATTATGAAAAAAGTTGGAATTTTAAATTTTCATTATTCTACACATAACTATGGGGCTGTTTTACAAGCCGCTTCTTTAGCTAAATATATTGAGTCGCTTGGTTATGATGTTGAACATATTGACTTTATACCACAAGATGACAGTAAAACACTAAAAAGACAACTTCGTACTTATCTTGGAAAAGTAGCGAGAGCATTAAAACTATTGCCTCCATTAAGTGAAAAAAAACAAAAGGGTGCTAAAAATAATGAGGTCTTTGATTACTTTCGCTATAACTGGATAAAAACATCAAATGAAAAATTTACAACAGGTGATGATTTAAAACGATATAATTTTGAATATGATGCTGTTGTCGTTGGCAGTGATCAAGTTTGGAGGCCTGCTTATACTACCGACAATATGATGTTTTATTTTTTGTCATTTCTACCAGACAATGTGAGAAGGGTGGCATATGCTGCTAGCTTTGGCGTTTCTGAGTGGGAGAGTAAATATAACAACAAGGTAAACCTTGTAAAGAAAGAATTAGAAAAATTTAAGGCGATTTCTGTACGAGAAGATACTGGTGTATCGATATGTGAAGAAACGTTTGGTGTCACTTCAGAACATGTATTGGATCCAACATTACTAGTTGGAAGGGAGTTCTTTCAATCATTATTGCCAGTAACATCTAAGTTAAAATATCATAAAGTTGTCTATTATAAATTAGACGTTGATGCAGAATTTAAATTATTTATTGATAAGGTTTCTCAATCCTATTCTAATTCTGTAGAAAATATTTACCTTGAAAAAACTGGTGCTGATTATTCTTTTTACCCTGTTGATATGTGGGTAGATAAAATTGCAAAGTCAGATGTCGTTATAACTGATTCGTTTCATTGTGTATGCTTATCAATTCTTTTTGAAAAAGAATTTGTTTGTATAATTAATGAGAATAGAGGGATATCAAGAATAAAAAGTTTATTGCATGCTCTTGGCATTGAAGGAAGGTTATTCAATAATGTTAATGATATAGATTTTTCGAAACTAGAAAAAATTGATTATCAAAATAAAGTGAATGATAAGCTTGAATTGCTAAGGGAATCTTCTTCTGAATTTATAAAAAAAGCTTTAGATGAATAATGTTATTTACACTTACTAGAAATATCTTCCTGTATTGTTTAATATTTATTGTACTTTTTTTAGAGCCTGTATCTATAGGTGGTGTTAAGTTTGCCATTTTGTGGAAATTTATTTTCTTTGGCTACCTACTAACATTGGTATTGTTTTATAGAAGAGTGCCCAAAGACTTTTTTATATTATTGACTTTAATTCTTGCGTTAAAGAATTTACTATCTTTTGGGGCCATTAGCGCCCCATTAGAACCATTTATGGCCCTAATTCGAATGCTAACCTTTCCTGTTATAATTGCAGGGTTTTATGTAATCGTAAAAAGTAATCAAAAGTCAATAGATACTCTTAATAGTATAATAAAGCACTACCCATATTTTGTCTCTTTTAGTTGTCTACCTTTTGTTATAGGAGTACTTGAACCTATATCGCATCAGGTTGACCTTGAGAGTTTTGGTGTGGAAAGTTTTATGTTTACTGGGGTATTTCAAAACCCTCACTCTGCATCTATTAATATTGCATTTGCAATGTTGGCTTTAATTTGTATTATTTTGAGAGATAAGAGAAAACTTCTAATATTTAATAGTTTTATATTGATCTTTTTACTTTATTGTCTATACAAAACGTATGCTAGAACAGGCTTGCTAGTGTTTATTTTAGGCTGCTTGCCAATTTTATGGAGTTACAAACTAAAGGCTAGAACTTATATTGCGATTACACTTGTTTCAATAATGTCTTTTTCATACGTTGCAACAAACGATTTATTAATGGATAGATTGTTTGATAAACGTGTTAATGTTTCCGGTGATGCTGATTTTATGCAGCTTGGTTCTGGTAGGCCATTAATTTGGAAAACAAGTTTTTTTTATTATTATGACTCTAGTTTGGATGAGATTTTTCTTGGTGTAAGTGAAACTAAGCTAAAAGAAAATAATTTAAAAGAGTTGGGGTTAAGAATTTTTTCTCACAATGGATTTCTTGATGCCCTGGCTATCAATGGGATCGTTGGCTTAGTATTAACGATAACCTTTTTTATTGTGCTAAAAAGGCGACTTTATAATATAAAGAATATTAACTTAAAGCTAATAGGGAAGTGTTTCTTTATGGGGTATTTAGCATACTTCGTTGTCCAAGGAGGGAATTACTTTACCATTGATTTTCTTGTTAGTATTCTTATTTTAGTAGGTATTTTAGAAAGAAATGAAAAAAGAAAAGAAAATTTTAATTACGGCTCCTGACTTGAATGAGTTAGGTGGTGTTGCTAGTCATTTTCTAGGACTTAGTAAATATTTTGGTGGAAATGTAAAGTTTTTTAAAGTTGGTTCAAGAAATAATATTCCTGGATTCTTACTGCTTCCAATTGATCTAATTCATTTCTTTTTAAAAGTTATATTTTTTAAACCTGAGACAGTTTTGTTGAATCCCTCTTTACAAAAAAATGCTGTGGTGAGAGATTCATTTTACCTCAAAATCGCTAAGATTTTTAAGGTAAATGTTGTGGTTTTTTTTCATGGTTGGGATCCTAAGCTTAGTGATTATTACGATAATAATAATCGATGCTTTATGGATAAGTTTAGTTCTGCTGATGCCTTCATTGTTCTATGTTCTGATTTTAAGAGAAAACTCGAAAATTGGGGAGTGAATGTGAATGTGTACTTGTCAACTACAAAAGTTGATGAGAAATTTTTTAATTCAAAATCATCTTTATCAAAAAATATTCTATTCTTAGCACGGTTAACTGAAGAAAAAGGTATCTTATTAGCTATTGAAGCAATCAAAAGGCTAAATACATATGATGATGGATATACTTTAACTGTTGTTGGTGATGGTCCGTTAAGTGAAAAAGTATCATCTTTAATACTCAATGATAAAATCAGTTTTATTAAGTTTTCTGGAAGGCTAAGTGGTGAGAAACTTGTAGACACAATGGCTGATTGTGGTTGTTATATTTTTCCATCTTTTCATGGAGAAGGTATGCCAACTTCAGTGCTTGAATCTATGGCTATTGGTTTGCCTGTTGTCACAACTCCAAATGCTGGTATAAAAGATTTCTTTGTTGAAAGAAAAATGGGTAGTTATATTTCATTTCATGATGTTGATAGTATTGTAAATGAGGTGCTGAGACTATATGAAGATATGGATATGAATGAAATTTCAATTTTTAACTCGAAGTTTGCATACACTCACTTTCATTGTGAAAAAGTTGCTAATTCCTTATTGAGTATAATAAATAAATACTAAGTTAATGGTAAATTCAAATGAGGATTAAACATACAATTAATAATGTTAGTTTTTCTATGCTCAATATGTTCATATCTATAATTTTAAATTTTAGTTATCGAACAGTTTTGATAAAAACAGTTGGTATAGACTATCTTGGACTGACTTCATTTTATACAAATATTTTAGTCATTTTATCATTAGCTGAGTTAGGGATTGGTCATGCTATAACATATAGTCTTTATAAACCGTTAGCTGAGAAAAATTATGATAAAGTATTAAGTATTCTTAATTACTTTAGAGATGTATATATACGTGTTGGCTTCTTTATATTATTGATTGGCGTTTTAATTTCACCATTCATTAGTTTTTTTATTGACGGTTATGAACATTTAGAAAATATATATGTCATATTCTTTCTTTTTGTAGTCAATACATCAATTACATATTTTTATTCTTACAAAAGAATATTAATTAATGCTGATCAAAAAGCATATAAAATTGTACCAATTACGCTTTTGTTTCTTTTGATTGATTTGTCAATTCGGATGCTACTTCTTATCGAGTTGAACAATTTAGTACTGGCATTATGTTGGCAACTTGTTTCGAAAGTTTTAGAGAATTATTTTGTTAATAGATATATAGATAAGAACTACAATATCCTTAATAATAAACATAAGCGTTTGGCTGAAAATGATAAGCAAAATATTAAATCTAATGTGAAGGCTTTGATTTATCACAAACTTGGTGATGCTTTTGTAAATGGAACAGATAATATAATTATATCTAAGTTTTTGGGTTTAACTATTGTTGGGATGTATTCTAACTATTTGCTCGTCGTTAGTGTAATTTCCTCTTTTTTGATGCTAGTTTTCAATTCAATGACAGCAAGCGTTGGTAATTTAATTGTTCAATCAAATACTGATAAAGTAAAAGAGGTTTTCCATATTTCAAATATGATTGCCTTTTGGGTCTTTGGGTTGTGCTCTATTTGTCTATATTTCACATTGCCTCTCTTTATAGATTTATGGCTTGGTGAAAACTTTTTATTACCACCTAGTGTAAACTTATTGATTTGTATAAATTTGTTCTTCTTTGGAATGAGGGTTCCTTTAGGTGTTTTCAAAACATCAAGTGGGATTTTTAACCAAGATAAATATGCTCCAATTATTCAAGGAGTGTTAAATATCATTTTATCTGTTGTTTTAGTTGATTTTTATGGAGTTGCTGGAATTATATTTGCAACAATTGTTTCGGGTCTTATTGTTCCAGGTGTGATTAGGCCTTATTTAGTTTATAAGATTGTTTTCAAAGATAACGTCGTTAAGTATTTTATAGATTTCGCAAAAAAAATTACTATTTTAATTTTTGCTTCATGTATTGTATTTTTTGCTATGTCAAAAATTACATTATCAATGGACTCAGAATTGATAATGTTAATTTTTAAATCAGTTATACTTTTCTCTATTGTTAATGTTGTTTTTGTGTTTTGTTTCTTTAGAACAACTGAGTTTAAACAGTTTTCAGCCATGCTGAGGCGTAAATTATTATGACAAAGTTAGTAAGTTTGATTTTACCTTGCTTTAATGCAGCGAATTATATAGAAAGATATTTGACAAATTTATTACAGCAAAAGTACTCAAATATAGAACTTATTGTTGTTAATGATGGTTCCACTGATAATACGGAAGATGTTATTTTTGATTTTTTTAAAAACAAAAATTGTAGGAATATTCAACTAAAATACTTCAGCCAACCTAATAGCGGTGTAGCATCGGCTTTCAATAATGCTTTAAAATATTATACTGGTGATTTCCTAACCTGGGGTGATCCAGATGATTTTCTCAGTCCTTTATCCATTAGTGAACGTGTATCTTTTCTCAATGATAATCCAGAGTATGGTTTTGTTCGTACAAATGCAAACTTGATATCACCTGATGGTCATAGTGTAGTTGGTGAACTGACAAGCTCTGATTCCGAATATATCTTCGATGATCTTATATTTGAAAACAATATGCCTGTAACGGTCGGGAATTATTTGCTTAGAAGTGAGTGTTTTAAAAATTCACTACCATCTCAAAATATTTACTCTGAAGCTCGTGGTCAAAACTGGCAGTTATTACTTCCTATTGCATTAAAATACAAGTGCGGTTTTATTAATGAGAAGCTCAATAATATTGTTCTAAGAGATAATAGTCTGTCTAGAAGTGATACTACATTATGCTCTGAAATTTATCGATGTGATGAACACAACAAAATATTACATGCAGTCCTTAAAGATCTTGATGTTGATTTTTCATACTATGATGCATTATTAAATCAAAAATATATTTCTAAAAAGTTTGAGTTGTCTGTTAATTATATGGATTATGATTTGGCACATCAGTACTTTTTACAAATTGAAAATAAAACTAATGTTCATTATATTAAGTTACTACTAGTTAAACTTCGTATTTATGGTTTTTTGAAGTTAGCTTATATGAAAGTATTTCGCCCGATATGAAAAAGAATTTAAAATGGTATGTTAATCGTTTGAAAAAAATGTCTTTTCCTGAGGTATTACACAGAGTTAGTGAACTAACTCGTTATAAAATCAACTTGATGAGGTACAACGGAAATTGGAAAGAAGGTGTTAATGGAAATATTTCAATTGTTCAGTCACAAGATTTAGTTAATATCATTAAGTCTTGTGTCAAACTCTCTTTTCCTAATTTTACTAATTCTCTTTCTTATCAAGATATACCTTTTAAGAAAATAAAAATTTCTAATGATACAGATTTAAGATTACTTTGGGAAAATGAAAGGTTTGATGAGTTTCCATCGATGGCTATGAATTCATCGTCCGACAGTAAAATAAAAGATCATTTAAATGATTGGATGTCAAAAAATAAGCCGCTTCATGGGATTAATTATATCTCGGTCATGGAATGTTCAATCCGATGTCTGAATCTATATGTTTCTTTAATTGTTCTTAAGTCTCGTGGAAATCTTTCAAGTCAATTAGAGTATCAATCATATTTATTTTTCAAATTAAATTTTGATTTAATCAAAAGTCAGCTATCGCTATATTCTTCTCGTGGTAATCATACTCTTTTTGAGTATGCTGGCTTATACGTATGTTCCAAAGCACTTTGTAAGTCAGATTGTTCTTTTTATGCAAATAAGTTTAGTGAAGAGTTTAATTGGCAAGTTCTCCCAGATGGAAGTGGTGTTGAGCAAAGTACGGCATATCACTTTTTTAATATACAACTGTATTACCTGATGTCGTTTATTTCAAATGACATATCTCTTTCGAATTCAAATTTTGTTAGGGCAGCAGAGTTTATGTCTTACTTTGTTGTTGAAAATAAAATATTGCGTATTGGTGATAGTGATAGTAGCAAATTTTCCTACATATATGATACATTCACTGATTATCTTGCTAGTATGCCAGATTTTTCAAAACTTAAACATTTTAAAAATTCTGGATTGATATCAATGCCATTATGTAATGGTGGAAGATTAGTTTTTAAATATGGACGTTTAGGCCTTCCTCCTTTATATGGGCACGGTCACTACGATTTTTTAAGTTTATATATAATATCTGACTATAATGTCTTATTATCATGTGATTCTTCTACATATCTTTATAACTCAAAAGAAAGAGAAGCCTTAAGATCGTCTCAATATCATTCTATGCCATTCTTTTCAAATGATGATATAAAGCAATCTACCTCTTTCTCCTGGGATAAAAGCAAATCTGGTTTTTTGAAAAACATTGATCAAAATTTTATTCATTCATTTTATCAACACGATAATGGATTAATTACTAGGAAGGTTTTTAATGAAAGTGATTATCTTATTATAATGGATTACGTGGAAGACAATTATGATTTTTCTTCTCAGATAATGTTTTTAAATGAAAGTGATGATATTAAGTTTTTTTCCTATTCATTAGATAATGGTTTAATTGAAGTTGATCCTGAAGTGTCAAAAATTCCTTTTTCAAAGAAATATGGTAGTTTTGAAGAGAATCAGTCATTCAGTTATAAAATAAGAGCCACTGAAAAGGGAATGGTATTATTTACTGTTTATTTTTACTCTAGTATAGATAGGTACTCTGTTTTGCCTGTTTTGAAAAGGTTGTCTCGTGAAAGTTAAAATTTCAAATTTAGAAGTGTGTTGTTATAAAAACATGTCATCTGCTGTCGATGATATCATTATGAATGGTTGTGGAAAAACTGCAGTAGCAATAAACCCTGAAAAAATAATTAAATCTAGAGAATCTCAAGAAGTTTTTGAAACCTTATTGTCTGCAGATATTTTATATTTAGATGGCATTGGCGCTGTAAAAGTTGCTGAGCAAAAGTTACAGACAAAACTTTCTCGAATTCCGGGGTGTGAGTTATGGGAGCAACTTATGATAGCTTCCTCTTACAATAACAAATCAGTCTTTCTTGTTGGTGCTGAAGAACAAGTTGTTTCTAAGACCAAATCATTATTAGAAGATAGATATAATGTTAATGTTGTGGGGTATGCTAATGGTTTCTTTGAAAATGAAAACCATTTGATAAATGAAATTTTAGATATCAAGCCTGACATTGTTTCAGTTGCACTAGGTTCACCGAAGCAAGAGTTGTTCATGCAAAAATGTCGCGATGCTGGTGTCGAATCATTTATGATGGGCGTTGGAGGCACTTATAATGTATTTACTGGGTCAGTAAATCGTGCTCCTGATATTTTTTGCAAGTTTGGTTTAGAGTGGGCTTATCGATTACTTAAAGAACCATCTAGAGTCTTTCGACAAACAAGCCTATTAAAATTTATTTTTCTAGCATTCAGAAAAAAACTATAAGGTTAAGTAAAGAATGATTTCTAAAGTAATTATTCCTGTAGCAGGCTTAGGCACGCGTATGCTTCCTGCAACTAAAGCTATACCTAAAGAAATGCTGCCGTTGGTGGATAAGCCGCTTATTCAATACATCGTGAAAGAGTGTATTGAAGCAGGCATTAAAGAAATAGTTTTGGTTACGCACTCTTCAAAGAATGCCATCGAAAACCATTTCGACACCTCTTATGAGCTTGAAGCAACATTGGAAAAGCGCGTTAAACGTCAGCTTCTTGATGAAGTGCAGTCTATCTGTCCATCTGATGTGACGATTATGCATGTGCGTCAAGGCCATGCCAAAGGTCTTGGTCACGCGGTGCTGTGTGCAAAGCCGCTTGTGGGTGATGCGCCTTTTGCTGTTGTTTTGCCTGATGTAGTTTTGGATGAATACACGGCAGATCAGTCGACTGAGAACTTGGCTGCAATGGTTAACCGTTTTGAAGCGTCTTCTGCTTCTCAAATCATGGTTGAGCCTGTACCAATGTCTGAAGTGTCAAAGTACGGTGTTGTCGATTGTGAAGGCGCCCAGCTTGAAGCCGGTCAGTCCCATGCTATGACGGCAATGGTAGAAAAACCTGCTGTTGAAGATGCACCATCAAATCTTGCAGTTGTAGGTCGTTACGTACTGTCATCAAAAATCTGGGATAAGTTGGCGATTACCCCTCCTGGAGCTGGTGATGAAATACAGCTAACGGATGCTATTGATATGTTGATGGCTGAAGAAACGGTGGAAGCTTTCCACATGACCGGTAAATCCCATGACTGTGGCGATAAGCTAGGTTACCTGAAGGCTTTTGTTGAGTATGGCCTTCGTCACGATGCTCTCGGTGATGACTTCAAAGATTACCTCGATTCACTCTTCAAGGGTGATGATAATCTCAAGCTTGTAAGTTAAAATCCGCTTTCAATTGATCATTGATTAAAACATTCTGTCGAGTGTTAAATTAAATAAGAAATAATGATGACAACTACCGCATTTATTTTTGTCTTTGTCTTATCGTTTTGCAGCCTTTTTATTTTCCGTAAGGTCGCAAAACGTATTGGTTTGGTGGATAAGCCTAATGCCAGGAAATTGCACGAGGGGGTGATTCCGCTCGTGGGGGGGATTTCTGTCGTATCGACGATAGTGATTAGCTTCCTGCTGTTTTTACCGTTATCGAATAACCTGGTTTTATTCCTAGGCTGCGCTGTGATTTTGGTTATCTTGGGAGCGTTCGACGACTTCTTGGATATCAGCTTCAAAATTCGTCTTGTGGTTCAGGCTCTGATTTCTCTTGCCATGATCCATGTCGGCGGCCACAGTCTGCATAACCTAGGCTACCTTATGGGCAGTGATACTATTATGCTGCCACCACTTGTCAGTGGGGTTATTACGGTTTTCGGTGTGATTGGTGCGATTAACGCCTTTAATATGGTTGATGGTATCGATGGTCTACTCGGAGGCTTAGCTTCGGTGACCTTCGGTGCGCTGGGGTGGGTCTTCTATTACAGTGGAAATGAAGACCTAGCGACGATTTGCCTGTTGATTGTGACGGCTTTGGTCCCGTACATCTTGCTGAACCTGGGCATTCCGCTAGGTCGACGTTTTAAAGTATTCATGGGTGATGCCGGCAGTATGTTTATCGGCTTTGCCGTAGTATGGATGTTGATCCGTGGTTCGCAAGAAGCAGATGCCTATGTCTTCCAGCCTGTTACTGCACTATGGTTGATTGCTATTCCTCTGATGGACATGGTGACGATTATGATCCGCCGTATCCGTAAAGGGCACTCGCCATTTAAGCCTGACCGTGAACATTTGCACCATATTTGTCAGCGAATTGGATTCACATCACGCCAGTCTCTTGTGCTGATTTGTAGTTTGGCGACGATTATGGCCTCGATTGGCGTTTGGGCTGATATGAATGATGTTCGTGAGTCAGTGATGTTTATTGCTTTCTTATGTACTTTTTGTGTGTATTTCTTCGTAATCAGCCATATCTGGCGTATTACGACCTTTATTCATAAGCTTTTTGGTACCAATAAGCCGATTGACTTCAATATGGAAGCCTCTCAAACCAACGCAGAAAAATAATATCTAACAGGTTTCTTGCGGTAGCTTTATTTAATGTTGTCTTTTAATGCTGTGGCTCGTAATAGCCACAGCATTTTTTATTTGGAGTTTGAAATGAATTTCAGTGCTGTTATTTTAGCCGCGGGTAAAGGTACGCGGATGTACTCGAACCTGCCGAAGGTATTACATACCCTTGCGGGCAAACCGATGGTGACCCATGTGATGGATGCCTGCCGTGAACTAGATGCCAATCAGTTGCACCTTGTTTATGGCCATGGCGGTGACATGATGAAATCGGTATTGGCTGATCAAAATGTTAATTGGGTTTTGCAGGCTGAGCAGTTAGGAACTGGCCATGCAGTTGACCAAGCATCTTCACATTTCTCTGATGATGAGAAGGTGTTGGTGTTATATGGTGATGTACCACTGATTAGTTCGGAAACATTAAAGAATTTGATAGAGGCGCAGCCGACAGGCGGCATTGCCTTGTTGACTGTCGTGTTGGATGACCCAACAGGTTATGGCCGCATTATCCGCCGTAATGGCCCAGTGGTTGCCATTGTTGAGCAAAAAGATGCCTCTGAAGAGCAGAAGTTGATTAATGAAGTCAATACCGGTGTGCTAGTGGCAACAGGTAAAGGCTTGAAGCGATGGCTTTCAATGCTCAGCAATGACAATGCACAGGGTGAGTACTACCTAACAGATATTATTTCCCTTGCTCATGATGAAGGGCGGGCGATTGAGGCGGTACACCCAGTCGATGCGATTGAAGTTGAAGGCGTGAATAACCGTATTCAGCTAGCAAAGCTGGAGCGTGCCTATCAAGAAAAACAAGCAGAGAAGCTACTGGCACAAGGTGTCATGCTCAAAGACCCTAGTCGTTTTGATTTGCGAGGCCAACTTCAGTGCGGAAGGGATGTCGATATCGATATCAATGTAGTTGTTGAAGGTAATGTGACCCTTGGTAACAACGTTATCATTGGTGCGGGTTCGGTACTGAAGAACTGCATTGTTGCTGACAACACGTTGATCCGCCCATATAGCGTTATTGAAGACACCATCATTGGAGAGTCTTGTACTGTTGGTCCATTTAGCCGCCTACGCCCTGGTACCGAGCTTAAGAACGACGCCCATGTGGGTAACTTTGTTGAGACCAAGAAAGTCACTTTGGGCCAAGGCTCTAAAGCGAACCATCTGACTTACTTAGGTGATGCTGAAATCGGTGAGCGTGTAAACATTGGTGCAGGCACGATTACCTGTAACTATGATGGTGCCAATAAATTTAAGACAACGATTGGCGATGATGTTTTTGTTGGCTCGGACAGCCAGTTAATTGCGCCGGTTACTATTGCTAACGGCGCGACCATTGGTGCCGGTTCAACTATCAATAAAAATGTGGGTGAAAACGAACTGGTTATTACCCGCGTTGCACCAAAGGTTAAAAATGATTGGCAACGCCCGGTAAAAATCAAATAGCTTAAGCCAAATAACATAAACAGATAATTTGGACACCTTGCTCCGTTACATAGCTACTCATTAGCAAAGTCTATAGAGGGCAGGGTGATTCGATATACCAGATTTCACATATACAGAAGTTCAAAGATAAAAATTATGACTAGAAAATATTTCGGCACCGATGGTGTGCGTGGCAAGGTTGGCGATTACCCAATTACCCCTGATTTTGCATTGAAGCTTGGCTGGGCTGCAGGTCGTGTTCTCTCTCGTCAGGGCACCAAGAAAGTGATTATTGGTAAAGATACGCGTATTTCAGGCTACATGCTTGAGTCTGCTTTGGAAGCCGGTCTGTCGGCTGCGGGTATCAACGCTATCTTGACCGGACCAATTCCAACCCCAGCAGTGGCGTATCTGACCAAAACATTCCGCGCGGAAGCCGGTATTGTGATCAGTGCGTCTCACAACCCATATTACGATAACGGGATTAAGTTCTTCTCGGAAAGCGGAGAGAAACTGCCGGATGAGGTTGAGCTGGCGATTGAAGCTGAGCTTGATAAAGACATTGAATGTGTATCGTCTGACTTGCTGGGTAAAGCACGCCGTATGGAAGATGCGGCGGGTCGTTACATTGAGTTCTGTAAAGGCACGTTCCCATCAGCGCTATCGCTTGCGGGTATGAAGATTGTGGTTGACTGTGCCAATGGTGCGGCGTACCACATTGCGCCATCGGTTTTCAGCGAGTTGGGTGCCGAGGTTATCGCGATTGGTAATCAGCCAAACGGTCTGAACATCAATGACAAGTGTGGCGCGACATCCATGGCGCTGATTCAGCAGGCCGTTGTTGAACACAAGGCTGACCTGGGTATTGCCCTTGATGGTGATAGCGACCGTATTATGATGGTCGATAGCCAGGGTAACGTGGTTGATGGTGACCAAATCCTGTTTGTGCTGGCCAAGCAAGCCTTGATTGATGGCCAGTTGAAAGGCGGTGTGGTGGGCACCCTGATGTCCAACATGGGCCTAGAAGTCGCTTTGGCGAAATTGGGTATTCCGTTTGTTCGTGCCAATGTGGGTGACCGCTACGTGATGGAGCAGTTGCTTGAGCGCGGCTGGTGGCTTGGCGGTGAGAACTCAGGCCACGTTATCTGCCGTAACTTGGTGACAACCGGTGATGCGATTGTCGCGGCGTTGCAAGTACTGGCGGTGATCCAGCGCAGCGGCAACAGCCTAGATACTCTGGTCGCTGATATGCCAATGATGCCACAGGTGCTGATCAATGTTCGCTTTGGTGGTGAGAACCAACCCCTGGAATCTGATCTGGTGAAGAATGCCGTTATTGAAGCCGAGCAAGCAATGGAAGTGGGTACTGACACACCAAAAGGCCGTATCTTACTGCGTAAGTCTGGTACTGAGCCGTTGATCCGTGTGATGGCCGAAGCCGAAACGGCTGACATGGCTCAGCAGTGGGCTGAGCATATTGCCGAGGCAGTGAAAGCCGCTTAATAAATTGGATACGAAGGGAAAAGCGGCGCATTCGAAAGAAGCGCCGCTTTTTTTTGCTTATCTGACGGGCCATTCAGCGATTAGCAACCGCCAGAGTCCCACTCAAATTGTCCGGTGAAGGCATTGAACTTCTGTTGAGCCTGGAATTTCACTTCCCGGCCATCATCGTAGGTCCGGTAGCAGGTGGAATTGATACAGCGGGTGTTGCACGATACGCGGCCCGGTACTTTGGCTGGCTTGGCCGGAAACTGGGAGGTGTTGCTGCGAGTTGGTGTCGCCACTTTGGGCTCTTGCGCCGAAGAGGACGGTACGAAGCCCAATTTATAGCCTTTGTCCGTGACTACCTCTGTCCAACTGTCGTTGTTAGCCAGTCGGTAGACAATATCTCCTTTTTTCATTGACGCTACTTTATCACTGTCGGTGCTGACTTTCTGATAAAGCGGTGTACTTTTTTTCAGCTCCAATCGCGTCAGGTGCTGGAGCAGTTTCGGCATTGTCTCGATGGCGCTTTGGTAGCCTTGATTGGCCGCCTTGGCTCGCCAATAGGCTGCCCAGGCCTGGTTCTTATCTTTACCCCAGCCGTTTTCATAGGCAACAGAGAGGTTAAACTGCGCGACCTGATGTTCTTGGTCGGCGGCCAACTGGGTCCATTTGGCAAATTCCTGGTAGTTCTTCTTCAGCTTGGAGCCATCGGCGTACTCATAACCTAACTGGAACTGTGCCGCTGAGTGGCCTTGTTCGGCTGCTTTAGTCAGCCACTGCTTGGCGCGACTTGCACTTTGGCGAACGCCTTGGCCGTCAAGGTAGGCCATGCCCAAGGAATATTGTGCGAATCTGTCATTTTGCTCGGCGGCTTGCTCAAACCAATAAGCGGCCTGCTTGAGGTTTTTGCTGGTGCCCCTGCCATCACGGTAGAATTGACCCGTGCGGCGTTGTGAGTAGGTGTCACCACGTTTGGCGGCAGCTTCAAACCATGACAATGCTTTGCGGGTATCTAGAGGGTGGCCTAGTGCTTCATCATACATGATGGCAATGTATTTGGCGGCAGAGGAGATTGACTCTTCCCGGTGTGCTTTTTCGAACCACGGCAAAGCCTGACGGTAGTCTTGGGGTTGGCCCAATCCGTCAAAGTAAATTTCGCCAAGGCGAAGGGCGGCAAAACTATTCTTGTTACCCAGAGGTGATAGGAGTTTGAAGGCATGCTGCTCGTCTTTTTCCCCTCCGATGCCATAGAGGTACATACGCCCTAGCTCTACGGTGCCATCCTCGTTGTTCATTGCGGCACTCTTCTCGCACCAAGCCCGTGCTTGGGTTAGGTTCTTGGCGACACCATTGCCATCACGATACATCAGGCACAGGTTGAAGCTGGCAGAACTATGGCCTTTCTCGGCAGCTTTCCGGTACCAATCAGCGGCGGTAGTCATGTTTTTGTTGATGCCGTAGCCGAAGTTATACATGACACCCATATAAAACAAGGCATTGCTGCTGTCTTTATCTGCTCCCTTTTTGAACCAGTGCAGTGCTTCTTTGTATTCCTTGCGATCTTTGTAGTATTCACCCAGCATTACGATGGAAGCGGTAAAGCCATTCTCTGCTAGCGGCCATAGGTTTATTGGCTGGCGGTTGGCGCGATACCAAGCCACGGAAGGTGGATAGTCTAGTTCTTTGGCTTTGGAGAGGTAGTCGATCCCGTCGGTGTAGCGCTCCTGGCCGATGAGGTACAGGCCGTAGTCATGCATGGCGGGTGGATAGTCAAGATCCGCCGCTTGCTGCAGTGCAGTGATATCGGCGTCGGTCTTGATGCGGCTGCTGGTATACAAGCGATGCATCGCCCGAGTATCGCCCTTGTCAGCTAAACTCGTCCAAGCCTCCCGCGCTTCGGTAAATTTCCCTTCCTGATATTTTTCTTCTGCCGCCTCATAGCTAACCGCACAGCCTGTAAGCAGTATGGCAAGTCCCAGATAGCCAAGGTGACGTAATGGCTTATTATTTATCATCTAAATCCCTGATATTTATAAATTGTTGTATGATTATCGCGCGATGCGTGAGGTTGGTTCAATAACAACATGTGCGCCATGTTGCATTTCTTTGATGCTGGTTAAATCAAATGCTGGTTGAGATATGGAATTGTGAGCAGGTGTTACAGAGAGGCCAGTAAAAGATACTGCCTATTTTTGCCTTTGCTGAAAATCTGTAGAAGTTAGGGTAGACTTCTAGCCAACATAATTCGGCTATAGGTCTTGGCTTGTCATTGACTAGCGGCCAATAGTCAATACATTGAAGGAACACTATGTTTAATAAAATTCTGGTGGTGTGCGTAGGCAACATCTGCCGTTCGCCGTCGGGTGAATACCTTTTGAAGCACCATCTGCCAAACAAGCACATTGCCTCGGCAGGTGTTGGTGCGCTGGTGGGTAAACCGGCTGACAAAACCGCTGCTGAAGTCGCGCTTGAGCACGGTGTTAGTCTGGAAGGGCACGTAGCACAGCAACTGACCAGCGAGCTTTGCCGCGATTACGATTTGATTTTGGTGATGGAAAAAGGCCATATCGAAGCGGTGACTAACATCGCGCCGGAAGCGCGTGGTAAAACCATGCTGTTCGGTCAGTGGATTGGTCAAAAAGACATTCCTGACCCATACCGCCAGAGCCGCGAAGCGTTCGACTTTGCCTATGAGCTGATTGATGAGTCAGCCAAAGCGTGGGCGAAGAAGCTGTAGTTTCGTGAGACACCTTGATGGCAATGAAACCGATCATCAAGGTGTCTGTTAATCCTCGTCTTGATCAAAAAAACCGACACAGGCCATTTGTTCACCGGCATGTGATTTTTCGATATCCACATCTTCTTCCTTCATTTGTAGGCTCTCCGTCAGCAGTTTTTTGGCGAAAGGCTTCAAATCATCCCGCTTAGTACAATCTAATGTAAATATAGCGGGCGCGCCTTTCTCTAAACTGTTCTTAAACGTCAGGATATAATTGCTGTTGTAAGTATGATTGATTGCACATACAAACTGTTTGGGTTGTAGCTTTATTCTGGAAGCACTAATCGAACGGGGGTTAAACCGGAATACGCCCTCATAAGGTGACGATACCTCTTTTACATTCAATAGCCGACAAATTTCGGTTGATTCGGAATGATAGAAAAGCATAATGTTTTTGTTGTTAAAGTATAAAAATGCCTCGCTGTGTATTTTTATCTCGCGAATTTTTGAATAAGAATCAATTTCTTGCTTGAAGTAAAATTTATCAATAATAAATTTAATATCTTCAATCGTGCGATCAGGTTTCTTGCCTTTGAGTTTAGGTAAGCTTCGGTTTTGCTCGAAATACAGTTGTTGGTCACCGGTATCAATACAAAGCTCATGATTGAACTGAGATAGATTAGCGTCGCTTGAGTTGTAACTCAGAGCCAGCTGTAATGATGTCAGCGTTTTATCGTCAATGATGATTTCATATATGCCAGAGTGTTCATTCGGCCAGCGATACTCAGTGATCTCATGACCAACATCAACCAAAGCTGTAATATGCTTCTGACTTCCCTTAAGGTAGACAGCTTTGAAGTTACCCTCAGTGTGCTGAGCAACCATTTTTAGGTCGTCATATAAATCCCGGCAGTTGATTGACATTTGGTGGGAGCGGCTGAAAGCTTTATTCACAGCGTCTATATGACAAGGTAGTACAGGATATAAGATTTGTTTACGGATGGAGTCTATGAAACTGAGTCCAAAACTGATGGAAGTGGCTTGGTTATCTTCAGTCGTTATCGTGATTTCAAGCTTGTCGTGCCCATGATTAGATTGTGTATACATCTCTAGGGCCGAACAAAGAAAATCAGCGACTACAGAGAATGACAAGGGTGAGCAAACGGAAGAATGAAAAGGAATCGTTTTTTTAAATAGATTCTCCGAGCTACCTCCGAGCATTGTGATGGAAAATGACGTGAGAGTAAGTTGCAAATGCTCAAATCCATTGGTAGCCCTAGAAGGGCATTGCTTAGCGGCATGAAGGATTTCATATATCTGCTGGTCATTGAGTTCTATTTGTAGTTGAGATGAAGCCATAAATAACCATGAAGCTCAATATTTGAGCCCTTGTAAGATATGAATAATCGTATCAATGGTTGCTTTTTTCGCTTTTAAATCGACGAATAATAGTGGCTGACCATTGGGTTTATTTTTTATCTCTGGAGATATTGAGAAGTACTGCCCTATCTTGCATTGAAGTGCCGTAAAGTCTTTGGGGGGCTTGACTTCAAGAGTGAGTGTTGGCTTTAGCAAAGAGAGTATCGGAATACTAAATAAAGTTTTGAATTGCTGCCCGACTCGCGATGTTGCAGGAATATCGAAGCGTTGCTCTTCTTGATTGAAGTACTGACGAAGCCATATCTTCATCCATTTAATTCCCTTTATAGATGGGATGCGCGAGTTTCTTACCTCCTCTCCAAGTACCTCCGCTGCGTGCGATATTACCAACCATCTCTTGTCATCTTCTTTGGCCTCATCAGATAACTGGCCCATTAACCATCTAGACCAAATACTGTTACCTGTCGTTATTTTTTGATTCAGAATGCTGAAAGGCTTTGCTATTGTCGATTCAAGCCTAGAGTCGCTATTGGGGAGCGACTGGAAATACCCTGATTGGGTAGCAATGAGTAATTTGTCCCGGTTGATCGTCACTCTCTGGTTGCTAATAGACTTGGCTCCTAGAGCTTTGAGCCTTCTTGATAGATCGCCGGATTGCTTGGGTAAGCTGAATAATATCCGCAGAGTTTGCTTAGTCAGTGTCACTTCAGGTGGTAAGGAAAGGCCATATAACCAATCATGCCCGTGTAAGTAACTCAGTCGTGTTGTTGCAAAGTATTGATGGCCAATCATCCTTGTGATTTCAAACTGCAGCCAGTCGGAATTTAGATACTCAAGTTCCTGTTCTTCAAGCCAATAGGAGAATCGGTTGGCAATGGTCTGCTGGTCGAATAGAGCTTGGGTATACGCCTTCCCATGTGTTTTAGGGTTATGACAAACAAGCCTATAGCCCTGCTGAAATAAAACAGTTACACCGCCGTGCCGTAGATGATGAAAACGGGCGGATGAGCCGCAGACGGACTTAATAACCCGGGTTATAGGTAGGAGGTAGTGCTGGGCTCGTGCACTGATTGATTCACCGAGATAGCCGATTAGTGGCTCATCACAGGGCTGCGATTGCTTCAGCTTCAGTAGTTGTTTTAAGAAGTAATGCTCTCCCGAGGGAAGAGTGATGAAAATATACCGAGGTTTTTTACTTTTGGTATTGCCTTCCTTAGTCTTTCTTATATCCAATCGCCATAGTTTTTTGTCACCATCGATCAGGTGAACATCGCAAATCCGCAGTCGAAGTATCTCTCCTCTTCTCAGACATCCATGAAAGCTCAATGACACAGCAACTCTGCAAAACAGCCATTTCAGGGGGTCATAAAAATGCTGGATATCCAAAGATTTCAGTATCGTGTCGAGCTCATCGGCATTGACAAGGTTTGGATCAACAATTTTCGGTTTGGCCGGCGGTGTCAGCTCATCAATATCCAAACCGTCACCGACGGGGTGTTGGGCAACAAACTTCAAAAAGTTAAAAAGCTCCTTGTCCTGACTTTGACCATACAGCGCGTTAGCCCAAGCCTGAATTCGCTCATCATCCCAGCACGCGTCGAGTGGAAGTGGGTATTGGAGTAACTTGACATTATACGAGGTGTAATTTCGTATTGATCGATTCGCGAGGTTAGGCTCCCTGACTCCCCCGTATTTGATCAAATGTGCCGTATAGAGGGCCATCAATGCCGGCGCGATATTATTAACTGGCCAGCTAATACTGTCAGCTTGAAGAAGCTCATTGGCGGGCTGATAATTATTTTTAGCATGCTCAGTGATTAAGTGCCTGCGAAGCTTGGTGAAATCAGATGCTTGATTAGCCTCTTTGCTATTGTGCGGTTGGTGAGCTTTGTTTGGAGGCAATGACTTTTGCTCTTGGAAGGTAATTGGTGATTGCTGATCCTTCATTTGTTGATAGCGCTCGGTTGGTATTGCCCATTGCATCTCGGGTGTTGCCATGTCCTCTGTGAAGAAGCGGTTAGTCTTCAAGTACCAATGGCACCGGCATAAGTGAGAAAATGAGTACTTGGATAATTTGTCTAAATACAAAGGAGATGCGCTGAGGTAGCTCTGTAACTCATTCATCAACTGTTTGATTGTCAGCGTTTCAGGGTAGCAAAAAAAAGTTGATAGCAGCTTTGCACTCATCGGTGAGAGTTGGTATCGAACTCTCTGTTCAGCATCATTGAAGGTGTTTATCAGTAAGTTCAGTGTGTAGGGTGGGGATTTCTCAACCGTTTCAGGTGTGGTTAGCGCTTGGCACAGTAATGCCAGAGGCATTGGTGCTGTTTCCATCAACAGCGTCATAGCCACCATTGCTATTGTTGGTTCATGACCTTCATCCAGAAGTTGAATTAAGTGATTGTGATGCTTATCTGCAAGGCCTTCTGCGATATGGCTATATTGCATGATGGCATGAAATCGCACGTTATCGGCGTCATTGAGGCTGTCTTGCTGCTCTGGTGGAAGCCGCCACTGGCATTGTTTGACTAGATAGTGTTGTATATCGGTGAGAGCGTTATTACGTAATCTTTGTTGACCAGTAGGAATGCTTTTCAAAGCTGAACGGATACTGTTAAAGTCCGCTTCCTGTAATTCTCGCTTCTGGGCACTTCTTAGTTCAGGCCAGTTGTTCACTATCCAATGAAGATCTTCATCGTTGTATGTAACGGGGCCTCTTTGTTTGCTCCAGGCCATGACATCATCGGTATTTAGCATAGAGTCTCCTGTGGCCCACCAAGGTATTCTGCTACGCGGTTTGTCCACACTTGGTCTTGTTGCTGGTCATAAGCATATTGCGTGAGCTGCCCAAATTGTTCCCCGTACTGGCTATGCCCCATTAAGCGGTTGAATATATGTGTTGGACAGCCCACTTCGAAGAGGCTTTGTGCATAGGCTTTTCTAAAGTGATAAGGCACATGGGCGTTACTACTTGCAGCAGTGAATCTACGGAGACTTTTGGCTGTCAAAAACTCTTTTTTACCGCTTGTATTCAATAGGAATAATAGTGGTTCATTTTCTGTATGTAATACGCCGAAGCGACTGTATATAAGCTGTAAGTGCTGCCGGTAATGGGCGATGTAATCTTTGATGTGCCTGGGGAAATTAATAATTCTTGCCTTTCCTTTATCCCTGAGACACATACTAGATAACCCGATAGCTCCCTTTGCTGGGCTGATAGCATGTGTTGGCCTGCATCCACAGTATGTGATGAGGTGAATAGCTATTATATGGGTGAGTAGGTTGTGGTAAGCAATGAGTTGTGTGGTGACAGGTTTTCTACTTTTGGGGCGGATGTTTGCTAACTCGAGATTCAGAGTTTGGAGCCAACGTGAAGCTTGGTCTGTTGAAACTCTGCGGCGCGTTCCGACATACACCCCCTCATCTTCGGTAATGACGTGATTTTTGATGATTACAATGGGGATGGTGTTGGCCTCGCGGTTAAGGTAGCCCGCTTCGGAAGCGTTTTTATTGAGAAGAGGATCCGTGTCATAATATGGATCATTCTCATTGGTGAATGCCGAAATACCTTCTTTTTTAGCAGCTGAGAGTAGCCTGTCGATATAGCGGTTATAGGCTTGGTAGTTATCACGCCGTAAATGCCGAGTAGTCGTTGCGATATAATAGCAACTGCTTCCATAGGCTAGCTTTTTTTCAGTGATTAAGGATGCTTTAGCGAGTGCGTTAAGCTGTGCATCTTTGTGTGCGCAGTGAGTAATATAATTGTTCCATGCTGTTTTGTGGGCGATTGGGATGTTTTGTTGTTCAGGAAAGCGCGTCAAAGAAGACGTTAGGAATTCTAAAAGCTGATTTTTTTCTTTATCTGAAATAATCGGCTTATTATAACTTTTATGGCGCAAGGCTTGCCAGAATAATTGATTAAATGCCCTGGGAGCAGGTTGCCAAAATAGTATATTTTTCTTTTGAATCTGAGTTTGGATAGAAAACTCAACCCAAGACTCATCCCCGCCTTCTTGAATGATCCGGTAACTGTTCGGCCGGATAGGATCCGATGCTCGAAGTCTTACAAATTCTGGTACTGGATTTTCTGAATTTACCTTACTGAGTTTACTTGTCAGCCAGAGTGTTAAGGTTATTGTCAGTTGTTCGACTGATAGGTCATGTAAGAAGAGATATCTTAAGCGCTGCATAGATTTATTGGCATCAGGAAATACTGATCCTGGAGATTTTGAAAGGTTAGATTTCGCAATAAAATGGCCTTTCATTAACTGATTCTCAATGTTGAATGATGAATATTAGCAACTTGTGCAATATGTCGTTTGCTAGGGACCTTGAATAGCTTTTGGCAAAGTTGATGCCTTGAAGCCACGTTGTGGCCAAAACAGTCATGTTTTTCCATTGCTGGTCGGTAGAGCAATTCAGTAACAAGATAATTTTGAAATTCGATTTGGCTGTCAAATGAGAAGACAGAGACCTGAAGTGATTTTGATTTTAGGGCTGGTAGGTGAAAAAGAGAGTTGAAAATAAGGTTGGGGGAGATTATTTGATATGTTGCTTTATCGGTTTCTCTAACGTGCAGATTCATTGTCTGGATTAAGTTATTGATGATGTTGTCATCAAGTTGATCGGCTCGGCAAATTGTCTTCTTATCACGTCTGATTATTTCAGATACATAGGGATGGTAGCCCGACTCAATTTTTGGAAGGGGAATCGATTTTTTCTTTATTTTCATAAACACCTTCCAAGTTTATTTATTGAATGGTATTTAAAATCCTTTTCCAATCATTGCTTGGTGTCAATAGTATTGTTCATCGGAATTATGAAAATGTGATTTAGATTTGATGATATTGAATGTAGAGTCAGTTCAAAATAATCTTTGGCAACGGAGAACCGCATATTTTAAGTAACAATCGATATCATATGGTCAATAGAAAATAGGGTTCTCCGTAATCAGGCCTTGGTTAAAAGCGGTGGAGAAATCTCCACCGCTGGGGTGACAGGGGAGTGGTCATGTACCATGGCATAGCCGTTCTAGATACCGGTGGTCTAACGGTCGCCACTCATGATGGTATCCAAGTTGGTTACGTTCAATTGGTGACTGGCTCATCACAAGGCACCTTTTTCTTTTATGATCTATTGCGATGATTTCTACGGCGTTGCCATAGATGGCATCCCACTGCCCTGAATCCATCAATAGTTGGTAGCAGATGAGCGTAAGGGCTCTCGTCTGGTGCCATTGCCAGAGACTGTCCAGTATGAGGTGGCCGTCGTTGATGGCATACCATGAGTACTCGAAGTAATACATGAGAAAAAGCCAGTCAGGATGGGTATGGAGAGACTGCATTGCCCAAGGTGTGAGCCAGTAAGGTGAGGTTGTGCTGTGCGGATGTATCAGGGGCAGCAGACGTTTGAGTGTTAGCTCCTCAGCTAGACTATCAAAACGCTGTTGGCCATACAGGCTTAATTCCTGCTGCAATCTAACAGACGGAATCGTCCCCAATGGTTGTCCACTGGCTTTGAGCAAGTGCAGTAATTTTGCTGACTGGGCCCCGAGGGCAACCAAGGTGATGAGGTGCTCAGGATCCACTTCTGGTTTCTCTGCCCTGAGGTGGTGAATCAGGGCGGCTATACTTACGAACCTATCCATCACTTCCCCCTTGCCATCATGGCATCAAATGCACTGCCGTCTTTCCTTGCTGCATTAATGACATACGGGGCATACACCTCGTAGAGCATCTGGGTCGAGCTATGGCCTAGCAGACGAGAGACATAAAGCGGGTTTTCGTGCGCCGCAAGGTGAAGGACGGCGGCGGTATGGCGCGTTTCGTATCCCCGCCTTTTGGGCAGGCCCACTTTTTTCAACGTGGGATACCAGACTTTCCGGTTGATATAGCGGGTATCGAGTGGCGCGCCATTAGGGTTCGTGAAGACAAAATCAGACGGGCTTGCTTCGACGGCTCGTCTGAGTGCAGCCTCAACGGTGGGCGTCATGATGATGTCCCGGTTTGATTTCGGGGTTTTGACCGTCGTGAGCTCTCCCGCCACCCAATTTCGTCGTACGCGGATGAGGCCGTGATTGAAGTCCACACAGTCTTTTTTCAACCCGTGTACCTCACAGCTGCGCATACCGGTATGGAAACGTATCAGGTAATAGTCATACCACCGAGAGGGGACTGCGGCCATAAAGCGCTGAACCTCCTCCTGGGTCATGGGGTTGGGATCGCTTGGCTCTTCACGCAGAGGCTGCAGGCGATCGAGCGGGTAGGGAAAACCAAACTCATCTGCCGCGCTGTGCAAGATGCTGATAAGCGGCACAAAAATGATATTGATCCGCTTGTTGCTGAGCTTTCGTTTGCCATCTTTGTTCGTCAGGGCACAAAGCTGGCTGCGCAGGGTCTGCACATCCTTGAGGGTAATGGCATCGATCAATATGTTTTTGAAAGCGGGCAGCAAATAGTTGTTCAGGATACTGTGTACACCTTTGAGGTAGCTGTTTTTCCATTGGTGGCTATTTCGCTCTAGCCATGCTTCGGTGTACGTATCAAAGTAAGGCTCGGCGATTGCCGGGTTTCGCGCTCTGACTAATAACTCAAACTTTTCGACTTTCTTGCTGTGGGGGAAGAAGTCCTTGTAATCAAAACTGCCCAGCGCCAGCTCTGCATTGAGGCGCTTGAGAACGGCTTTGGCTTTCTTGATATTGGACGGGGTAGCAGGCATGCCTGAGGTTTCACGGAAGCGGACACCAAAGACACAGAGATCATATTGGATGATCCCGTTGGGGCGAATACGGATATTGGCCATCGGTTAACTCCATACAAAATAGTGTTTTACCGACAGGATCGCGTATACTTTTCCCGTCGGCTGGACATGGGTTCTGTAAGGACTATTGGGTGGGCAGCCGACACGGGCTGAGATGGTTGCCGCCATCTCAGCCCAGCTGCAGTGCATCAAGTTTTCTATACTTGGCCCATCAAGACTAGTACATGCCTGTTTATTTATCCAGTGTTTTTGCTTCCCCTTTTGCTATAGTTATTGGCATATAGGTTCAATAGCTTTGCTGTGCGTGGAACCATTTCATCTATAGTCTGCGCTGGAAGTAACAATGAGGAATTCAGGTTTGATGGACAAACAAGAAAGAGAGGCACATGCCTTGTTAGAGCTGGTCAAAATGTCTAAGCGGGACATCGAGCAGGGGCGGGTTTATACCCTAGGTGAAGTAAAGGAAAGGCTGAAGCTGCGCCGTAATAAACTCAACCCCAGAAATTAAGTAGTGATCTGCTTTCTTAGAGCTGCAAATTCTTTTTATTGGGATGGCTTGATTCGCTTTCATTCATGTTTGTAATGTATCAAAGCTCAGGGGAATTAAGAGTAAGGTGAACAATGAAATTGCAATCTCTTTCAATGTACAGGCTGAAGGTAAAGGCCATTGAAACTTGTGAATCGTTCACTGTACGCAATGGTGTGGACTTCTCAATCCTTGTATCCACTAGTTCAAGTTTACTTAACCAGTATTATGTTGTTGAGTCTCAGTCGTTAGAAGGTGCATCAGGAAAGGTGATACCGCTTGCCCATGTTCAGGTGAGTAAACCGACAGGAGTGATCAAGTTCTTGGCTTTTCAGCCTGAGAATTGGGGGATCAGTGCTGACTCTGATGATTTGGTGAAGATAATCAGTCATAGCATAGCGAAACTGGATACATTTGAGCTTCGTTAAACGAACCGTTTCATTTTATCGAAAAGAATTTGCAGGAAGTACGCCACCCGCAGAGCTGGTGGCGTTATTGGGTTGCTTGTTGTTATAGCGGAGCTTCAGCCTGCAGATCAATCAGCTTAAACTTCTCGACATCGACCAGGCCGCTCACCAGTCAGTGAGCGGCTATCAGGGCTTTAAGGTTTAATGGTACTGAAGTCCGTAAAGCGGCTGGTGTATAGCACGCTGTCCGGCTTGTCTTCTGAATCACCGAGAACAAGCACGCCAGGCACTGAGGTTGATGCGTCTATCGCATTGATTGTCCGGTCATGGTTTACGGTATAGAGAACATCATTGGCAAAGCCATTTGGCTCCTGCCAGTACCAGATCTGGGTGTTTCGCGCGAAGTCATCTCTGCAGTCTGAGCTTAGTGTTAACTGGCCATTTGCGGTTTCCAGACACTGGTTGATATTGGCAACGCTGCGATATCTCTTCTCCTGATCGTAGATGAACGACTGAGACTTCGAGCCATCAACACAGTCTTTAAACTGCAGGCTGCTGTTGCCGACAACAGTCAGACACTGCGCATTCTGCTGGCTTAGGTAAGTCGATTTGATTGTAACCGCGTCAGCCCCCAGGAACCAGGGGCTGTTCCAGTCGACCGTCACGGTAAACTGATCAGAGTATGTCAGTTTTTCAAAGTCACGGCCGGTCTTCCAGTTTGAGTTGCTGTCGGAGTTGTTCCACAGCTGGCTGCCGGATGCGTAGCGGCGGCCAATGATCCAGCGGTTATGACCAAACAGCGCCAGGCTGTCTACCGTGGTTTTGACCACGATGTCAGACGTGCCGCCGGTTCCTTCTTTTGCCGCAATTTTGGCGATAAAATCAGGCCGCAGGCCGCTGACTGCCAGCGAGTTGTTTTGCTTCAGCTTGTCAAAGTTCCACGGGTTACCACGGCGCTCATCGTAGTCCCAGCACCAGCCATCAGCGGTACCCAAATCACAGAAGCCGTGTTCCGGGTCGACAGCTGAACCATATTTGTTGTTCACATATTTGATGTTGTAGCCATCTTTATTGGTTTTCGCGACCAGCCCAAACTGCTTCTTATTGGTGATGCTGTATTTATCGCTGAAAGAGTACTCAATATCTTTGATTGGGATCTTGGGAGAAAATCCCAGGCCGACTTTAATGCTGGTAGTGGTTTCTTTTTCGATTTTGGACTCGACCTGGTCCTGGATTCTCGGGTAGAGATCATTTAGGTAAATCTGGCCGGAAGAGAGTTTCGCGCTGTCGTTAATCTTGATGCCGACATCGATAGCGTCCAGGTACTCTTTATAGACATAGTTGGTGTTGCTGTTGTGATCCCAGCGGCGGTAAATATCAGACCAGCTGTCGGCCAATCCCATATCGACACCGGAACCCTCTGCCAGGATGATCTCAACATACTTGTCTTTATCGCCAGAGCGTGCGTAGAAAGGGGATTTGCTGTAATAGCGAATTTTGTATTTCAGCGTGACGTTTCCTTTCTCCTGTCTTTCGACATTGAAGCGTCTGTGGACGATAAACTCCATTACGTTGCCGCTGTCCTGAGAGACAGACCTTTTACTCAGGCTTCGCTTATTGAGCTCTGTTTCCAGGCTGGATGCGATATATTCAGGGTCAAGTACATCAAGAAGATAGATAGCCCGCTTATTAATATCGCTAGGCTTTGTAACCAGCACATATTTACTGTCTACACCAAGCCCTAACAGCTCAGAAGTGAACGCTCTTCTCTCATCAACGCTTATTTCAGCCAGATTTAAGACGTAGTAATTACAGTTTGACGGAACGTTTTTTTCTGGGCTGTACAGGTGGCATTCTTGTTGGAAGTAGGCGGTAGATGACTGAATCAGATCCGCCACAGGGTCGGTTTGATCAAGGTTAGATGCATAACAAGCGGAACCGGGTGCCGTCAGCAAACTTAAGGCGAAGAAAGAGCTTGTAACTTTTTTCATGTTATACCTTTATGTTTATTATTAGATATAAATCAATATTTTATGGGTAATTTGCGTGAGAATGTTACTCTTATTTTTGCTGATGTATTCATGAGTTTTATGAATGTGTGATTTTGGTTTACAAAATAATCAGCCCGGGAACCTGGTTTTAATATATGAGAATGTGCTGTAGTAGGAAGTCGTTAATAATATTTATTTAATACGGCTGTCATTATTTCTGCCTCACCATAAAAAAGATCCCGCTACACTCGAACGCACCCCGGCAACTAGGCTGAGGTCGAACTTGAACTTGGTCTTCTACGGATAGCAGTTGTTGACCTCGGCGTAAATGGCAGCGGGGGCGATCTTTGGGACGGGCACAGTGCTTCGTCAACTGGATGTCATCGGTACATACTCTTACCGAAGGTCAAGTTGTTGCTATAGAGGGTAAAACGCTTCGAAGCTCATAAAGTCGTGAAGACAGCGCGAGTACCATTCATATGACTAGTGCTTATGTTTCATCAAACAAGCTCGTGTTAGGACAGCTAAAACCGAACAAAAAGAGTGGGTAACTCTCTTCTTTTCAAATTGAAGTGTCTGATCTAGTCAGAATTAATATGGCTAAGGTTAAAGTTTAGATATTTACGAATCATAAAATTTGATTTACATGACGATCACATATTTTTTAATGGTAGTAAAGCGGCACCAATCACTCCGGAAGAATCACCATTTTGGTTCTTAACAATCTGAGTTCGCACTTGCTTAGAGAATGTATACTGAATAAGCTTCGCATTCACTCGGGGGTATATTTCATTGACATTTGACATCCCCCCTCCAAGTACGATGACCTCAGGGTCGACCATGTTTACGATGGAGCCACATACACGAGCGAGTTGATCGCAGTATAGTTCAAAGTGATCAATTGCTTGCTTGTTTCCGTCTCGATATAGTTGCATGATCTCTTCACAGCTTGCACTAAAGTATTTCTCAGAGAATGTCCTAGAATATCCAGTGCCAGAGACAAAAGATTCAATACAATTTTTTGAGCCACAATAACAAGTGAAGACTTGCCCATCTTGGTTTGGTTGAAAATGTGGTAATGGGTTATGCCCTAGTTCGCCACCTAAGTTGTTTAAACCAGTGACTAGTCCACCATTAAGTATAATGCCTGCGCCACAACCTGTTCCAATGATGAGGGCAACGCATGAATTATTTGTATGCTTTGCTGCGCCAGTGCTGAACTCAGAAAGGGCAAAGCAGTCGGCATCATTTGCAATATGTACTGGATGGTCGAAAAGGTTTCTAAGATCCTCTAAAAAATTCCGGCCATTTAATACCGCAATGTTTGCACCTTGCATTAGTCCATCCAACCCAACGGAACCACAGCATCCTATCCCAAGAGAGTCTATATCTCCATGGGCTTTAAGCTTCTCAATCACATTGGAGACTGAGTTTAAGAAGCAATCGTAACTGGATTTATCAGTAGCTACACGGTATCGTGCTGTAATATTATGATCTGTGTTATTGAGGGCTACACCTTCGATCTTGGTTCCACCAATATCTAGTCCAACTAACATTATTAATCCTATTATTGTGTATGAAGTAGGGCTAGAACTAACAAAATAAATTAACTCATAGCCCTAACAAATTTGCAGTTGTTATTGAATATCAACTCGCATGTTATTAACAAAACAGTTCAAGTATTTACTATCAATTTCAAGATCGAATATATCTCCTACTGATAGCTGCTCTTGTGATGCAAGCTTGACTCGAATTTCTTGACCTGCATAGTTTAGATATACGATGGTAGAGTCTCCAAGCAACTCGGAATAAGTCACAGTGGCTTGCATTGCCGTTTTTTCATTTGATGGAGCTTTGATGGATATATGCTCAGGTCGAATACCTAACGTTACTTTATTGTCTGGGGGGAGGTGGCTAAGTGACCCTGCTATAGACAGACGAGATTGACCTTCAAATACCAAGTCAAAGCCTTCAGAAGATTTTTCTGCTACTGCCGTTAGGAGATTGATTTTGGGTGCTCCCATAAACTCGGCGACAAAAGTATTCGCAGGTTGATTATAGACCTCTAAAGGTGTTCCAATTTGTTCAATTTTTCCAGCGCGCAGTATGACGATTCTATCTGCAAGCGTCATTGCCTCGACTTGATCATGAGTAACATAAATCATTGTACTCTTGAGCTTACTATGCAGTTTGCTTAGCTCTTGCCTCATCTGCACTCTAAGGGCCGCATCTAAGTTTGATAACGGCTCGTCAAACAGGAATACTTTGGGGTTTTGAACGATGGAGCGACCAATTGCAACACGTTGGCGTTGGCCTCCGGACAAGTTCTGAGGTCTACGATTTAATAGCTCAGAAAGCTGTAATATGTCAGCAGCCTCGCTAATTCTTGACTCAATTTCCGCTGTCGGCATTTTGATATTTTTTAGACCGAACGCTAAATTTTCTTTGACAGTCATATGGGGGTATAGCGCATATGATTGAAATACCATTGAAATTTCACGTTCTGATGCGTTGACATCAGTGACATCTCTAGCATCAATATGCACTCTACCTGATGAAACATCTTCAAGGCCAGCAATCATTCGTAGTAAGGTTGACTTACCACACCCTGACGGGCCAACAAGTACAAGAAATTCACCACTTTCAATATCTAGTTTAACGTCGTGAATTGTTTGTGTTTTATCGTATGTCTTGCAAACATCGTTAAGTATGACTTTTGCCATGTTTTCTCTCTAATCTTATGAATTAAGTTTCCATTTCACGTTTTGACTTAATCACTATTACTGTAATAAAGACAAAAGTTCTTTCGTTTGCTTTTCCATAAGCTTGATATCATCTTTTGATTCTACATTTAGGCGCACTACGGGTTCTGTATTGGAGCTACGAAGATTAAATCGCCATGTATCGAACGTCATACTTAGGCCATCCACATTTTCTATGTGAGTTGCAAATTGAGTGTATTTTTGTTTGATAATGCTAATTGCTTCAGCAGGGTTATCAAGTTTTATGTTTATTTCACCAGAAGAAGGGAATTTCTTGATACTATCGGCGACTACATCTGAGAGTGTTTTTTGCTTTATTGATAGTAGTTCAGTGACCAAGAGCCAAGGAATCATACCACTATCACAATATCCAAAGTCACGGAAATAATGATGAGCACTCATTTCGCCACCGTAAATAGCATTTTCAGCTCGCATGCGTTCTTTTATGAAGGCGTGCCCCGTTTTAGATTGAACGGAAACACCGCCACATTTTTCTACAATACTTTCAGTATTCCAATACAGACGAGGATCATGAATAATCGTTTCCACCTCAGAGCTTTGAGTTAGAAATGCTTCTGCAAGCAAGCCAACAATGTAGTACCCTTCAATAAACTCTCCTTTTTCGTCAAAGAGGAAACAGCGATCAAAATCACCATCCCATGCGATACCAAAGTCAGCCTTGTTATCTAGAACGGCTTGCCGGGTGTCACTGCGATTTTCCGGCAGCAAAGGATTTGGGATACCATTTGGGAACTGACCATCAGGCTCGTGATTGACGCGAATGAATTCAATCGGTACATCGTGTTTTTTGAGTTCTGTGTCAATGGCGTCTAGTGTAGGACCTGCCGCCCCGTTTCCGGCATTAACAACAACTTTCATTGGACGAAGACTGTTTAGATCTATGTAGTTCAATAGGTGGTCAACGTATGCGTTTCGATTGCTGACTTTGTGAACTTTGCCGTGTTTTGAGTTCGGTAGTTCTTCAAACAGGTTTTTTTCCGCTAATGCTTTCACTGCGAGAAGACCGCTATCGTTGCTCATTGGTTTTGCATCTTCAACAACGATTTTCATACCGTTGTAGTCAATGGGATTGTGGCTTGCTGTGATTTCAATTCCGCCATCGAGCTCCAAGTGACGTACGGCGAAATAAACTTCTTCAGTGCCCGTCATACCAAGGTCGATAACATCACATCCTGACTCTGTTAGGCCAAGAGATAGAGCACGTTTAAATGACTCGCTAGTTAGTCGAATATCGCCTCCAACGGCAACTTTTTTAGCACCTGTGTAAGTAGCAAAGGCTCTTCCTACGCGATAAAAAACATCTTCGTTAAGTTCCTCACCAATTTGTCCACGAATATCGTAGGCTTTAAAACATGTTAAATTCATAATACAGTTCCAAATTAAAAGTATTGTTGGCAAAATCTTCAGCTTGTTGCGCGAATGACTAGATCATGTTCGACTGTTATCTTGTCTCTCTTCCCATTAATAAGATTTAATGTGGCGAGGCGGCCAATTTGCACTGCACTTTGATTAACTGTAGTGAGGCATATATCTTTATCACCGCTCATGGGAATATTATCGAATCCGGTAATGGATATTTCTTCGGGGATTTTTATGCCACGACTCTTACAATACCTTAATGCCTCTACTGCTAACTTGTCAGAGAAGCAAATTAGTGCTGTTGTGTTTGGGTGTTCTTCTAGTATCTTTTTTGCAGCTTCATTTCCTGTCATGTTGTCAGGAACCTCGTAAACTACGGACTTATTAGGATCCAACCCTGCATCTACGTGTGCATCACGTACACCACATAGGCGATCGAGCGACACTTGATTATCCCCTTGAATATGGTCGAATAGTTTAACCAAGCCTTTTGGGTTACGTGAGAAAGGAAAAGTAAGAACGGCTACCTCTTTGTGTCCTTTACTGAAGACATACTGCGCTATCTCATATGCGGCTTGCTTGTTGTTGATGCTTACTGAACCAAATCCAGGCAAATCAAGGTCAATGGTCACAACAGGAGGGGCTTTGTTTATTATTTTCTCAATGATTGGATCATTCTTAAAAGTAGCATTAAAAATATAACCGTCGACCATTACATTGAGGATTTGTTCATTCGAAGATAGAGGTAAAAGTAATAAATTCAGCCCATGTTCTTGGCATACTTCTGAAATCCCCCTGAACAGTCGAGTAGCGTGTGGGTCTGAGAATGCGTAACTCATTTCTTGGTTGAAAATAACACCAATAGTGCCGCTTTTCCCTGTCTGTAGGAATCTAGCAGCAGCGTTTGGTCCGTCATAACCAACGGATTTAGCATAAGTGAGAATTCTTTCTTTAAGCTCTAAAGATAATTTTTCTGGTCTGTTATAAGCATTTGAGACCGTTGTATGTGTGACGTTTAATGCTTGGGCAATTGATTTCAGAGTCACTTTACTTTTCATCGTACTTCCATTCGTGTGTGCTTATCTTCTTAAACTACAAGTACGCCTAAATACGCGCTGTCTATTTTAGGTATCATCTAAATTACAGGGTTAGTTTAAGGGTAAACAAGAAAAAATCACCAGTAAAATGGAGATTTTTGACTTTGATCTCGCTTTTTTTGTTTATCGTTAAACCTGATTTTTTTTGTGACCAGTTTAACGTTAAACTGAGAATTGTGGTGGTAAATTCCTTCACATCTTGTGCTGGGGTGGCTGCTTGAGCATAAGCTTTAGTTAAATTTGAATTTATTGAAAGGGCAGGTTCATGAAAGCGAAGACATTGAGTTCCTGGGTTTTAGGTGGAGTTGCTGCTGCGATTCTAACGGGATGTGGTGGCGATACTAGTGATCCACAATCAATTAAAATGTGGATAGCTCCGAATGAAACACAAGAGGCGTTTTGGTCTGAGGTTGTTACTGAGTGGAATGCAAGCGGGCAAGGTCTACCTGTGGAGTTCACGACCATTCCTGCGACGGGAAGCTCAGAAGAAGCCATTATGAATGCCTTAGCTGCGGGTACAGAACCTGATATTACAGAGAACATTTTTTCTGGCTTTGCCGCACAATTAAATGAATTAGATCAATTGGTTGACTTATCGAAATTTGATGGATATCAGGATCTTATAAGTGGTCGTAATATGAGTGAGATAATGAATGGATGGCAGCTCGATGGTAAGCAGCTCGTATTTCCTCTCTACATGAGCCCTGTGGTTTATTGGTGGCGAAGCGACATCTTAGAAGAGTACGGTTTTACTGATGTCCCACGAACATATGATGATGTATATAAGCTAGCAAAAGCCTATTCCGTCAAAAATAAGCGCTACCCAATGCAAGTTGCTGCAGGAAGGAACTGGTGGGACCGTTGGTTTGACTTTATCACTATGTACTACGCAGCCAGTGACGGTAAAAATTACTTAAATGCTAAAAATCAACTCGATATAGATGAAGAAGCAGCAAAAGATGTCCTAACATTTATTGATACGATGTTTACTAATGGTTGGGCAAGTTATGACTTTGGCGAATCAGCACCGTTAGTCACTGGTGAGGTTGTTGGAGCTGTTAGAGGGCCTTGGGATATTGGTAGATTCCAAACACAATATCCAGATGTCATAAAGAATATCAAGATTGGTCCAATGTTAACAAAAGATGGCCGAGATAATCCAAATACGCTTGCTGATGGAAAGGGCATGGTCATGTTTAAATCCTCTGATGTAAAAGAGGAAGCGTGGGAATTTATCAACTGGGTTTACAACAATGAGAAATTTGATAAGCGTTGGTTAGAGTTAACGGGCATGCCCCCTGCGCGCGGTGATCTAATGGAACTCGATATTTTTAAGGAATACTTTAAAGCTAACCCTTTGGCGGCAGGCTATGCGGAACAAGTTTCTTTGAGTCAGCCGACAGCATTCACGTCCAAGACTGTAGAAGTGCAACGAGCAATGACAAACATGATTGAGAAAATAATCTTCAATAAAACGGATGTTGAAGGTGGTCTAAGCGGATTAGAAAAAGAAGTTAATTCAATTCGTCAATAATTGAGTGCCTAATGAATACATTTTTATCAAAATTTAAACTGAAGGATTCTCATATAGGAGGCTTGTTGGCCTCCAGCTACTTAGGATTCTCTGCAATCTTCTGGCTGTATCCTGTTATTTGGCTAATCATACTTTCTTTTTCTGATTGGAGGTTTATTGGTACGCCAAGCTTTAATGGTTTGAATAACTTTTTTGATGTTGTTCAAGATCCACTTTTTTGGCAGGCAATGTGGAATGTTATTCGGTTCTTAGCTTACTATCTTCCGATTGTATTAATATCGTCTCTGCTATTTGCTTATGGGTTAAGTAAACTTAGATATGGAAAGTCATTCGTAGCATTAAGCTTTCTGCTCGCCAATGTATCATCTGGTGTAGCGTACTCTATCGTTTTCTCGAAGATATTCAGCCAAAATGGTCCTGTGAATGGGTTTTTAGATAGTGTTTTTGGTTTTACAATTCCTTGGTTGACGAACGCTGATTTTGCCATGCTTTCTATTGCGCTAATCGTCACATGGAAGTTTGTTGGTTATTATGGTCTGATTTTCTATTCAGGTTTATCAGCCATACCAAAAGAAATATATTCAGCAGCAGAGCTAGATAAAACAAGCCCTCTTAAGAGGTTGTTTAAGATAACACTGCCAATGATGAATGCTCAAATTATCATGGTCCTTGTTCTCGCGATGACTGTAGCGTTTGGTATATTTACAGAACCCTACCTAATTACTGGCGGGGGGCCTTTGGGCAGTACAACAACACCAATGGTTGTAATGTATGAAGCTGCATTTATGAGAATGGAGCCATCTTGGGCTGCCACGATGTCTATATTCGTTGCCGTGATTAGTTTTGGTCTAATTTGGTTAATTAGAAAGCTTTTTGAGCGAAACGTTGAGATTGTGTGATGAATAATAGAATTACGTTTGGCAGTTTAATTGCTCATTTTTTGATGATTGGGTTGGCACTTTCATGGTTATACCCGTATGTCTGGATGTTCATGGCATCTTTAAAACCATCGTCTGAAGTGTATACAACGAGTTTATTTGGAGGTAATCTATCTCTTGATAATTATGCTTTTTTGTTTGATACATCGGATAGAGCGGATCGACCATTCTTGAGAACGATGTTCAACTCGTTATTTGTTTCATTAACAATCACTGCATCGGTTGTAATTACGTCGATGTATATTGCATTCTCGTTAGCAAAATTGAAATTCAAAGGACAGGAAGCGTTCAGAGGGTTTCTTATCTTTCAAATGGTTTTCCCTGCCTTTATGTTCATACTTCCTCAGTATGTCTTAATCAAAGAGCTGGGAATGATTGATACTTATGGCGCTATGATCCTTCCATTCGTTATGAGTGGTTGGGGTATATTCATGATGTCACAAAGCTTCAAAGGTACTCCAAATGACTACATATTTGCGGCAAAGCTAGATAGAGCTAATTTATGGCAAGTCATTACTCAGATAATGATGCCATTAAATAAATCAATTATTGCGATTGTGGCATTATTCACATTTACTGGTGCGTGGGATAACTTCTTATGGCCACTAATTGTAATGCAAGATGCTGAAAAAATGCCTCTTTCAGTACTCTTAGCATCATTTAGCAAATCCTATGGTGTGTATATTGGCCCTGTAATGGCAGGCTCTGTTATTCAGACAATGCCTCTACTTATGTTGTTTATTCTGTTTCGGAAGCATTTCCTTCAAGGAATGTCACTGTCATTGAAGTAATTGGGAGTTGTAGTGATGAGTTCTTGGTGGTCAGAAAGCACATTCTATCAGGTATATATGCCAAGTTTCTGTGATGGCAACGGCGATGGGATGGGTGATTTTCTCGGTCTGACAGCAAAGTTGGATTATCTACAGGGTCTTGGTGCAGAAGGTATTTGGATCACACCCTTTTATCCATCGCCGATGGTTGATAATGGTTATGATGTTTCAGACCATTGCAATGTAGATCCAAAATTTGGAAGCCTTGATGATTTTGATTTCTTTGTCGAGCAAGCTCACGCGCGAGGGATCAAGGTCATTGTTGATATCGTGCTTAATCATGTGTCTTCTGAGCACCCTTGGTTTACTTGCGCAAAAGGCGATCCAAAAAGCCACTACCGTGACTACTTTTTCTTTGCTGATGAACCCAATAATTGGGAGTCTTTCTTTGGTGGATCTGCTTGGACACATGAAAGTGAAGTTAATGGAGTCGGTGAGCAGTTCTATTATCATAAGTTCTCACCAAAACAGGTTGATTTGAACTGGACCAACCCTCGAGTAATTGAAGAGGCAAAAAAGATATTCGACTTTTGGATTAATCGAGGTGTTGATGGATTTCGATTGGATGTGATTAACTTTTTATCCACTAAAGGAATTTGTGAAGATAACCCTTGTGATAAAAATAATAAGCAAGAGCATACCAACGATATAGATCAACCTGGAATACATGAAGCAATCAATGATATCGCTACTTATATTCACCAGAAAGGCGATTACTTTGTCGTTGGGGAAGTCGGTAGTGATAACGTTGATAAGCTAGCAGACTACAGAAATAATTCGGGGTTAGATGTCGTATTTAATTTTAACCTTGGTTCTCTAGAGACTTTTGATGTATCTGAAATGATGAACCAGATAAAGTTGATGGAAGAGAAACAAAGTGGTTTAGCGACCTTGTTCTTCTCTAGTCATGATATGCCTAGAATGATCAGCCGTTTTGGTGAAGACGTTCGAGATGTTCAACGTGCAAAAGCGATTTCTGTATTGCAGTTGTCAGCAAAAGGTATTCCATTTATTTATCAAGGCGAGGAGTTTGGATTCCCTGACTATTTGCCAGATAGCTTAGAAGATATTCATGACGTTCAGGGGCTTACTCATTATAAAGAATCTATTGATGCCGGTATGGATAAAGATGATGCTCTAAAGATTGCCATTGAAAAATCGAGGGATAAGTCTCGCTATCCAATACGTTGGGATGATAGTGAATTCGGAGGCTTCTCAACGCACAGACCCTGGCTTTACGGAAAATCAAATGAGTTCAATGTAAATGCCAGAGATGAGATGAAAAATAAAGAGGGACTATATCAGCATTATCGTTCACTTATTGATTTAAGAAAGAATAATGTCGTACTTAGGAAAGGAGAATATAAAGAAATTACTACGGATGATGATTTAGTATATATCCTTCGTCATTACGAAGAGTCATTGGTAGGTATTTATATTAATTTCTCCAACAAAGCAAGGCTAGTAGCGATACCTTTAGGAGCAGAAGTTATTTTTGGTAAAGATTTTGATCATTTAGATAAAAATGAGTTTGTAATATTTAAGTTATAATAAGGTATCAGTAATGGTAATGATAAGGCATCAAAAAAATCCACTGGTGACTCCTATGGATGTCAAACCGACTTCTCCTGAGTACAAAGTTGAGTGCGTGTTTAATGCTGGCGTGGTGAAGCATAAAGATGAATACATTATGTTGCTTCGAGTCGCAGAGAGTGTAATTACCACAGACATGTCTCTTGTGGTCGTCCCCCTACTTGAGGAAGTCGATGGTCAGTGGACACTGACGCACAAAACATTTTCATACGATGATAATGAATACGATTTTACTGATACAAGAATGGTCGTATCTAAAAGTGACCCGTCTGAGAAGTATTTGACATCCTTATCTCACCTGAGATTGGCTCGTAGTCACAATGGGGTTGATTTTGACATTGAGGAGCAACCGTTTTTGTTCCCAGAGACCAAGTATGAGGCTTTCGGTTGTGAGGACCCTCGAATCACACCGGTCGAAGGTAAGTACTACATTAACTATTCAGCAGTGTCTTCGCTTGGCATTACCACAGCATTAGCTGTTACTGATGACTTTGTCAGTGTTGAGCGTAAAGCGATCATTTTCTGTCCGGACAATCGCGACGTCTGTTTTTTTCCAGAGAAAGTGGACGGTCAGTACGTCGCGATCCATCGTCCAGCACCAAAGCATTTGGGGCGTCCAGAAATTTGGTTAAGTACTTCTCCAGATATGATCCATTGGGGGAGGCATCATCATCTACTCGGCGCATCCAGCGATGAGTGGGACAAGCTGAAACTTGGGGGCGGGGCTCCGATGCTAAAAACCAACAAAGGTTGGCTGCAGATTTATCATGGTGTTGATTTATCTCAACGTTACTGTCTAGGAGCGATGCTGCTTGATATCGATGACCCAAGAACAGTGCTCGCGAAGTCTGACGTGCCTTTGTTAGAGCCTGCTGCACCATATGAACTAGAGGGCTTTTTTGGCAATGTCGTCTTTACATGTGGAGCTCTTATTTCCGATGACACACTAAAAGTCTATTACGGTGCTGCTGATGAAGTGATGGCCTTGGCCGAAATTTCATTAGAAAAGCTTTGGCAGCACCTAAAAGTTTAACGTTAAACAGAGGCCTATTATGACTCATACAAAACAACTCACAGCCAGTAAGATAAGTGTTTCTGAGCGCTATGCTGAGTTCGTAGAAAACAAACCCCACAGTGCAAAAACAGAAAAGTTGTTGTTTTCCGGTGTAGGAAGCAAAGATGTATATAACATTTCTGCTCCATTTGTATTTGATGGCCATACCTTGATTGCTGGACGGATTGAAGATCGAGATTCCGAGCACTCTATCGCTGGTTTTTTCCACAAGGTTGATGGACATTGGGTGCTACTTGAGGGTGCGCCTACATTTGTCTTACAAGACCCGTTTGTGACATTTATCGATCAAGAGCTTGTGTTTGGTGGTGTTGAGATTGCACCGCATCCGGAGAATCCTCAAGCATTAACGTGGAAGACGGTGTTCTATCGTGGTACTGCTCTCGATAACTTGACACGTTTTGCTGAAGGCCCTGAGGGCATGAAGGACATTCGGTTATGTGAAATTGAGCCGAATCGCATTGCGGTATTTACACGACCACAAGGAGAAGTTGGCGGGCGCGGAACGATTGGTTACACCGAGATTGATCAATTAAGCAATTTGACCCCTACCACTATTAATCAAGCAAAACTTCTAACTGAGCAGTTTGAAGAACATGATTGGGGCGGAGCAAATGAAGCACACCATTTAGGCAATGGCATTATTGGCGTTCTTTCTCATGTCGCGATGTTTGACGATAAAGGTGACCGCCACTACTACCCTTCTGTGTTCACGTACAACTCGAAGAACCATACCTACTCAGATCTAAAAATAATAGCTGAGAGAGACTTATTTACTCCCGGAGCAGCCAAGCGACCAGATCTCATCGACGTGGTTTTCTCAGGCGGACTGTACGGAGATCTAACCGACTCAAAGTTGAAGCTATTTGCTGGAATCAGTGATGCAGAAGCACACTGGTTAGAGATTAATAACCCGTTTTTATAACACTTAGAATTATTAAATAATCCGAGAGTATATCTGGAGAAAAGGATGAAGAAAAAACTCTTGCTTAGTACCCTATTAGCATTAGCGAGTAACGCTGCACTAGCAGCAAATAACCAAGCAGATGAGACTGGAGAGCAAATCCTGCTTGCTCCAGGTAGTAAAGTCAAACTTACAAATGGCAAGACAACTCATGAAGGTGTGATTACAGCAGGCACTGAAGCGGATGGTGTTACTGTCGTTGAATACGAACCCCTCAATGAACGTTCATTTATCCATGGCAACTGGATAACAATGTATAAGATTGAACACTTCAAGAATGAAGGTACGAGCAACAACTCGCGCCCTGTTCATGAACAGGTTTTTGGCGAGGGACGCCTGAACTTCGGTGATACAGGTTTTAATCTGGGTTACATTCTGAAGAAAGTTAGCTTTGAAAACGATCGTCGCGATGGTTCTGGTGTGGTCAATGATGTCAGATTTACTGAAATGGAACTTCAACCTGCATATAGCCAAAGCATAGGCAAACACTGGTTTATGATTGAAGGTATTTACCTTGGAAAGTCAGGCTACGATACTCCGAGTGACTCTGATACTGCATACCTTATTGGTGGTGACGGATTCGGTATTCGCCCTTACTACCGCTATCAGTTCACCGATAACTTCTCAGTCAATACTGACGTGAAGTTTTTAAGCGAAGATAAGAGTGCTAATGGCGCAGGTAATGGCGCAGACGCTTTTAATTTCTATGAAGCCGTCTTAAATGGCAGTTATCGTGTTTCCGACAACCTCACTCTCGGCTTAGAGTTGTTCCGCAAAGAAGGCTATGACCGACGCAAAGACGGTGGCGATGAAACAAAAGTTGTAGAGGCGGAAATCCGCCCGTGGGCCTCGCTTGGACTTGGTAAGCACAGGTTGTTCTTTAAGATTGAACACCAAGATAAAACAATTACTAATTTGACGTCTAATCAGAATACGTATGAAGCGGTTGGTACAAAATATATTGTTAACTACAACTACCCAATTACTAATAAAATTTACTTAATGGCAGAGTATTTTTATAGAACTGAGGGTGATAAGGTTATTGATGGAAGTACTGGTTACGATGACCAAATAACTAATTTCGGTATGCTAGGTCTTAACTTTATTTTCTAATGGTAATTATATGTTAAAATTAAGCTCTATATTTAAAGTGGCTTTATTGGCTGGCTCAATGATAGCTTCTCCTGCTATGTCTTCTACAGAGACTAATAGTTCCTCCCTAGTTAATTTAGGCCACTTAAATCATTTATACGAATTGCGAAGTTTGAATGATGGTACTGAGGCGGGCTTTATTCATATTTATAGTGAGTATCCTGATTATGAGTGGGTGAAAGATCCTTTAGAAGGTACGTCATGTGTAGATGACGTTGCTCGTGCTGCGATGGTATATCTTGATAATTACCGCACAAATGGTGATGATGAGTCGTTAGAAAAGCTAAAAACATTAGTGAATTTTATGTTGGCGACTCATAACGAGAACGGATATTTCAATAACTTCATTTACCCAGATAATACGATAAATACGAGCTACAAAACCAGTGTGGCAGAAGCAAACTGGTGGACGTGGCGAGGAGTATGGTCGTTAGCTGAAAGTTATCCTGTCATCAAAGATGTCGATGCATCGCTTGCTGAAAAAATGGAGGCGGTGATTTTCTCTACCATCGATGTTATTTATAGTGATTTTAATTTTGAGCAATCTGTGAGTACAGAACAAGGTGTAGAAGTTGCGGACTGGTTGCCTAATCAAGCATCAGACCAATCGTCAGTCTTGCTACTAGCACTAGATAGAGCTTATAAAATTAATCCTAAGCCTGAAATTGAGCGCATGATGCGTTCGCTGGCAGAAGGAATAATGGTCATGCAAATCAATGATGTCGAGTCTGAAATGTATGGTGTGCTACTTAGCTGGAAAAATTTATGGCATGGTTACGGAAACAGTCAAGCATATGCATTGCTTGAAGCAGGGATGACATTGCAAGAGCGTGATTTTGTTAAAGCAGCATTTATTGAGCTTGACCATTTCCACCCATATTTGCTTGAGCAGGAACACCTGAATTGGTTTAGTGTTAAAAAAGAAGATGATAAATTCGAGTTTATCGAGAAACATCAGTTTGCTCAGATAGCTTACGCAGTAAGACCTATTATTTACTCAAATATTCGTGCTTATCAAATTTCACGTGATAAACGTTATATTGAACAAGCAGTAGAGTTTGTAATGTGGTTCTTTAAACAAAACCCAGCAGCTGCTGAAATGTATGATAAAAACACTGGTCGTGGATATGATGGTATTGATTCAAAAGATAAATACAATCGAAATGCAGGAGCAGAATCTACAATTGAGGCACTGCTTTCAATTCAAATGATTGAATCTGAACCAGAAGCCAAGAAGCTTCTTGAAGAAAAATTGGGAAATAAATAATTAACTGATGAACTTATATTAGCCTCTGTCAATGATTAGATAGGGGCTAATTTTTTATTTTGTGCCATGTCTCGTTAATGGTGGATGACTTTTTATTAAAGATGATGAATTGGTCGTTTTATTATTAAAGGCTGGCCGGGTTGATGGTGTGTTATCATTTAAATGCTAACTAATTTAACAATGTTTAGATGGTTGGTTGTTGTTTGTCGATATAGCAGATATGCCTCTCTTTTAGGAAAGTGATGTGGAACGTCGGGTTACATTAGTTTTTATTTTATTGTCTTTTATTATCGGTCTATGTGGTTCTTTTTTTGGTCCGTTGTCTAGCCTTTTTATTGTTGAGGAACTTGGAGCTACACCAATTATGCTTTCAGCTTATATGGTTACTGCTGTTTCTTGTTCTGTGATAGTTTCTCAATATATGGCAAGGAGATCAGATAGAGGTTGGAAGAGAAAAAGAATACTATTAATATCTCTAATTAGTAATTTTATTTTAGTTTTTAGCTTTACATTAGTGCGTGAATACTACCTAGCTCTATTGATTGTCGCAATATTTGGAAGTATTAGCGGTGCAGGATTTGGTCAGTTATTCGCACTTGCTAGAGAGTATGGAGATGAATGCTTAAAAGATGGTAGGCAGTTTCTAGCAACGATGCGTGCAGGTACATCGGTTGCTTGGGTGTTTGGAGCACCGATAGCTTTCATGGTTAAAGCATCCTTTGGGTTTGCTGCGACCTTCTCAATCTCTGCTTTTATTGTGCTACTTGCAATATATATCACTTACAAAAGTGTCCCTAATTGTAACCAAAAAAATGAAGTTGCAGTTATGCAAGTAGGCCATGTTCGCAATGCGTTATTAAGATTCGATGTTCTGCTATATAGTTCAGTCATTATTTTAGCATTTTCAGCAAACAGCTTATATCTTACGACTATGCCTCTATATCTATCGCAAGAGTTAATGCTTGATGACAAGTGGTTTGGGGTGTTATTTGGAGTCGCTGCACTATTTGAAATACCGGCTATGATATTATCTGGTAGGTTAGCAAGAGCTATAGGTTCAACAAGAGTTATGCTGTTAGGGACAATAAGTGGCGTAGTATTTTTCTCACTTATGCTGCTTGGGAAAGAGGTTCACTACTTTGTCTTGGCCCAGGTGTTTAACGGCATTTTTGTCGGGACTTGTGCTGCATTGGGAATGGTAGCTATGCAAGATATGATGAAGAACCAGTTGGGGGTTGCTTCAACACTATTTTCTAATCTATTGCAGATAAGCTCATTGCTTGGAGGGGCATTTGTAGGGATTGTTGGGCAATTGGTAAGCTACTACGCAAATTTCTATCTCTCCCTCATACTAATAAGTTTGTCTGCATTGCTACTGTGTATATTTTGTTTCGTTGTTAAACCATCCTATCAATATTCTTGATGGGATGGTTTATTTATTGAGTGAGATTTAAAGATGTTAGTGGATAAACCATTCTACCTATTAGATAACGTTATTCAGAATTATGCTTGGGGAAGCAAAGATTCATTTACCAAGCTGTTTGATATAAAGAACGTGAGAGAACAGCCTCAAGCTGAGTTGTGGATGGGCGCTCATCCCAATGGTTGCTCAAGAATTAAAGGTACAAGCGTGCTGCTTTCTGATTTTATAGAAAAAAATCAAGAGACTGTTTTGGGGAGCTATACCGCGAAACGATTTGGTCAGTTGCCTTTCTTGTTCAAAATTTTGGCTGCCGAGACTCCGCTTTCAATACAGGTTCATCCGAATAAATCAAGCGCTGAGGCAGGATTTACACGAGAAAATACAGCGGGTATTGAGCTAAATGCATCTAATCGTAACTACAAGGATTCAAACCATAAACCCGAGTTAGTTTATGCGCTCACCTTTTATCGAGCCATGAATGGCTTTCGACCAGTAGAACAAATCATCCATCTATTTAGAACAATGCGTATCTTTACTTTGTCTGAAGAAATAAATGCACTTGAACTCAACCCAAATAGTGATGGTTTGAAGCAATTCTTTATTTCAATCATGTCGCTGGGCGCGGAGAAAAAAGAAAAGGCGTTAAGCGAATTACATACCGCTGGTGAACGTCAAGCCGCATCGGCGTTGGAACGAGAGGTTTTACAATATAGTAAAGAGTTTAGCCAATACTATCCGGGTGATGTTGGTTTATTGTCGCCGTTAATTTTGAATACAATTGAATTACAGCCTGGAGAAGCGATGTTCTTACATGCTGAGACACCACATGCTTATGTTCAAGGAACCGCTCTGGAAATTATGGCTAATTCTGATAATGTATTACGCGCAGGTTTAACTCCTAAGTACATAGATATTGATGAACTTGTTGCGAACACCCGCTTTGTCCCGCTGAATCCGGATAGTATTGTCATCAACCCATTGAATAAAAATAATATGCTTCACTATCCTATACCAGTTGATGATTTTGGATTTGAAGTCGCAAATGTAACAGACCATCCATGCGAGCAATATGTACGCAGCCCTGAAATTTTACTCTGCATTGAAGGGCAGATTACCATTAGCTCTCAAGGCTTAGTTGAAACACTTAAGCCAGGCGAGTCATTATTTATAAACTATATGGCTGAGTCCTATAGTTTTTCGGGGGCGGGTAAACTGGCAAGAGCCTTTAACTAATCTCCAACTAAAATATTTGTAACTATTTTCCTTTGGTTTTCATGCTGTGACAATCTGATTTTAGTTGACAGTTTTATAGCGGTTTTCGTGAAGGCCGCTTTATTGTGCCATGAAAAATTGAGTCCTTATTGCCTTGGATGAGCCGAGCGAGGCTTGGCATTGTGCCAAGGCGTGGTTTGCAGATAAACCCATTGTTGAAGCATACATTGAACTTGAGCTATATCACCAGCAGTTGGCGCCAGAGGAGCCAGTAACGGAGTGGGCCGAGGCACCAATGCCAGCCAGTTTTGACTCAGAACCTCAATCGTTACAAAAACGCTGGGCAAGTGAGAGTCTGGTGGCATTATTTTTGTGCTTACCGTTAGAGCGGTGCTTCGACTTGCAACTCAATCAGCTGAAACTTCTCGACATCGACCAGGCCTTTCACCGTCATTTTCAGCGACGGGATCACGGGCAGGGCGAGGAAGCTCATCTGCACGAAGGGCTCGGCCACGGTGACACCAATATTTTTCGCTGCCACTTTCAAGGCAATGATGTGACTGGTAATCGCTTCTGAGCTGTCGAGGCTCATGATCCCGCCAAGCGGTAATTTGAGATCAGCGGTTACTGTACCGTCCTCGACGACACAGTAGCCGCCACCGATTGCAAGCAGGTGATTGATGGCCTGAGCCATGCTCTGCTCGTCGGCACCGATAGCGACGATATTGTGTGAGTCATGGCCGACGCTAGTGGCTATTGCCCCCCGATTGAGTCCGAACCCTTTTACTAATCCTACGGCGGGTGGCAATTGGTGGCCGTAGCGCTCGACGACCGCCAGCCTGTTGATGCCGGGCTGATCAAATTTCCGGCCGTTGTAGTAGCTAACAAGGAGGTTGGTCAGCAGCTCGTCTTTGATTATTTCAATGACATGGTAGTTGCCGGGTGTGAGGGGGATCGCCAGCTCATCGCTTGCAACAACGTTATGGCGCATTGTGGCTTGCAGCGGCGGGGCGGAGGAGTCCAGCTTATCTGAAACTAGTTCGTCCAGTTTCAGCTCGTCAACAAATTGGCCGCCGATCACGACTCGTTGGATATCGACTTGTTCCAGATCGGTGAGCAAGTTGATATCGGCCTTGTAACCCGGTGCAATCAGGCCTAGACGATCTAGACCGAAGTGCCGGGCTGCGGACCAGGAAGCGACCCGGTAGGCCAGGTGCGGCTTGATCTTATGCTGTTGGATCAGCCGTTTGACCATGTAGTTGATATGGCCCTCTTTGGCTATTTCGTGCGGGTTGCGATCATCGGTACACAGCAGGCATAGCGGCGAGCTGTAATCGGTGATCAAAGGTGCCAAGGCATCGAGGTTTTTGGCCACTGAGCCTTCCCGGATAATCACGGCCATACCTTTGGCTAGCTTCTCTTTTCCCTCCTGATAGTTGGTGGTTTCATGACAGTTCTGGATCCCGCTGGCTCTATACGCTGACAGCTCCAGACCGCTGAGTAGCGGACAGTGCCCGTCGATGTTTAGCTCGCCGAAGGCTGCCAGTTTATTGAGCATTGCCGGGTTGCCGCCGATCACCGCCGGGTAGTCCATGACCTCGGCCAGACCTAGCACATGGGGGTGCTCAAGGTAGGCTTCCATTTCCTTAAGGGTGAAATCGCTGCCGTTGATATCCAGATCGGCCACAGCCGGTACACAGGAGCTGATCTGGACAAACATGTTCTGCACCATTAACTCACTGCAGCGCAGGAACCATTCGATACCCTGTTTGCCCATTACATTGACCAGTTCATGCGGGTCGCAAACGATACTGGTGGTACCGAGCGGCAAAGTGGTGCGCTCGAACTCGAACGGGGTCATGGTGGAGGTTTCCACATGCATGTGGCCGTCAATAAATCCCGGTACCGCAACCTGGCCATTGCAGTCGACACTGCGTTTGGCTTGCAATACCTCGGCCTCCGGACCGACAGCCGCAATATACCCTTGGTCAATGACGACAGGGCCGGGAAGTACCTCCCCGTTGACCAGATCGAGCACGGATAGGTTAGTTAGCTTCAGTTCCGCTTTCTTTTCCCCGCGCAGCACCGTTAGCAGGTGTTGCAACTGTTCCCGGCCAAGCTGTTGGGTGTGCTTGTGTTTTAAGTTCGACATCATCTCGCTCCCGGTTAGTGACCATCGACAAAGACAAACTTGATAATGAACAGCAGGGCGACAATGGCTACACCTGGGTGGATTTCGCGCCAGCGGTTAGTCCCTGCCTTCATGACGCAATAGGTAATAAAGCCAGTGGCGATCCCTTCGGTGATTGAAAAGCTAAAGGGCATCATTACTGTGGTGATAAAGGCCGGAGCCGCTTCTGTCATATCGCTCCAGTTGACTTTTGCCAGTCCGGAGGACATCAGAATCCCCACGTAAATCAGTGCGCCGGCAACGGCATAGCCCGGTACCATGGCAGCGAGCGGCGAGAAGAAAATCACCACAATGAACAGCAGTCCGGTAACAATCGCGGTCAAACCGGTCCGGCCGCCAACGGCTACACCGGCAGAGCTTTCGATATAGGCGGTCACGGTCGAGGTTCCCATATAAGCACCGGCCACCGAGGTGACTGAGTCTGTCATCAGGGCTTGCTTCATGCGCGGGAAGCGGCCGCGCTCATCGGTGATACCGCATTTTTCGGTAACCCCTATCATGGTGCCTGAGCTATCAAACAGGCTCACCAAGGCAAAGGAGAAAATCACCCCGGCCAGGGCGATATCCAGAGAGCCGGCAATATCCAATTGGCCGAAGGTGCTCTCGATACTCGGAGGCATGGAGACAATCCCCGTGTATTCGACATCCCCCATCAAGGCGGCAATGGACGTCACTACGACAATCGAGATTAACACTGCGGCATGGATACCGCGTGAGGCGAGGATCACGATAATAAAGAACCCCAGAGCCCCGAGCACGCACTGCAGAGAGCTTAAATCGCCGACGGTGATCATGGTGGCAGGGCTGGCGACGACAATACCGGCATTGCTCAGACCGACCAGTGCAATGAGCAGACCGATCCCACTGGGAATACCAATACGCAGGCAGCTTGGAATGTTGCTGAGGATCCACGAGCGGATACCGAGAGCGGACATCAGGGTAAAGCAGACCGCACCCCAGAAAATGGTCCCCATCCCGGTCTGCCAGCTGATCCCCATACCGACGACAACGGAAAAAGCGAAGAAGGCGTTAAGCCCCATGGCGGGTGCCAGGGCGATCGGTAGGTTGGCAACCAATCCCATGGCGATACAGCCAAAGGCACTGATCATACAGGTGACAACAAAGACCCCGCTAGGATCCATACCGGCGGCCGATAGGATTTGCGGATTAACAAAAACGATATATACCATCGTCATAAAAGTGGTGATACCCGCAATCACTTCGGTAGAAAATGTGGTGTTATGCTCGTTTAACTTAAAGCGACGCTCAAAGAAGCCGGACTGAGGGGGAACTTGCTGGTTGGGAATCGAGCTCTTCGGGAGCTCGTTGATGGGGGCACTGCTCTCATTGCTAGGCATTTCCATAATTGATTCCTTTTCTGTATTCCATCTAACAGATAAGCGCCTGCAACCATGTTCTATTGCCCAATTGTCTTGCTGTAGGGACTTGTTGTTTTGAATTGCTGTTAGGGTTGCCCATGGAACATGTGGCTGGTTTTCAGGTGCTGACGAATTTTAATTTGCTACCAGAGAATAAATGCATGTTTTTTGTACAGGACTATTGTAAGGAGATTGGAAGAACATCCGCGGCGACAGCGATCTCATTTCACTGGCTTTATTATTCCGCAAACTTCGGGTTTTGATGAATACCTAAATGGCATTGTTGACCAGAGTCACATGTCATACGGTAACGGGTACGCAATTTTTTGAAATATGAATTTGCCGCACTTTTTTGGATGCTGGTTAAGGTTTAATCATCTCAGTCGCCAATAAATTGAGGATAATGGAGTGGCATGACGACCCAGGTTAAATCGCGTGGACGTCCCAGGCAGGAGGTCGATCAACCCTGTAGTCAGCAGGCTATATTGGATACAGCCCGCCGGTTGTTTTTGAAACGTGCCTACAACAAGGTCACGACCCGTATGATCGCTCGGGAAGCAGGGGTAGATGTCGCGCTGATTGGTTATTACTTTGAAAATAAGGCCGGGTTGTACAAGGCGGTATTTGACGATATTTACGCGCCATTTTTTGCCAAACTGAACCAGTTGGAAAAAGCATCTTCGAACCGCAATACCATCGAAGAGCTGTTTATGACTATTTTTTACTTGGATATTGAATACCCGGAACTTCTGGGCATTATTTATAAAACTTTGGTGTTGAATGACGGCCCAAGACGTAGTTATATCGATAAATCGATACTGGCCTACACCGATGCTTTTCATATCAAAATCTTTTCCACCCTCCAGCGCAAGGGCTTTATTGACCCCGACTTGGATGTCGATTTGCTCAAAGACAGTTTCAACGCGTTGGTGATGACGCCGTTTTTCTTTTATCCGCTCAAAATCGAAGATAGTTCGCAGCAAGAGACAATTGCATACCTGGAAAGCCTGTACCGGCAAAATATCCGGTTGTTCCTCTATGGCTGTGCGGTGAGTGAATAAAACAGCGAACTGAGTCTATCTCATTAAATATCACACAGCAGTCTCAAGCAAGCATCAAAGATACTGACCTTATTTCCCTATTGCGACCTTGGTGCTCCCAGCGAATGCGCCTATACCATGATGTGCGAAAGCCGATCTATAGCGCTGTTTCATATTGCGGGTTGGGTTAAGTTGAATAGGTAAGATCTATTTCCTCGCCTGGTGGGTTTGGCCTTAAGGAGGGTAGGCTATGGTTCAATCTTTGGGCGCAAAAAGTGCAGTTGCCATTTCCAAGGAGCGGTTTGGGGGCTTGCTTTTGATAACTTGCTGCCTATTGGCATTTGCCTGGGCAACGCTTCACCTGCCGTCTTACACGGCCTTTAAAAATTACCCCCTTACCGATGGCGTTTCATGGCAGCTTTTTGTCAATGATTTGCTGATGGTGCTTTTCTTTTTGATGGTTGGCCTTGAATTAAGTAACGAGGCAAAGCATGGGGCATTTAGAACCCTGCGGGCCATTTTGCTGCCTTTTGCCTCTGCGTGCGCGGGGTTTATCTGCCCAGCGTTGATTTACCTGCTGCTTGTGGGCGGTGTGAGCTCACCCTTGGGCAATGGCTGGGCGATTGTCACCGCAACAGATATAGCACTGGCGCTTGGCTTGCTCTCGTTGTGTAGCCGCGTGCCGGTGAGCCTGAAAATGTTCCTGCTGGCGGTGGCTATTTTTGATGACGTGCTCGCCATTATTACCATTGCGGTCTTCTATACCGCAACCGTTGAAATGGCTTATGTAGGTTTATCGGTACTGATCACCAGCTTGGTATGTGTCCTGTCTTACCTCCAAGTAAAAAGGCCATTGCTGTACGTGTTGCTGGGAGGAGCCTTGTGGTTTGGCTTGCTCCAAGCCGGTATTCATCCTGTCCTGGCCGGTGTAGTTATCGGGATAGCCTTAAGCCAGAGTGGGTGCGCAATTGACCACAAGACAGAGTCCATGTTGCAGTGGATAGTTACGTTATTGATATTGCCTTTGTTTGCCCTGTCAAACGCAGGTGTTTCGCTTTCTGAGGCGTTTTCTTCCGTCGCGTTTGATCCTGTGGTGGCTTATGTTGCGGTTGCGATGCTGATAGGCAAGCCCCTTGGGGTGTTTGGCGCGGTATGGCTGGGTGTCAAACTCAAGTCTTTTGACTTACCCGAAGGGACGAATATGCTGATGGTTTTTGCCCTGTCTGTCTTTTGCAGTATCGGTCTAACGCTCTCCCTGTTTATTGGTGAGCTTTCTGGGTTGGAGAGTGATCATTATAAACTGGGAATTGTGCTGGCTGCCTTGGTAGCGAGTTTGATAGGCCTGACGTTAATGCAGTATGCAACTACCCAGGGGAATGGTGTCATTAAGGCCGGAGCGGGTAAATGAGCATAATTGATGGCGGCCCACAAGCAATAGTAATGTCCAAGTTGCTTGAAAGGCCGCTCCGATATCAAATGGTAGTTGTATCGTTTGCCTCCTTCACGCTAGCGTTTTCCATTACGCAAAGTAGATAGGTGACTAGGCTGCGTGACATCATATTTGCCTTCAAGGAAATCTCGAAGGTAGTGGTAGTTCAACAGGTGCCCTGATCCTTTCTTTTCAAAAACGTTCCCTTTAGTTTTATCGGTCTCATGCAGTACACCCAGTCTTGCGACAAAGTCTCCGTCGTTGGCAAAATGTTCGGTGAAAGGTGATAGATAATTTGATGGGCCTTTCTGGTTACCAAATGAAGGATACTCGTCATGGGCAGAGGCAAACGTATAGACCTCAAGGTGATTGAGTAATGGGTCTTTGTGATGCTCCAGGATGAGTTTGCCTACGACATTAGAGAGAATGATCCCACCTTGGGAGTGACCAATAACGACAATTTTATGGTGATGATTGGTGTCGGTATTTTTATCGATGGTATGGACTTTCAGTTGCTGTAATTCATCCCAAATAAGGTTCTTGGCAGTTCTGGCAATATTGGTATATTTGTCGAAGTCACGCCCGGTGATGGCTTCAAATATATCAGGGAGCATGCCATTGGTTGGGTTGTGCAGCGGAGTAATAGGACGGCCGAATACTTTGCTGAGCATGCGGGCATTTTCTTTTGCCATGTCTTTACTGGTGCAAATTCCATTGATGAAAAACCACTTTTCGTTGGGTGTCGGGTTTTGGTTATCATCACGATAGTTTTGTTCAGATAAGCACTTAATTTTTTTCTGTATCATAAAGGGGGACAGGTCAAAAGCGGCTTTCAATAAGGTGATGAGATAACTTGCGGTGTTCGGGTAGTTCTTGCGGTTTAACTCACTGTCTTCTCCGTAAAAAGGCTCAATTGGGTTGTCGCCTAAGGCTTTGGGCAGGGTGTGTATTTCTTTTAGGCCGCTGGATACGGTTCCTAAAAAAACGCAGACCTTTGAGCTATCCAGAGTATCAATGAGGTTATCTTTGCTTGTATCAATCTTACCAATAGCCTTCCACCAACAATAGGTAAGCATTTTTGTTGCCAAACCCGTCGATTTCCTTTCTTGAGTAATAGCTTCCATGGTGCACTCCTCTCGGTAGTGAGTCCCTATTTTATTAGGTATATGCATTCATCTTGATAAGGATAGAGTAGCGCAGTAATCCGTATAAAAAATGAACGAGTATCGCTTTTAGAACAGGCTTGCTTACTTAAAGCTGAAGTGGCTATGCTCTGTTAAAGGTGGGTTTATAAGGCTGGATTTTTTGTGCATTTAGCGTGCTAACACGAAAATTAAGCCAATTTTGGGCTGGTCGGTATTGAATTTTTTCAATACCAAAACTCAGATTTCTATACACGCTTAGCCAAAAAAGCGTTTGTCTCATTGAGCACGATTAATGTCTCAATGAGATTTGGGTGGTAATTAAGTTGCTGATTTGAAATGGCTTTTATGGGGTGTTTCGGGGGTGTCTGATAGCCCAGGCTATCTGCAGACAGACGGTTATCAGGCCTATTTTTAATATAGGGGTAGCTATAATATATAGCCGGGAATGTTAATAGAGGTATTAGAGAATATAATGTAAATGATGTGTGTGGTTAATAATATAAACGTGCTTAGTTGTTTAATAATTGAGTGGGATCTGGTCTTTGAGCTTTATGGTAAAGGTTCTGTGAAGTTTACAGATAGAAGTTGTAATGAGTTATCAGCTGAATGCTCAAGTGATGGTTTTACGATATGTTCTTGTAGTCAAGGGTGAGTCTGAGTTGTCGTGCACACTCTGGAACCGATGTTCTTTCAGCTAGCTTGTTTGCCTTTTCCTCAAACTCACCTGTGGGAGCTTAGAAAGGTGAGCCCTAGCCATTGTGTGGCTTGCAGAGGGCTCAAATTGTTATCGCTTTCCATTGCGTAAGCGTGATAACCGGCTCTCTCCTTGGGGGTCATACTGACCCGATAGGAAATCTCGAAGGTAATGGTAATTCAACAGGTGTCCCGCTCCTTGTTTCACAAATACTTTCCCTTGCGTGTTACTGGTTCGGCTCAGCACACCGATCATCGCGACATAGTCCTCATCGTTTGCAAAGTGTTCGGTAAAGGGAGGTGCGAGGTGTCTCTCGCCTTTTGCAAACGACGGGTAATCATCGTGGGCAGAGGCAAAGGTATATATCTCCAGATGATTGAGTAGTGGGTCTCCGGGGTGCTCTTGGAGTAGCCGACCGACCACGTTAGAGAGGATGATCCCGCCCTGGGAGTGACCGATGACAACTACTTTATGTGGCGCAGTATGGTCTGTGGGGTGATTGGCGAGCAGGGCTTCAAGATGCTGCAACTCCTGCCAAATGAGATCCTTGGTGGTCCGAGCGATATGGGTAAACTGGTCGAGATCCCTGCCTTCAATCGCTTCTGTCAAATCAGCAATCATGCCATTGGTCGGGTTGTGCAGTGGGGTAATGGGACGCCCGAAGACTTTGCTGAGCATGCGGGCATTAATTTTGGCCATGTCTTTGCTGGTACAAATGCCATTGATGAAAAACCACTTTTCATTGGGAGTTGGGTCACTGGGGTTCACGGATTGGGTCGGTAACCGGTTTATGGTGTTTTCTTTTTTCAGCGGAGTGAGGTCAAATGGGATTTTTTGTAATGTCTCAATGTAGCTTTCTGTGCTGTCGTAATATTTCCTGTTGAGCTCGCTGTCTTTGCCATAAAAAGGCGCGATGGGATCCTTGCCCAAGACCTTGCGCAGTGCGCCGATATCTTCAAGGCCGGTGATGATTTTATCAATGAGCCTTTTGATTTTTAAGCCATCAAAGAAACTATCCAAAGTGGCTTCGATCTTCTCTATGCCCTTCCACCAAAAGTAGGTGGCAACTTTGCTTGCAAATCCCGTGGAGCTGTTGCCTCTGTTGATCTCTTCCATGGTCGTTCTCCATTTTGGTCAGTGAGTACTCGCCTGTTTAGGCATCGATGCTCATATAAAGAAGGATATGGCAGTTCATATTGCGGGTCAAAAAATGAACGGCAAAGTGCTTTCGAAACATGTTTCGCGGACTGGGGATGAAGGTTGGCATGCCTGTACTGACGATTAACAAATTCGTTGCAAGCGCTGGAATTGTTAAAGGTGCAGTATGTACACACTAGACTGTGCTCCACGGTGCATAAAAGGCTGGGATGAAGATCTCACTGCCGTAAAAGTCTACATGTCAGCCCAAATAAGTCGACTAGATTACCTAATAGGAATACAACAGATAGGGAGATTGTATGCGTTATATTAGGTTGGCTTTAATTGTGCTAGGTCTATTCTCTGCCGTGACCGTTTGGGCCAGCGGTGACGAAATGAGTCATGATGCCGAACATATGGCGGTGTTGAACTTGGTTCAGGGGCAGTTTGTTACTCATAAAAGCATTCAAGACGGTGATTGGTCTGATCCCAACACATGGGGGGGAGCAGTGCCAGATCTCGGCAGTCGTGTGCAAATCTCAGCGGGGCATCATGTCACGCTAGACAAGCCGGTTGCCGCCCCTATCCGAACGGTGAGAATCGATGGCACGTTGAGTGTCGCTACGAATAAGAATGTGGCGCTGACTCTCGAGACCATGGTGGTGACCGATAATGGTTCTCTGCAGATCGGTACGCAATATCAACCAACTGCAGCCAATGTTGAGGTGGTGTTCATTGATTATGATAATAACGGTTTTGAAACCGTAGATAACGCCTCTGCGGACTTCGACCCCTTCAAGCTGGGGGTGGGCCTTATCGTGATGGGGAACCTAGAAGCGCATGGTGCGATCAAAAAGGGGTATACCACCTTTGATGGCGCAAAGGCTGGGGACAGTGTATTGAATGTGGATACTGTGCCCGCAGGTTGGCGTGTCGGTGACATCGTCGCCGTGGCGGGGACAACGCGTGGCTCAACGTTGAGCGATGCTGAGCAGCATGAGATGCGCACCATTGTTAGCTTGACTGGCAGTACCATTGAGCTGGACTCACCGCTTGCCTATGACCGTCACTTACCACGGCACAACAAGGCTGACTTGACGCTAAAGCTGCATATCATTAACTTGACTCGCAATATTACCTTCTCAACCCATCCCGATGGCCGGGATACCTCTGTAACCCATGGCGATAGCCGAAAACAGGAGTTCACTCAACGTGGACACCTAATGTTTATGCACTCTGCATCGGTTGATTTCCGCTATGTTGCGCTGCATTACTTGGGCAGGACCAATAAACGTTGGACCGCACAGTCGACAGTCCTCAATGAAGATGGCAGCTACACCGTTGCAACCAACCCACTGGCGCGCTACCCGCTCCACTTTCACATGAATTATGACCAACAGCTGGGGGTGGTCGAAGGCAATGCCGTACTGACTAGCCCAGGGTTTGGTTATGTGAACCACTCCAGCTATGCGCGAATGAGAGACAACGTCGCTTACGGTGTGTTTGGCTCTGCGTTTGTCTCTGAGCTAGGGGATGAGCTGGGCAGTTTTATCGGCAATATCGCCATGAAAACGTACGGTACCAAGACGAGCGGTACTGGTCGCGTCGGTGGGGCAAGCCGCTTTGATAAAGGGCATCGCGGTGAGTCGTTCTGGATTCAATCACGCTTAGTTCAATACCAAGATAATATAGCGATAGGTTTTTCTTGGGCTGGGTTTTCGACCTGGTTAGAGCAGGGCTTCGATAGTGGCTTTTATGACCGCCATGTGAATGCGCGACTGGTGAATAATTATAAAAGCGAGTACAACGATGTAGACACCGTCAGTGTGGAGCAGGCAAGAAACAACAACACAACACCGCTGTATGTGAACAATCTGGCCTATTCAGGGCGCATGGGCTTTGAAGATGCGAGGCTCAGGGCTAAAACCAATGGCTTTACCGCGCACAATGTCTTTGCCGGTCAAACACGTTGGTACTCAGGTACTTCTGATCACTGGAATACCACGGTGATCGGTGACCTCGACAATCCAGTCGACGCAAAAGGGATTGAAGAGCACGGTAACAGCCCGAGAATTACCTACACCGATCTCCATGTCGAAGGTTACGCCGAGGGGATAGCGGTCTGCCGAAAAGGCTATTGCGGTGTGGTTAACGCTTTTATGAACAACGTCACCGATTTTACCTTTAACAAGCAATGGAACTATGGCTCACCGGCCTATGTGGTCGGGGATGTGCGCTTTGGTAAACTGAGTGATGCAGCGCTTGCCGGACGTGAGCGAATCCATTTTGACGTTGAGTTTGGCTATGGCAGTACTACAAAGTCGCCGTTTACTCCCATGGTTATCGATATTGATGATTGGGGGCAAGCCTATCAGGTACATATGATCAAAGAACAGGCTCCCGAGTTTGTGCCTTATCCGACGGGTGAGCGTAATCCTCCGGTCGCTGAATGGGCAGATAAAGACAACCTTTGGTTTGAACAGCTTTGGGGGACGCCAATCGGCGGTACCTGGATCCCGGACAATGCCATTGCGGTTGCGAAGACCCACAACATGCGCCTGGAGCCTATTTCTACCCTGCCTGTCACGCCTGTATCTTACCTTCCGACCTATGAGCCGTTGAGCATTGCAGCTGTCTCTGCCAATACCGAAAATCAAGGGCGCGTTGCAGATTTAGCGATTGATGGTGATCCTGCGACGAAGTGGGTGGCAAACCTTGAAGATGTGGCTCACGAGGATATCCTTTTTACCATCGAGCTAGATGGGCAGTACTATGTCAATTCGCTGGCGATGTCTCATGCCAACGGTGATATCCGTAGCTACTATATCGATGTCGATGTGAGTCGCGATGGCGTTAACTTTACCCCGGTTGATCGCTATCTGACCCCTGGCAACACCGCAGAGTTGGTGGGCTATCCCATTGGCACTTCAGGAGTGAAATATATTCGCCTGCGAATGCAGGGTAATAATGGTGCAGACTTGGTGAAGCGGGGCTGGACCAATATCCAAGAATTACAGGTGGTTGGTCGCCACAGTCAGTATTAACCCTGTCGATGCCTTAGCGGGCTAATCAGCACTTGCTGAGTTGACAGACTATTGCGAAGCCCGACCTGCCGTAGTCAGCAGGTCGGGCTGTGTCTGCGACTGTTGTTGAGGGCGAGAGGGGCGTTAGTCCTTGATTGAATTATTTTATTTCGTGATGGGGGAAAGCCGATCTATGGCGCGGTTTCCCCCTGCGGCTTGGGTTAAGTTGAACCGGTAAGTTCTTTTTTTTTCGCCTCGTGGGTTTGGCCTTAAGGAGGGTGGCTATGGTTCAATCTTTGGGCGCAAAAAGTGCATTTGCCATTTCCAAGGAGCGGTTTGGTGGTCTGCTCTTGATCGCTTGCTGCCTGCTGGCATTTGCCTGGGCAACACTTCATTTACCTTCTTACACGGCATTTAAAAACTACCCCCTTACCGAGGGCGTTTCATGGCAGCTTTTTGTCAATGATTTGCTGATGGTGCTGTTCTTCTTGATGGTTGGCCTCGAACTTAGCAACGAGACAAAGCAGGGGGCATTTCGGACCCTGCGGGCCATTTTGCTGCCTTTTGCCTCTGCGTGCGCGGGATTTATCTGCCCGGCGCTGATCTACCTGTTCTTGGTCGGTGGTATTGGCTCTCCGCTAGGGACGGGCTGGGCTATCGTTACCGCGACAGATATCGCACTGGCACTTGGCTTGCTCTCGCTGTGCCGCCGGGTGCCTGTGAGCCTTAAAATGTTCCTGCTGGCGGTGGCGATTTTTGACGATGTACTGGCGATTATCACGATTGCGGTATTTTATACCGCCACCGTCGAGTTGGCTTATGTGGGCTTGTCCTTGTTGATCACCACTTTGGTCTTCGTGCTGTCCTACCGCCAGGTGAAACGGCCGCTGTTGTATGTAGCGCTCGGGGTTGCCTTGTGGTTCGGCTTGTTGCAAGCCGGTATCCACCCTGTGCTCGCGGGCGTGGTTATCGGGATAGCCCTTAGCCAGAGTGGGTGTGCGATTGACCACAAGACGGAGTCTCTCTTGCAGTGGGTGGTGACCTTGCTGGTATTGCCGTTATTTGCGCTGTCCAACGCCGGGGTATCGCTCGCCGATGCGTTTAGCTCCGTGGCCCTGATTGATCCGGTCGCGGTCTATGTGGCGGTTGCGATGCTGGTAGGCAAGCCCCTAGGGGTGTTCGGGGTGGTATGGCTGGGGGTTAAATTGCAGCAGTTTGAACTGCCGGAGGCGACGAATATGCTCATGGTCTTTGCTATGTCTGTTTTCTGCAGTATTGGCTTAACGCTGTCTCTCTTTATTGGTGAGCTGTCAGGTTTGCACAATGACCACTACAAATTGGGCATTGTGCTGGCGGCCTTGGTGGCGAGTCTGATAGGCCTGGCGCTAATGCAGTTTGCAACTACCCAGGGGAATAGTGTCATTAAGGCCGGAGCGGGTAAGTGAGCATGCTTGATGGGGACTAAGCCCTATTCGGTGGTGGTGAGCTATACCGATGGTGATTTCTTCTCATCGTGCACCTGCCCGGCAGCAGAATATCAGACGGTCTGTAAACACGCGGTGGCAACGGCACTGACCCTTTGGGGGGAGGTGGCGGTAGAAAAAGATTCCAGTGAGCACCTCCGGGATAGTTCCCCAAAGCAAGTCCCCTCCCTCCGCGATTGGCTTGCTGGCAAAGAAGTGAGTGAATTGGTTGATATTACTCTTTCCTTGATAGAGGCCGACCCAGATACCTATGATCTTTGGTGGCAAAGGGCACAAATGGCTCACAGCCCGTTGTCAGTGAAAGAGTTGAAGAAGCAAATTACCAAAGCGCTGCCTAGGCGCAGTATATGGGAACCAGACAAGGTCGAGCGCTACTTTGAACGGGCGCTGGAGAGCTTAAGAGTGTTGAACGAAGGCATAGTGCAGCTCAGTGCCGATCAGCAAATGGCGCTGCTGGAGTATGCTGAAAGCCGCTTGTACACAGTACTTCTCAACATGGATGATTCCTATGGTTACCGGCTGGATTTGGAGCAGTGTTTGAATGGGTGGCTGAAAGCAGGCTTTGCCAAAGTCTCGTGGAGTGACAAGCAAAAAGGGGCGTGGTTATTCCATCAATTCAAAGCTGAATTCACAGTATTGGATATTCCTGAGGACTTCGACTTTGACCCCGCAGCGCTTGAACAATTTTATTACCATTGCGAAATGGCTATTGAATTAGACTCTGAGCCGCGAGATAAGCAAAGGTGAGGCCGGCTGAGAAGGGCTTTAGAGTCCGGCCTGAGCGGTAAAATCAGATGTTGCTTTTTCGATCTTCTCGGCGGATGGCTTTTGCCTCTTGGTCAAAAGCTTCCAGCTCGTCAAAAAATAAACAGATCTTCAGCAAGATCACAAAAAGTAAATGTGTCGTGGTGTTAGAAAGCACAGACAGGCGAAACGGGAATAGCATGGATTGATTCATAATGCCTCCTTCATTGCTTTGATAACATCTTGCTTTTTAAGGTGTTATTGAAGTATAGAAGGATTGGCGATGATAGCCAGTCGTCAGCTGTCTTTTTATTGCAAAGATGTGATGCATAGATGGCAAACACATCACATTTTTGCGATTTTGGAATATTTATTGGTGATCACCATCGGAAATTTGTGGTGTTGGTTTATTTGGTGGCAATAAACTGCTGACTTTCCTGATAAAAGTAGTAATACGCCAGATGTGGCAAATAGCCATGTAATAACCGCTAAACGTCAGTATGAAGCTCATAAACATGGTGCTTTCGCGGATCTTGAGCGCCTCTCCGACTACACCGACAGAGGCGAACACCGTGGCGATGGTGCAAATGGTCAGTAGGGTCAGTTTCGGGCTCAACCCGACTCGTTGGCAGATATGATGAAGGTGCTCGCGGTCGGGTTTGAAGGGGGATTGCCCTTTTCTGATCCGGCGTATCATGATGGTCGCCATATCCATTAACGGAAGGGCGATTAACCATAGTGCGGTAACTGGGCGGAAGCTGCTTTCTGCCGTTTGGCTGCCGGCAAGTAGCAGCCATACCACCGTGAAGCCAATAAACATACTGCCGGCATCACCCATGAAAATTTTCATTCGGGCACCAAAGGGAAAACCGATATTGAGCAGGATGTAGGGCAGAGTGGCAAAAACGACCAACAGGCAAAACTGGTAAAGCCCGACCTGGCCACTGGTTAAAAACAGATACCCCAGTGCCGAGAAGGTGATAACGGCCAGGCCACCGAGTAGGCCGTCTATCCCATCGACCATATTGAAGGCATTGATGGCCCCGGCAACGGCGAGAAAGGTGATCAGGAAACTGGCGCTACTGCTGAGGGTAAGCTCTCCCCACCCCAGGATCCCGCCAAGGGTCGCGAGCTGGACATTGCACAGGGTGAACATGACGATGGTGACAATCAGCTGAATTAGCAGGCGTGACTTAACACTGATATCGAACTTGTCATCCAGTGCGCCGGTGAGCACTAACATGCCGGAGCACAGCAGGAAAAGGGGGATGTCGGAGTTTGATATAGGAGTGTTAAGCAAAAACAAACAGATGGTGAGGTAAATGGCCAAGCCCCCCACCAGAGGGATACTGCCAAGGTGGTGTTTTCGCGCCGAAGGTTTGTCAACCAAGTTGACAGCCAGCGCGACCCGTCTTAGTACAATAAGACTTAGGAATGACACTGATACAATAGCGGTCAATCTGCTGTCCATAAATAACCCCTATCAAAATTTGACAACTTACGAATACTATACCTGTGGCATATAACATTAAAGTTAAACCCTGTTAAGTTATTGTAATCGGGACGATGCTCACAGATTGTAGGGGGAGAACAATTGAGTTCCTTATCAGTTTAGTCACTTTCTTGACACTTTTCATGGGTGACTTTGTCCATGTTTTACCTTTCTTCTTGTCGTTTTTTTCACTTATACCTTGTGGCGATAAGTCTGCTGGATGGGTTTTGATGGCGATATGGGTTGCCCAGCTATGTACTTGAGGTGACTGTTAGTAGCATTTTTCGTGAACTTACTCGGGATTGTTGCCTGAAAGGCTGTAGTACCAATGGGTTTTAGTGAAGATCTGCCTATGGATCATTGGGGAACTTGTTCATGCAGATCATTCATCACGGCGCTTATAACGGTGTTACCGGCTCTTGCCACGAACTACGCTGGGAGCAGTACGGTATTTTGGTTGATTGCGGTTTGTTTCAGGGCGAAGAGGTGTCGGCTTCTCTGGATATTGACTTCCCGGTTGGGCATATTCAGGCCTTGGTCTTAACCCATTGCCATATCGATCACATCGGACGTATTCCCTGGTTGCTTGCTGCTGGGTTTCGTGGCCCGATTTATGCCACAGAGGCGACAGCGGCCTTACTGCCGTTGATGCTGGATGATGGCCTGAAGATCCAGCTCAACCTCAACAAACATCAGCGCAGCAAGTTTCTGACGCTGGTCAAAGGCTTGCTGCGGCCTGTGCCGTTTGATTGTCAGGCCCCCGTTACCTTGCCAAGTGGCGATCGCTTAACCTTGTACTTTCGCCAGGCGGGGCATATCTTGGGGTCGGCTTATGTCGAAGTGGTGCTGCCTAGCCGTGAAGTGGTGGTGTTCTCGGGCGATCTCGGGCCGTCCAACACGCCGCTGCTGGTCGACCCTGTCTCACCCCAGCGTGCTGATGTCCTGGTACTCGAGAGTACTTACGGCAATCGTACGCACCAGCGGCAGGCTGAGCGCAGTGACAGCTTAAAGCAAATCATCAAACGTTCGCTGCTCGACGGCGGGACGATACTGATCCCGGCTTTCAGTGTTGGCCGTACCCAAGAGCTGTTGTTTGATATCGAAAGTTTGATTGCCGATGCTTTCTTGCCGCTGCTGCAAATCAATAATGAAAAGATGGCTTGGCAAGAGTTGCCTATTATCCTTGATTCCCCTTTGGCCGAGAAAGTGACCGAGCAATACGATCTGTTCCACCGGCTGTGGGAGAAAGAAGCGGTAAGCCGTAAAAATATCGGACGGCATCCGCTGTCGTTTGAGCAATGCATTACCGTCCAGTCCCACTCGCAGCACCAAGCTATCGTGAACCGCCTAAAGTCAACCCATGCTCCCGCGATTGTGGTGGCGGCCAGCGGTATGTGCCAGGGGGGACGGATAATGAATTACCTTGAGGCATTACTCCCCGATGCTCGTACGGATGTGGTGCTGGTGGGGTTTCAGGCCAAGGGGACACTGGGACGTCGACTCTCCCAGGGAGCGAGACAGGTTGAGATAAACGGCCAGGTCATAGCGGTGAAAGCCAACATCCATAGCCTTTCAGGGTATTCTGCCCATGCTGATCAGCATGATTTGATCCGCTTTGTTGCCAATATTGAGCAGGGGCCAAAGAAAATTCACCTTGTCCACGGTGAGCCTGCCGCCCAGCAGGCCCTGGCCCAGCAGATCGAGGTAATCAAACCTGGTTGTGAGGTGGTCATCTCGGCTGAGCAAATTTCCGCCACGGTATGAAGTGGAATCTTAAGTCCTTGAGTTGCTGCTATGCTGTATACACCATCTAGGGTAGTATGCGAGCTATTAAAGCTTTATAAGTTAAAGGATTGCGACTTAGATAATTACCTGCTGAGTGATGTAAGTGATTATTAATGCGCTAAAGAGATTGAGGTTGAGTAATGAAAATTACCGTTGCGGGTACTGGGTATGTTGGCCTATCAAATGCTGTACTGCTGGCGCAGCATAATGATGTGGTGGCATTAGATATTGTTGCGGAAAAGGTTGCGCTGATTAACCGTTCGATCTCTCCCATCGAAGATAAAGAGATCGCTGAATATCTGGCGGAGAAACCACTGAATCTAACGGCGACAACGGATAAGCATGCGGCCTATGAGAACGCGGATTACGTGATCATCGCTACTCCGACCGACTATGATCCACTGACCAATTATTTCAACACCTCTTCGGTGGAAGCCGTCATCAAAGATGTGATGGCCATTAACCCAGAAGCGGTGATGGTGATCAAATCGACGGTACCCGTTGGCTATACCCAGCGTATCAAGCAAGAGCTGGGCTGTGACAACTTGATGTTCTCGCCGGAGTTTTTGCGCGAGGGCCGCGCACTGTTTGATAACCTGCATCCATCACGCATTATCGTGGGTGAGAAGTCCGAGCGGGCAGAAGTCTTTGCCAACTTGCTGGTGCAAGGTGCCGTGAAAGACAATATCGAGGTGCTTTATACTGAGTCGACGGAAGCCGAAGCCGTGAAGTTGTTTTCCAACACCTACCTTGCGATGCGTGTGGCTTATTTCAACGAGCTGGACTCTTACGCGGAAGCGCATGGCCTCGATAGCCGCCAGATCATCGAAGGGGTTGGTTTGGACCCTCGTATCGGTAATCACTACAACAACCCGTCGTTTGGCTACGGTGGCTACTGTTTGCCGAAGGACACCAAGCAGTTGTTGGCGAACTACCAGTCGGTACCTAACAATATTATCGGCGCCATTGTCGATGCCAATCGCACCCGTAAAGACTTTATTGCCGACTCGATCATTGCGAAAAAGCCAGAAGTTGTCGGTGTGTACCGCCTTATCATGAAAGCGGGCTCTGATAATTTCCGCGCGTCTTCCATTCAGGGCATCATGAAGCGTATCAAGGCCAAAGGGATCCCGGTTGTGGTTTATGAGCCGGTGCTCAAAGATGAGGAATTCTTCCAGTCCAAAGTGATGACTGACCTTGAAGAGTTCAAGCAAGTTTCCGATGTGATCATCTCCAACCGGATGACCGAAGAGCTTGTCGACGTCGCTGACAAAGTCTACACCCGCGATTTGTTCGGGGCGGATTAAAGAGCTAGGCTATAGGTAATGGGCAATAGGCCATAGGATTTAAAATTCAAGGATGAATTACAAGAAGCTAAAAGTTTGGAGGGATAGCTATCAACAGGCATTGGATGTTTATAAGGCCATTGAAAGTTGTAATGATTACAGCTTGAGGGATCAAATCCGACGCTGTTGCATATCTGTTCCTTCTAATATTGCTGAGGGTGACGAGAGATTTAGCGATAGAGAAGCAGTAAGGTTTTTTTATATAGCTAAAGGTTCAAATGGAGAACTAGTTACCCAACTAATGCTGGCGCGGGATTTAACATACATTTCCCCTTCAGAAGTGAACCCATTGATTGAAAAAGCTCAACACATATCTGCTCAGCTAGGGGCCTTAATTAGACATAGGCAAAAGTGTTCCTCATAAACTGCCATCGCCCATCGCCCATCGCCCATCGCCCATCGCCCATCGCCCATCGCCCGTTTCTCATTCCCAAGACTATTCTCAAGTCTTCCTCTCGGATTGCCAACCCCAACTATACTTACAATCATATCAATAATCATATGTTGCGCTTTGGGGATAGTAATGATGAAATTTTCATTGGCGGCAATTGTTTTATCAGGCTTGATTAGCTTTTCTGCTTTTGCGGCAGACTCGACCTCTACCAATACCTCTGCGTCCAAACCAATGGCGAGCTCGCAGCAGGCCAGTGCCTCGACCAAAGTGGGTAGCCAGGCAACCGGCAAGGCGGCAGGCATCGACACCGCGTTTGCGGCTTCGGCGGGGGGGATCACCGCAACGGTATTGGCGGTGGGGGCGGCGGCTGTGGTGATTGGTGTCGCCCTGTCAGACTCGGGCGGCGGTGACGACCCAGCTCCACCGGTAACACAGGCTCAATAGGTGGGTCTGGCTAGAGGCGAAAGGCCATGGGCTATAGGATCAAAATAGATTATTTCCCCTTGCCATAATGAAATGGTAAGGGGTTAATTTCGCCAATAGCCTATCGCCTGATTAAACCTTCTTCCCTTTTACCAACTTCCTTACCCACATCCGTCCTGGGTGCAAGGCTTCCAGCACGCTGTTCGGCAGTGGCAGTGGATCGCCGCAAATCTGCGAGGCCAGCAGTTCGCCGAGCAACGGGGCAGAGCTAAGACCGCGAGAACCCAAGCCAATCATGGCATACAGATTAGGGTAGACCGGGATATCCTGGGCACCCTCCTGCTGGTTTTTTAAATCAGCATACTGCTCTAGCAAAGGCTTGTATTGGCATACATCGCCCACAAATGGCAGGTGATCGCGGCTGGCACAGCGTACCCCGACACGTGCTTGTTCCGCTGACATGTCAATATCCTGAGGCCAGCTTGCTGCAGGCAGGCAGTCAACCAAACGCTGCTTGTTGTCGGCATGCTCTTCCGGGCTGAAGGCCAGGTCGGTACTGCCCCGGCGGTAGCTGGCACCGATGCAGTGGCTGTCACCTGTGGCATTAACGGGTGTCAGATAGCCATCGTAACAGAGCACGGTTTTCAGCGGGTTCAGTGTTGGGTTGGTCGGAATATGGCTCACCTGGCCGCGAACAGAGTAGGCCGGAATGTCCTGGGTCTGCGGGAATTCGGCAAAGCGGTGGCCGTTGGCTACAATGACGGTACCATGTTGGTAGTGCTGGCCATGCTGATCGGCCAGCAGCCAACTGCCGTCGTCTTGTTGGGTGAGCTGCTCAATATCGGTTAGGGTTTTTAGCTCAAGGCAACCCATTTGCTGCGCTTGTTCAATCAAGGCGCGGGTCAGCTCCTGCGGGCATAGCCAGCCGCCTAGCGGGTAGTTGACGCTGCTGTGGCCCGAAGCCACACCGGTGACCTGTTCGGTTTGGTCGACATCCAACTGGCGGATGAGCTGCTGCGGGAAGCCGCCGGTCATCATTTTGTCCAGCTTGCTGGTGGCATTGTCATCCCAGGCCAGCTGGGTGACACCGCACCACTCATGGGCAAATTGTTTGTGCTTCGCTGCTTGTTCGACAAACTGGCGGGCATACAGAAATGCCGGGGCAAAAAAGCGCGATAGGGCGTCGTTTGAGCCGTTGAGCAGCGGATAGACTGCGCCTTGGCGGTTGCCGGATGCCCCTTCGGCAGGCAGTTCGTCGGCACAATAGAGGGTGGTGTTGATGCCGCGTCGCGCCAGGGCCAGTGCCGTTGTCGCCGAGCCGACACCGCCACCAATGAGCGCAATGCCGCTGTCATCTTGTTGATTCGCCAGGCAGGCTGGCTGACGCTTGTACCATGGCTTGACGTTGCTGCCGTATTTTCGCTCAATCACACTGCCGGCCAGCATCTCCCGCTTGGTGCCGAAGCCTTTGACTTTCTTCATGTCAAAACCGGCCTCGATCAGGCCGCGGCGGACAAAACCGGCGGCAGTGAAGGTCGCGGTGGTACAGCCGGTGCGGGCGAGTTTGGCCATGCCGTTGAACAGATCTTGGTTCCACATTTCCGGGTTCTTGCTTGGGGCAAACCCGTCGAGGAACCACGCATCGACGATACCGTCATGATTCGTCCATACTTGTGGCATGCAGTCTTTGATATCACCAAACCACAGGTCAAGGGTGATCATGCCATCTTCCAGCACGATGCGGTGGCAATCGGCCACGGCTGGCGGGTAATGGGCATGGAGTTGGCTGGCGAACTCGGCCAGCTCCGGCCATGATTGGTGGGCCTTGATCAGATCGTCTTTGGTGACCGGGAATTTTTCAAAGCTGATGAAATGCAGCTCTTTGGTGGTCGCTTCCGGGTTAGCCTGGCGGAATGCTTTGAACCACTGCCAGACGGCAAGGAAGTTGAGACCGGTTCCGAATCCGGTTTCGGCCACCACAAAACGGCGGCGGTCAAAAGATTCCCAGCGTGCAGGCAAGCCATTTTGGTGAAGGAAGACGTAGCGGGTTTCTTCCAGGCCATTGGCATTGGAGAAATAGACATCGTCAAAGTCATTGGATACAGGGGTGCCTGATTCATTCCAGTCCAGTACGGCATTTTCGATTTTTGCCGAGGGGGTTTGGCTGGCGGAAGGCGCGGCTGTATCAGGTGACTGTTGGGCTTTATCAGACAAGGGGCGAAGCCTCATAGTTGGTTATTGCCGAGGATTGTACCTGATCAACAGGAAAGCTGACCACTTTTGGCGGCTAAACCCGTTATTATCGTCAACGTTATACCCAAGTCACCTCAGGTTGATGTTTGTTTTGGCTGAGGTTATTTGGGTATAAATGACAGTAGGAATTCATCATGAAACGAGCCGTAATTACAGGCATGGGTATTGTGTCCAGCATTGGTAACAACGTTAAAGAAGTGCTGGAGTCATTGAAAACGGGTAAATCCGGTATCAGCTTCTCTGAACAGTTTGCAGAAATGAAGCTGCGCAGTAATGTTTGGGGCGATTTGAAAATGGTCCCTGCAGAGCATATCGACCGTAAGAAAATGCGTTTCATGGGCGATGCTGCTGCGTTCGCTTACTTATCGATGGAACAAGCAATTGAAGATGCGGGCCTGACCGAAGATCAGGTGTCCAACGACCGTACCGGCCTGGTGGCTGGCTCTGGTGGTGCGTCTTCTTACAACCAGGTTGCGGCAGTGGATATTCTGCGCGAAAAGGGTGTGAAGCGTGTGGGGCCATACATGGTGCCGCGTACCATGTCTTCAACCGTTTCGGCGTGTTTGGCCACACCGTTCAAAATCCGTGGTGTGAACTATACCATGAGCTCTGCGTGTGCAACGTCGGCTCACTGTATCGGCCATGCGCTTGAGCTTATTCAGCTTGGCAAGCAGGACGTGGTCTTTGCCGGTGGTGGTGAAGAGCTAGACTGGTCGCTAACCATGATGTTCGATGCCATGGGCGCGCTATCAACCAAGTACAACGACAACCCAACCAAGGCATCACGTACTTACGATGCCGACCGTGACGGTTTCGTTATCTCTGGTGGCGGCGGTATGCTGGTTATCGAAGAGCTGGAGCATGCTTTGGCTCGCGGCGCGAAAATCTACGGCGAAATCGTCGGCTACGGCGCGACATCTGATGGCTACGACATGGTTGCGCCATCGGGCGAAGGTGCCGTGCGTTGTATGAAGATGGCGATGCAGGATGTGGACAGCATTGATTACATCAACACCCACGGTACGTCTACGCCGGTAGGTGATGTGAAAGAGCTAGGGGCTATCCAGGAGCTGTTTGGTGACAACAGCCCGGCGATTTCGGCAACCAAGGCAATGACTGGTCACGCACTGGGTGCGGCAGGTGTGCACGAGGCGATCTACTCGACGTTGATGTTAGACAATGGTTTTATCGCACCAAGCATCAATATCGATAACCTGGATCCAGCTGCTGAAGGTTTGGATATTGTGACTGAGACACGCGAGCAAGAGCTGAAAACTGTGATGTCCAACAGCTTTGGTTTCGGCGGCACTAACGCGACACTGGTTATCAAGAAATACGAAGCTTAACCGACTTTTGTCATTTTCCAGGGGGTGGCACTGACTAAGTTTATCAGCTAGATAGTTTTTTTGCGGAGACTGCTCTAGCCTTTTGACCTCAAGTCAGTGCCTAAAAAACAGACGCGACATTGGCTGTGTGAATAGTATTTTCTTTTGCGGGAGCTGTCTATGATCCCAGTCGGTGTTTTTATTCCTGGACCTTCGCCCAGCAGAGAATCTGCTGGGCTTTTTTATGGGTAAGAGCTTGGCTGATAGGCAAAAACGGCCAGAGGCTAGAGGAAAAGCAAGAGATTGACATGGTTAGGCTCTTGCAAACAATTTGGGTCGCCCATCGCCCATCGCCCATCGCCCATCGCCCATCGCCCATCGCCCATCGCCCATCGCCCATCGCCCATGAATCACTTGACACTCCCTCAACATCCAATAGCATCTGCCATATACAAATAACCATCGAAGGACGTTTTATGAAAATCCTCATTGACGAAAATATGCCTTACGCCGAGGCGCTGTTTGGCCAACTGGGCGAGGTGATCAGCAAGCCGGGCAGGACAATGACTGCTGAGGATTTGGTAGATATCGATGCGTTGATGATCCGCTCGGTGACCAAGGTTAACGATGCCTTGCTGGCCAAAGCCAACAAATTGCAGTTTGTTGGTACCGCCACTGCCGGCCAGGACCATGTTGATCAAGCCCTGCTCGCCCAGAAGGGAATTACCTTTACTGCGGCACCCGGTTGCAACAAAGTTGGGGTGGCCGAGTATGTGCTGAGCAGCTTGCTGGTGCTCGGCCAGCAACAGGGCTTTTCGATTTTCGACAAAAAAGTCGGGATCATCGGGGCGGGCAATGTCGGCAGTTACCTGGCCCAATGCCTGGACGCGCTGGGCATAGACTACATGCTTAACGATCCTATTAAAGAGCAGCAGGGTGACAGCCGAAAATTTCATTCGCTACAAGATATCCGCTCGCAGTGCGATGTGATCACCCTGCATACGCCGATCACCCGAGAGGGGGACTATCCAACCCACCACTTGGTTGATGAGGCCTTTATTGCGGACATGCAGCCGGGCGCCATACTGATCAATGCCGCTCGGGGCCCGGTTGTTGACAACCAGGCACTGAAGTTGGCGCTGCAACAGAGCCAATCGGATGAGGGCAAGGCACTGACGGCAGTGCTGGATGTGTTCGAGCATGAGCCGCAGGTCGACTTGGCGCTGCTGCCGTTGCTGGCCTTTGCGACCCCGCATGTTGCCGGTTATGGCCTGGAAGGCAAGGCACGCGGTACCACCATGGTCTATAACAGCTATTGCCAATTCCTTGGTCTGGCCAAGGAAGTGAGTGCGGCCAGCCTATTGCCGGTTGCGCCGGTTCCGCAGGTGGCGCTAAGCCGGAAATGGGACGAGCCGACCCTCTTTAGCCTGACCCAGCTCATCTATGATGTGCGCCGCGATGACGGTTTGTTCCGCCGTGAAATGGGCCAAACGATGGCGGGAAGCCCGGAAATGGCGGTGGCTTTTGACCGGATGCGTAAAAATTACTGGGATCGCCGCGAATATAGCGCGATTACAGTAGCGGGCGAGGCCCATTTTGGGGTAGAGTCGCTGGCTAAATTAGGTTTTACAGTAGAGGAAAGGCCATGAGCCAGGAATTTGATATTGCAGTACTCGGTGCAACCGGCGCTGTCGGCGAAACCATTGTAGAAGTTCTTGAGGAACGCAATTTTCCTGTTCGCAATCTCTATTTACTTGCTTCTGAGCGTAGTGCAGGCAAAACCTTGCGTTTTAAAGGTAAGTCCGTGCGTGTCACCAATGTTGAAGAGTTCGACTGGGGCCAAGTTCAGCTAGCTATTTTCTCTGCCGGAGCAGAAGCGTCTGAGCGCTGGGCACCGATTGCTGCCGATTACGGGGTTGTGGTGATCGACAATACCTCCCGCTTCCGCTACGACTACGATGTGCCGTTGGTGATCCCTGAGGTGAACCCGCACGCGTTGGCGGAATACCGTAACCGCAACATTATTGCCAACCCTAACTGCTCGACTATTCAGATGTTGGTGGCGCTGAAGCCGATCCACGAGGCATACGGTATTGAGCGTATCAATGTGGCGACCTACCAATCGGTATCGGGCACCGGTAAGAAAGGGGTGGACGAGCTAGCGGGCCAGACGGCCAAGCTGCTTAACGGCCTGCCTGCGGAAAGCAATGTCTACGACAAGCAGATTGCTTTCAACTGCCTGCCTCATATCGATCAGTTCATGGACAACGGCTACACCAAGGAAGAGATGAAGATGGTGTGGGAAACCCAGAAGATCCTGGGCGATGACAATATCCGTGTTAACCCGACTTGTGTTCGTGTTCCCGTATTCTACGGCCACGCCGAAGCGGTTCACGTAGAAACGTGTCAGCCGGTGCATGTCGAAGAAGCCATCAGCCTGCTGGAAAACGCCGAGGGTATCGAAGTCTTCCACGGCAATGACTACCCGACTCAGGTCAGTGACGCGACCGGTAAGGATCACGTCATGGTGGCCCGTATCCGCGAAGACATCAGTCACCCTTGCGGCCTGAACATGTGGGTGGTTGCTGACAATGTCCGCAAGGGCGCTGCGACCAACAGTGTCCAGATTGCCGAGAAGCTGATCGAAGAGTATCTATAAATAAGATCGGTGCTAGGGTGCTGAGGTTCTAAGACTCTATGGGGGTAAAAAGCGGCGCTAGTAGAGTAAAGGTGACTGTTCGTTATAGTTTTTCGCTCTAGTTATATGGGCTTTAACTATCTCTCACTTTTGACTTTATTATAGGCTCTTTGAGCCTGTTGCAGGACCACAGGACCACAGGACCACAGGACCACAGGACCACAGGACCGATAAAGTTTAAAGCGCCATGTTTTTTCAAGCAGGGCGCTTTTTTAATTTCAAATAGTGGATGCTAGTTTAAGCGCTGTTGTATTTTCAACTTGCTGAATCTACTATCAATACCAGCCCAGTGAGTTTGCATGGGACAAGACTGCGACCTTGCTCCCGAACTCTCAATTGGCTGGCTCGGTCACGCTCAAGATTATTGTGCATAGGCCGACATGCAATATTCTTGTATCATACAACGCGGGTATTTGTGCACATGAAGTGCGCTATTGATTCGTAGCTATTTTTCCTGCCAAAGAGGATGACAGGCAGTGTCTGACCTTTCGACGATGATAAAACGTTTTTTTCTGCCGGTAATTTTTTCCACCGCGGTAATTTCTAATACGGCCACCGCTAATACCATCCGCATTACCGGGCCAACTCAAGGCGTACAGCCTGCTACCTCTTCTTTGCCGGCCGCTACAGTGGCACCGTCGTCTGCCGATGCTATCCGCTATGGCCCGACGACCAGTAACGAGACGCTGTGGTCGATTGCTTCCCGCTACCGGCCAAATAACCAGATTTCTATCTATCAGGTCATCGGTGCGATTTTCCGCAACAACCCACAGGCGTTTGAAAACAGCAATATTCACGGCCTGATCCCCGGCAGCCATTTGGTGATTCCGACCGAAAGGCAAATGCGCCTAGAATATACCGATGCCGTCAAGCAACGCCTGGAAGCCGACCAGCGTGTATCGTCTCGTAGCCAGCGCCGTACGTCTGCCCAGCCGCAAGTGACGGCACCAAAGCCGCAGCCGGCGGTGCAAGCTCCTAAGCCTGCGGCTCCTGCGCCAAAGCCCCAGGAACCCAAGCCAGCGCCTACCGTGGTTGCCCAACCGGAGCAACCCACAGAACCCATGACCGAGGTTGAGGCCAGTGAGCCGGAAGCCGCGCCGAAGAGCGAATTGATCCCGGCGAAGCCGACGGCACTCCAGGCCCAGTTGGATGCCTCCGACGAGCAGATGACCAAGCTGCTGGAAAGCAATCATCTGTTGCGTGTCCGTCTGGCTGAAATGCAGCATGAAGTCGCGGCGCTGAAGCAGCAGGTGAGCGATGATGAAATGCTGCGCGAGCAAATCAAAGGGTTTATTGACCAGCAGCGTGCGCAGCAAGCACAAGTGGTTGAACCCCAGCCTGGGCTATTCGATCGCATGATTGCCAACCCATGGATGCTGGCGGCACTGGCATTGATCCCTGGTGCCTTGATTGCCAGTCTGCTGGCCTATTTCCTGCTTGGCCGCAAGCGCGAAGCAGAAGACGATGTCAAAGCCTTAGATGCGCCGCAGAGTCAGGACGAAACGGCCATGGTGCCACCGCCGTCACCGGCACCGTCTGATGATGGCGTCCCGAACCTAACATTGGATGACGATGATGATCTCGATGATCTGTTTGGTGATGAAGAGTCCTTGTTCGATGACCCTGAAAGTAGCCTGTTTAGTCAGGAATCATCGCTCGATTCGAAGCCGGGAGGGGAAAACAGCGGCTTTGAGCTCGGCAGTAATCTTGGGGCGAGCAGCATCTCGGTCAATAGCGACGATGAGGCTATAGGTCTGGAGGACATGGAGCGGGCGCTGGATGAAATGGACAGTAAGCCTGAGCCTAACCCTGACGAAGAATTGGCGGCGATGTGGGAGCAGTCTCTCCAGGCTGATGATGACGATGAAGATAGCTTCGACTTGTCTTACGACGGTGATGAGCTTGATTTTGACTCACCGCTAGACCCGTCGGCGGACGGTGATCAGATTATCGATCAGGCGATGCTGGATGACCTCTTCTCCTCTGATGAGGATGAGCAGCCTTCGGTTGCTTCAGAGTCAGCACCACAGCCTGAGCAGTTGGTCGGCCAAGCTGAGCTGGACGCCCTGTTTGACAGCGTCGACGTTGACGGTGCTGCGGGTAATGTGCCGAGCGAGCAAGATACGGCAGAGCAGGCTGCGGTGGACAAGGCGCTGGCCGATATTGAGATGATGGCGTCGCCTGCTGCGGAGAATGACTTTGCCTCGATGTTTGAGCAAGCGGTAGACCGCGAAACTGATAAGTCAGCGGACCGTTCCACGGCGCTGCTGGACGAATTGCTCGAGGATGAAGATAGCCTGACGTCAGAGATTGAGTTGGAAGAGGACAGTACGGCGCTGCTTGATGAGCTGCTGGATGAGCCTGAGGCAGACGATCTGCTGTCCAACCATGATATTGAAGTTGCTGAAAACAGCACAGAGCTGCTCGATGAGCTGCTGGCTGATGTCGGTGAAGGTTTGGATACCGACGATCTCGATATTGATGATTTTGATGGTGACATGCTTGACGATGACATTGAGCAGCAGCCTGTCGCACTTGATAATATCCGCATCGAAGAGGACAGCACCGAGCTGCTTGACGATATTCTGGAGCAGCATTTCGTGCCAGAGAGCGGGGAAGATGTTGAACGCCATGAAGAGAATGTGCGTGAAAGCGGTGGTGGGCCACAGCAGGCCCCCTTCAGCCAGGAAGCTGAAAAACACGACGATGCGGTCTTGGCAAGCCCAGAGGTTGAGAGCACTGGCCCAGAAGCGAGTGCCGGTCTAGAAGCGAGCAGTAACGATGTTCAAAGCGCAGGCCTTAAAGCCAGCACCGACCTTGATGGCGGCGCACCATTAGCAACCGATGAGTTGCCGTCACAGGACAATAGTGACAGTAGTGCGGTACAGGAACCGCCTCAAGCGGCTCTGGCGCCTGAGCCTGAAATTGATGAAATCGAGCAGTTGCTGGCTGCGGCTGACATGGACTCGGCAATACGGGATGACCGTGCTGAAATCGAAGCGATTGGCCAAACTGTTGAGCAGCTGCTAGAGAGCTTGGGGAATGATGAGCAGGCTAGCGGCGATGATTTTGACCGTGTGGAAGCGCCAGGCTCTGACGAGCTGGATGCTGTTCAATCGCCACCGCCAGCAACGGCGGCGGAAGAACAAGCAGAGCAGAGCGTCGCAGCTCAAGAGGAAAGAGCGGCTGAATCGAGTGCCGACTTTGACGATGAATTCCCTGTTTTTGATGAGGAAACGCTATTAGCAGAGCTTGATGAGGCCCCTGAGCCGGAAGGGATCTTGCAAAAAGCCGCTGAAAAGATGGCTCAGGACGTCATTGATAGGGCTACTTTGTCGGTCGATGAGCTGCCTGAGTTCGATGAAGACGCGGCGTTTAATGACCCGGAATTGGAGCCGCTGCAAGAAGGCGAGCATGCGCTGGACGGGGATGACGAGCAGGCCATGCTCGATAATGTCGTGCGCCAGCTGCAGCAGGCTGCAGAAGCGGCAGAGAAGCCTCAGCCCGAGGCCATTGCTGACGCGCTGTCCGCGAGTGAGCAGGCCGAGCCTTCGCTAGCCGAGCCTGCCAGCCCATATTCGTTGCATGGTCGCCCGGACATTGAGTTTGAAACCCTGGATCCCGCAAGCCTGCCTGAGTTTAGCGAGGATGATGCCCTGCAGGCCTCCTTCGATGAGCAGTATGAGCTTGAGCAGTATGAGCGAGAGCAGGGGATCGACCCGCAGTCATCGCCAGCCCAGGAGGCGGCTGCGCCTGCAGAACCCTTTAGCCCGCAGCCGGAGCAACAGGCGGCAGAGTTTCAAGAGAGCACCCAACCAAACGCCCAGGCAACGAATATTGCTGATGGGCCGTTGAGCGAGGAGTTTGTCGACTCGGCAGGGCTGGATATGGATGCCCTGCTCAGCGATCCTGAATTGCAGGCGGACTGGGAGCGAGAGCTGCTGGTCGGCCGTCCACAGGAAGTGGCTGCTGATACGTCAGCCGCTGACGACCTGTCGGAAGAAGAGCATGAGATTTGGTCGGCGAGTAGCCCTGAACCTGAACTTGAAGGTGAGGATTGGGGTGAGCAGCCAGAGATGAATATCGAAGATGTCCCAGCCTTCGATGAAGATGAGCTCATGGCTGACGATAGTGCTGGTGCCGAGTCTGAGATCTATGCTGCGGAAGAGGAGTTGGAGCCTTTGTCTGCGATAGATGAAGCGGCCAGCGAATTAGTGACTGAGCCCCAAGCGGCAGAGCCGGTTAAGCATGAGCGGCCTGAGTCCTCTTACATCAGTATCGATGAGCTGATGAAAGATTTGGATGACGAGCTGCTTGAGACCGAGTTGGACGAAGCGCCACTGAATCTCGATGTTGGCCTGGATGAGTTTCCGGATGTGTTGTCTGATATCGGTAGCCTGGATATCGACAGCCAGGGGGAGTTTGCCAGCAAGCTCGATCTGGCCAAGGCTTATCTCGAAATGAATGACAGCGAAGGTGCCCGTGGGTTGCTTGAGCAAGTCGCCCAAGGAGGCGATGCCCAACTGCAGCAAGAAGCACAAGCCCTGTTGGCGAAGCTGAGAAATTAAGAACGGTTCTATGGAGTCATTATCGGGGCAAAGCTGCTAAAGCACTTTGGATTAGCATCGGAACCATTGAAGATAGTAACTTCAACGATAACTGATTAATTTATATAGGTTTGACTCAACGAGTCTACCTGCAGAGCCTAGGATCCAGTACCAAAGAAAGCGGAAGCACATGCTTCCGCTTTTTTTGTTATACTCCCCCTCTTAATTTGAAAACCGGCCTTCGGCCGCCAGCAAGACGAAGAATATTATGCGAATAGCTTTAGGTATTGAGTACGACGGTGCGAAATACTACGGTTGGCAACGCCAGCGTGATGTAGACAGTGTTCAGGAACGTTTGGAAAAGGCGCTGAGCAAGATTGCCAATAAGCCTGTAGAAGTGCAGTGCGCGGGCAGGACCGATGCTGGGGTTCATGGTACCGGGCAAGTTGTCCACTTTGATGTCGATGTTGACCGAAAGATGGCGGCGTGGAGTATGGGGGTCAATGCCCATTTGCCAAAGGATATCGCGGTGCGCTGGGCCAAAAGAGTGGATGACGAGTTTCATGCCCGTTTTACCGCGACGGCACGCCGATACCGCTACATCATTTATAATCATGCCTACCGCCCGGCTATTTTGGCCTCTGGGGTGAGCCATTACCACGGCGAGCTCGATGAAAAGGCGATGCATGAAGCCGGCCAGTACTTGCTGGGTGAGAATGACTTCACATCCTTCCGTGCTGTGTATTGTCAATCCCGCAGCCCTTGGCGTAATCTAATGCATTTGAACGTATCGCGTCAGGGTAACTTTGTGATCATTGATATCAAGGCCAACGCCTTTGTTCATCATATGGTGCGCAACATTACCGGAAGCCTGATTAAAGTCGGCCGAGGCGAAGAAAAGCCGGAATGGATCCAGTGGTTGCTGGCCCAGAAAGATCGCACATTGGCAGGTGCAACAGCCAAAGCGGAAGGTCTGTACCTGGTAGAAGTGGACTATCCTGAAGAATACGATCTGCCGAAAGTGCCTGTTGGCCCGTTGTTCTTGCCAGATTGATCGGGCAGATAACGGCAAGATTTGGCTCGAGCTAACTCGTAGTACCAGTTTTTTATCTACAGTTAGACGAGTTTGTGCTTTAATTCCACCTCGGAAAATTAACGAATTTGTAATTCTCTGCCGCTAAGACCCTAAGGGCAGGGAAATAAAAGATAAAAGGTCATTCATGAGCTGGCTGGAAAAGATCCTTACAAAAAGCAATATTGTTTCTTCTCGCAAAGCGTCCATCCCTGAAGGGGTGTGGACCAAGTGTACTTCTTGCGAACAAGTGCTTTATCACGCCGATCTAGAACGTAACTTGGAAGTTTGCCCGAAATGTGACCATCACATGCGCATGAAGGCGCGTCGTCGCCTGGAAACCTTCCTGGATGCCGACGGGCAGGTTGAAATTGCGCCAGAGCTTGAGCCGAAAGACAAGCTGAAGTTCCGCGACTCCAAGAAGTATAAAGATCGTCTATCAGCTGCACAGAAGGCGAGTGGCGAGAAAGATGCCCTTGTAGTGAAGAAAGGGACTCTGCTCGGCCAGCCGCTGGTAGCCTGTGCATTCGAATTCTCTTTCATGGGGGGCTCAATGGGCTCTGTGGTTGGGGCCAAGTTCGTACACGCGGTTGATGAAGCCATCGCTAACAATTGTGGCCTGGTCTGCTTCTCGGCCAGTGGCGGTGCCCGTATGCAAGAAGCATTGATGTCACTGATGCAGATGGCTAAAACCAGTGCTGCGCTTGAGCGTCTGTCTGAAAAAGGTCTGCCGTTCATCTCGGTACTGACAGACCCGACAATGGGTGGCGTATCGGCAAGTTTGGCGATGCTGGGTGACATCAATATCGGTGAACCAAAAGCGTTGATCGGTTTTGCAGGCCAGCGCGTTATCGAGCAGACAGTTCGTGAGAAGCTGCCGGAAGGTTTCCAGCGCAGCGAGTTCCTGCTTGAGCACGGTGCGATTGACATGATTGTTGACCGCCGCGAAATGCGCCAGCGTATCGGTGGCTTGGTAGCCAAGCTGACCCAGAGTGAATCACCAATGGTTGTGCCTGTCCCTGTTGAGCAGCCAGCCAAGGCGGAAGAAGAGAAGGCGCAAGAGTCGAACGAGCAAACTGAAGAGTAAGCACGTACCGCTTGGAACAGATAACAGAGAACGGGGCTTTGGCCCCGTTTTTTTCTATCTATCCCCGCAGTGGCTGCCTCTCGATTTATTGCTTCTCTCTGTCAAGAATCAATACATTGCTGTTTGGTCTGGACGCGTTCAGTGGTAAATTAGGGCTCATATTGTTATAGCGAAATGAAATATGATGTCCGGATTGACAGCACCTCAAGCAAACTCCCCTTTGGCCGCATGGCTGACCTATCTTGAACACCTTCATACCAGCGCGATTGATCTTGGCCTTGACCGCGTGCAGGCGGTGGCGCAGCAAGCCGAGCTGACCAAGCCGGCCCCGTGCGTGATCACCGTGGCGGGCACCAATGGCAAGGGGTCGACCTGTGCCATGATGGAAGCGATCCTGCTCAAAGCCGGCTACCGGGTCGGGGTCTATAGCTCTCCGCATCTCGTGCGTTATAACGAGCGGGTTCGCATCAACGGCATCGAACTGCCTGATAGCGCGCATAGCGAAGCCTTTGCCGCTATTGAGCAGCAGCGCGGTGAAACCAGCTTGAGCCTGTTTGAGTTTGGTACCCTTGCTGCCCTGTATCTGTTCAAGTCTCGCCAGGTAGATGTCGTTTTATTGGAAGTAGGGTTGGGTGGCCGCCTGGACGCCACCAATGTCGTCGACCATGACGTGTCGGTGATCACCAGCCTGGCGGTTGACCATGTCGACTGGCTGGGTGATGACATCAATGTGATCGGCTATGAAAAGGCAGGTATTTTCCGCAGTGGCAAGCCTGCCGTGTGCGGCCAGCCTAACCCGCCGGCCACGGTACCGGCCCATGCCGATGATATCGATGCCAAGCTGTACCAGGTGGGTTATCAGTTTGAGTACAGTGTCGAGGAAGATCATTGGCGCTGGCAAAGTGGGGCATTCACTTTGGAGCAGCTTCCGCTGCCTTCGTTGCCATTGCCAAATGCCGCGACGGCGCTGATGGCGCTGGCGGTTGCCGAGCTAGACATTAGCGATGAGAACGTGATTGAAGGGTTGGCCGATGCCAGCTTGCCAGGGCGGATGCAGAAGGTATCAGATCAGCCTTTGGTGATCATGGATGTGGCCCACAATCCGCATTCGGCACAGTATTTTGCCAAGCAGCTGGAAAGCATGAAGCAAAAACACGGCAAGCACAAAATTCATGCTGTGGTGGCGATGCTGCACGACAAGGATATTGCTGCGACCATAGCTGAAATGACGCAAGTCGTTGACTGCTGGTATCCAGCGTCGCTGACAGGCCCGCGAGCAGCCAGTGCGGAGGAGATCCTCGCCCACCTGCCGGCGGCAACCGAGACACACCTGACCCCGGAAGCGGCTTATGACAAAGCGCTGACACAGGCACAAGCTGACGATATGGTAATTGTATTTGGCTCCTTTTACACTGTGGGGCAGATAACCAGTCACATTGAAGCAAAGAATCAGGAGTAATTGTGGCAAGTAAATTTCAGAGCCGGTTGGTCGGTACGATCATTTTGGTGGCCATCGGGGTGATTTTTCTTCCCGATTTGTTCGATGGCAAGAAGCAGCATTACCAAGAGCAATTTGCCAGTATTCCGCTGCAGCCTGAAATCACCGATGAAGTCGAGTATGAAACCATCCCGGCTCCGGAGTTTGCTGAGGTGGATTTACCCCCGGAGCCGGTAACGGTGGTGATTGATGAGCCGCAGCCTGAACAGCAGGTTGAGGTTACCGCCGCGGCTATCGAGGCGGCTAACCAGCCGCTAAAGGTCGAACCGCAACCGGTCACTGAGCCGAAAGTCGGCAATCAAGACAGTGCCTGGGTGGTGCAGTTGGGGGTTTTCCGCAATTTTGATAATGCCAACCAGCTGGTTGAGCGTCTTCGTAAAGCGGGTTATCAGGCACATGTTTTTCCAAAGCAGCCTCAGCAAGGGGATCTTGCCAGGGTGGTTGTTGGTCCTGATGTGTCCAAGCAAAAGCTGTCAGGTGACATCAAGAAATTGGAAGAATTGACCGGATTGAAGGGCCGATTGGTCAGATTTAATCCACTAAACCCTTAGGTAAACGTTTGCGTTCTCATTTTTTCTGTTAGAATACGCACCAACAATAAGAATACAACAAATGATGATTTGGATTGATTACGTAATTTTAGGCGTAATTGGCTTCTCGGCTCTGGTGAGTTTGATCCGAGGCTTTGTTAAGGAAGCGCTCTCGTTAGTGATATGGTTTGCAGCGTTTTTCGTGGCAAGTAACTTTTATGCACAGCTGGCTGCCTATTTCACTAATATTCAGGATGAGATGCTTCGGAACGGCAGCGCGATTGCTGCTTTGTTCATTGCGACGCTGATAGTCGGTGCAGTAGTGAACTATGTAATTGGACAACTGGTACAAAAAACCGGTCTGTCGGGTACAGATCGGGTACTGGGAATTGTGTTCGGTGGGGTGCGCGGCGTTTTGATTGTTGCGGCAGTGCTGTTCTTCATGGACGCCTTTACAGGCTTCGCGGATTCGGATTGGTGGCAGCAGTCCCAGTTGATCCCGCAGTTTGGCGTAGTGATTGAATGGTTCTTCACATACCTCAAGGACACATCAAGCTTTTTGCCGGGCGCGCTATAGCGAACGGTGTTGGATGAATGCCTGAGGTGACTTGGGAATATCAGGTTCAGTAGTAATCGACTGATACCTAATGGAAAAGCTATCAGCGGGTATTTGGCTAGGCCGAATACCCGCTGAATTTCAAATTAAGCGTGACGAGGATTTAGGACATGTGTGGTATTGTCGGAATCGTGGGGTCAACCCCGGTTAACCAGTCTATTTATGATGCTTTGACCGTGCTGCAGCACCGCGGCCAAGATGCGGCTGGTATTGTTACCTTGGAAAGCAATCGTTTTCGTCTGCGTAAAGCGAACGGTTTGGTTCGCGATGTGTTCGAAGCTAAGCACATGCAACGTTTGCAGGGTAACGTGGGGATTGGCCATGTACGCTATCCGACTGCTGGTAGCTCAAGCGCGTCAGAAGCTCAGCCTTTCTATGTGAACTCACCCTACGGTATTTCACTGGCCCATAACGGTAACTTGACCAATGCGGGTGAGATCAAAGAGCAGCTGTTTGAAAAAGCGCGTCGTCACGTCAACACTACCTCGGATTCAGAAATCCTGCTCAACGTTTTGGCCAACCAACTGGAAAATGCCAAGACCTACCCAATCACACCTGTAGAAATCTTCGATGCAGTGCGTGAAGTGCACCGCATGGTCTCTGGCGCTTATGCTGTGGTTTCTATGGTGATTGGCCACGGTATGATTGCATTCCGTGACCCGCACGGTATTCGTCCTTTGTGCCTTGGTAAGCGTGAAGTTGAAGGTCAGGTGGAGTACATGGTGGCTTCAGAGTCGGTCGCACTGGATGCTGTGGGCTTTGATTTCATGCGTGACGTGGCACCGGGCGAAGCGGTCTACATCACCTTTGATGGTCAGCTATTTACTCAGCAGTGTGCAGATAACCCAACCCTGAACCCTTGTGTGTTTGAGTTTGTTTACTTTGCCCGCCCTGACTCGTTCATCGATAAAGTGTCAGTGTACGGCGCGCGCGTAAACATGGGCCAGAAGCTGGGTGAGAAAATTAAACGTGAGTGGGCTGACGTGGATATCGATGTGGTGATCCCAATTCCAGAGACATCATGTGACAGTGCCCTGGAAATCGCTCGCACTCTCGACAAGCCATACCGTCAGGGTTTCGTAAAAAACCGCTATGTTGGCCGTACCTTTATCATGCCGGGTCAGCAAATGCGCCGCAAATCCGTTCGCCGTAAGCTGAACGCGATCCGCTCCGAGTTCAAGGGCAAGAGCGTGCTGCTGGTGGATGATTCTATCGTTCGCGGTACCACATCAGAGCAGATCATTGAGATGGCCCGTGAAGCAGGCGCTCGTAAGGTTTACCTAGCTTCGGCAGCACCTGAGGTTCGTTTCCCGAATGTGTATGGTATCGATATGCCAACCGCAAACGAGTTGATTGCCCATGGTCGCGAAGTGGATGAAATCAGCAAGATGATCGGTGCCGACGGCCTGATTTTCCAAGACCTGCAAGATCTGGTTGATGCGGTTGCTGAAGGTAACCCGGATATTCAGCAGTTCGAAACCTCCGTCTTCAGCGGCTCATACGTTACCGGCGACATTGACCAGTGCTACCTGGATTACCTGGACTCGCTGCGCAGCGAAGATGCCAAGACCAAGCGTGAAATCCAGCAGGATCTCGCTAACCTCGAGCTGCACAACGAAGGGGTGTAGGTACGGTACTTTGTTCCTATGGTTCTATGGATTAAGAACCAACCTTAGAGATGTTTTGGCTTTTTAGGCTTTGTGTAAGACCATAGAAACGCAAATAAAAAAGCGAGAGCTGCTTAGCTCTCGCTTTTTTTGACTACAGAATCACAGAACCACAGAACCACAGAACCACAGAACCACAGAATCGCTATTCTAGTGACTAAACTGCGGCCCAATCCCTAGGTTCCAGAGGATCACCGAGCCGGCAATGATCGAGACCAGCAGTACCAAACCGCAGGTGACGATAGAGCTGGCATAGATGAACCCTCTCTCCTCGGGGATATGCATCAGGATTGGGACCCCGGTATAGAGTAAGTACACGGAATAGGCGATACCGATAAGGCCGGCAATCATCAGGAACCAGATCTGCGGGTAGATAGCTGCAATGCTGACCATGAAAAGCGGCGTTGCGGTATAGGCGGCCAGTTCCACTGCCTGGGTATAGGTCGGTGTTGAGCCGAAGGTGTGGCTCATCCAGTACGTTAGGTAGGCGAGGGCAAAGACACCGGCAATCAGGGCGAAGTACATGGCAACGGACATCGCCAGTGCGCTGCCTTGGGTGAGATAAATTGGCGCACCGACGCCGATTCGCCAACCAATAAAAACACTGGAGATGAAGGCAAAGACAGGGGGCAGCAAGGCAATCAGCAGAATATGGCTTACGCTGCTTTGGATCCCTTCATGTTCCTTGTCAATGGCCCGCCACTCTTGTTTGGGGTGGGTATATAAACCGAATAAATGTCCCAGAATCATAACGCTTCCTCATTGAATCGTGCTTGTTGTCATTCGTCCTCGAAGAGCGTTTCTACGCTCAGCTCGCAGCGTGCTCTTCTTGTTCGCAGTGGCCTTGCCTACCGTTAAACACAGATACAGGGAGGCGTTTTATGCCAGTACTATTAACATTTAGTCGGGGATGAAAAAGTTAGCAAGCAGCTAGAAGCGGTTTTTAAGGCGGGGGCTAAGGTCTTACGTGAAAAGCGCCACCCGTAGGCAGCGCTTAGATGTGAAAGTGAGCGACTGTTACAGCTTAAAATACTCGCTGGCAAACTCAATAAACAGGCGCAGTTTCTCTGGCTGGTAGTCGCGATGGTTATACATCAGGTAAACGTCACGCTGGTTAGACGACCAGTTCTTGAGAATTTGAACTAACTCGCCGGATGAAATGTATTTTTCCAGCATGACATCTGGCATCAGGGTAATTCCAAGGCCTGCCATACAGGCTTTGCGAACGACATTGAGTTCGTTGGCTTCGTAGCGGCCGCGATCAGAAACGGTGACGGTCTCCCCGTCGCCGTTGGTCAGGCGCCAGCGGAGCAGTGGCTTCCCTTTCAACAAAGGATGCTGGTGCAGATCCTGAGCATGCTTTGGCTCGCTATTGGCTTTGAGGTACTCGGGACTGGCCACCAGGATATCTTTAACCGCGTTGATTTTGCGGGCAATCAAGGTAGAGTCGCGCTGCGGGCCAACGCGGAAGATCACGTCCCAATCGGTCGGGTCGAGAATTTCCGGGTCGTTGCTCATCATCAACTGGATGTTGATCGCCGGGTGCTCTTTCATAAAGGCATTGAGCAATGGCTGCAGCATCACCTTGGTCAGGTTTGACGGCGCGGCAATTTTTAATTTACCGGCTGCACCTTTGCACTCCTCGCTGACATGCTCGGCGGTATCGACCAGGCTATGGAGCAGAGGGCTGCACTCGTCGTAGAACTTTTGTCCGGCTTCTGTCAGTGATAGCTTCCTTGCATGACGGTTTAGTAGTCGGATATTCAGGCACTCTTCAAGGGCCTGAATACGCCGGGTCAGGGTGGCAACTGGCACCTGGGTCTTACGAGACGTTGCTGTGTAACTGCCGTTTTCCACAACCATGCGGAATAAATTCAAATCGTCAAGCTTCATAACTGTACAACACTGAAAACTTATAATGGGGAATTGTATAACAAAATATGTAAAAAGATGTCGCTTTCAGGACAACTTTTGCTGTAAATCAAGATATCGTGTGTTTTTCTTATTGCGCTAATTCTTAGTAATTGAAAAATTTAAATTTTGATGCTGTTAACAAAATTCAATATTTTCGCCCAAAGAGCCATCAATCTCCTGACGGCCTGCGGATTTAGACCTATGCTTTTGATAGGTTAGTCAAGCCTGTGGTTTGTAATGTCATGAGTACGCATTCCCAGTCCGACGGTACATTAGGTGCCAAGCACCATTATCATTCTTCAGCCAGGGAGCAGGCTTTGCTTGAAGAAAAAGACGTTCTCATCGTTGAGGATGATCCAGTATTTAGAACAATGCTGACTGGTTTCCTTTCCAGCCAGGGCTGCCGAGTGCGCGAAGCTGAAAATGGATTAGAGGGGTTGAAGGCACTGCGTGAAGGTATGCCGGATATTTTGTTGTGTGATTTGGCCATGCCGGTATTGACCGGGATGGAGTTTGTCGAAGAGGTGTCGTTGCAGTACCCGATGGTGCCGATCATCGTGATATCCGGTACCGGCAACATGTCGGATGTGGCGGCGGCGTTGCGTCATGGGGTCAAGGATTTTCTGATCAAACCGCTAGATAACATCATGGTGCTCAAGGCTGCGATTCTATCGGTGTTGAAAACGGAAGACTCCGTTACCCACAATCAGGGCTTTTCCAGTCAGTGGGTGGACCTCGAGGACGAAACGGTGGTCGACGAGGAATTGGAGTGGCACATCGAGGAGCTCAAGGCAAATCCCCGGGCAGCAAGGGAGTTGCTTATTGGCCTGATGCCGGAAACTGAATCTTCACTCGGGGATTGGCAGCTCACCTATTGCGTGTTGCAGGCCACCGATGTTCAGCCAGTGTTGCTTGATTACACCTGGTTGATAGATGGAAGGTTGGCCTTTTATCTGGTTGACTCGGCTACTGGTGGCGATAACGGTACGGCAACCACGTTACTGATACGGGCATTTTTTAACGATTATCTGCGTACCCGGATGAGTGACCAAAACTCCCTATCGGGGCTGATCACCTTGATAGAGAAGGGGATGCGCAATTCAGGTTATGCGTCACCGATTAAAGCAATTTTCGGTATTTTCGATGTCACAGACCGAACCCTGAATGTTGCCTCTGCCGGGTTGACGGCGAGGTTGCAAACCAGTGATGGCGAGCAAGTGGTGAAGGCGCAGCCTTGGCTGGGTAACCAAGCCAGTAAGAATGACAGTGTCAGCCTCAAACTGGCTGATTCCGGTGGGCGGCTGTCGTTAAGTGAAATTGGCTCTGCCAGTTTTAGCCTAACCTTCAAGCGAAAAGCCAAAAGCTGAGCACCAGGCTACCTCTCAAAAACCAAAACGGAGAGCCGAGGCTCTCCGTTTTGATTGCTGTTGGCGTGCAGCGATTGGATTATGCCTCTACAGGCTGAGGCTCTGCCTCTTCTTCAACCACCTTGCCTTCTGCGCCGTGCATCCAGCGGATCAGCTGGTTTGAGCATAGCAGCAGAAGAACACCTGAAACTGTGGCAGCAATTGCAATACCGCTGAAGATAGCCATTGGGCCGGCTTCACCCACGTGGGCACCGATAATACCAGCCACATAGTTAGCGATAGCATTGAAGCCGAACCAAGCACCCATCATCAGGGAAGCCAGACGAAGTGGAGCCAGCTTGGTAACCATCGATAGGCCGATTGGCGATAGGCAAAGCTCACCGAGGGTGTGGAAGAAGTAGGCACCGACTAGCCAGAACATCGATGTCTTCACGGTGATATCACCACCTTGCTGCATCACGGCACCCATCATGCAAACAAAGCCCGCCGCCAGGAAGAATAGACCCATGGCAAATTTAACCGGGGAGTTTGGCTCTTTTGGACCCATTTTCACCCAGATAGAAGCGATAAGCGGTGCCAGGGTGATCACGAAGAACGGGTTGAGTGACTGGAACCAGGCCGCAGGCACTTCAAAGCTGCCGATCATACGGTCGGTGTACTGCTGAGAGAAGATGTTCATCAGGCCACCGGCTTGCTCGAAGCCCGCCCAGAAAATGACCACGAACATCCCCATGATCAAGATAACCTTCAGGCGATCTTTTTCCTGTTTGGTCAGCGGCTCTTGCTTGCCTGATTTGTTCATCGCTGCCGCGCGCTTAGCCGCAGGCTCCTTACCAATATCGCCCAGCAGACGCTCGGCAAAAATCATCTGGGTAACCAGGCTGATCAACATACCGATGCCGGCAGTAAGGAAGCCCGCTTTCCAACCGTAAGCAGCAGAGGCGGTACCGGCAATAATACCCGCCAGCAATGAGCCAAGGTTGATACCCATGTAGAAGATGGTGAATGCACCGTCACGACGGTTATCCCCTTCCTGGTAAAGATCACCGACCATGGTCGAAATGTTCGGCTTGAACATACCGTTACCAATGATCAGCAAGCCTAGGCCGAGGTAAAAGGCTGTCACAGAATGCGGGTCGACCATGCTGTTTGGAAGGGCAAGGGTAAACTGGCCCAGGGCCATCAAGATACCACCGATAATGATTGAGCGGCGCTGCCCAAGGAAGTTATCGGCAATCCAACCACCGATGAGGGGGGTGATGTAGACCAGGCCGGTATAGATACCGTAAAGGTTAAGGGCATCCTGTGTCGACCAGCCAAGACCACCGTTGATGGTTTTGTCGGTGAGATAAAGGACTAGAATGGCACGCATCGCGTAGTAAGAAAAACGTTCCCACAGTTCGGTTCCAAACAGTAAGAACAAGCCTTTTGGATGGCCTAACAAAGTGCCACTACTTAGATTGCTCATGATTATTCTCTGAATTTAGTTGGTTTTGTGTTTGCTAATGTCGCACCTGTTATAAATGACAAATTATTAAACTGCAAATCGTTACAAATAAAAAACAAAACAAAAACAATGCAACATGTTGATTAATAAGCGTTTGTTTGCTATTTGCTCAAAATTGAAATTTCAGATTTCCAAGAAGAGGGCTAAATCAAATTCTAAATAAAACTAAAAATATGGTGTTTAATGCTGAGTTTTGACTTATTTGTGGAATTGTTTTTTGTTGCTGGCTGCTGTTAATGATTGTTACATTTTGCCAGGGTCGGGTGGTTGGGTGACAAACGGGTGACGATTGGCCGTGAGCAGCGGCAAAACATTGTCGCTAAGGGTGGCTTAGGTATAATTAATTCATGCGAGAGGATTAACTGACTGAGATTGCTATGAAAGATTGGTACCTACTATATTGCAAGCGCAGTGAACAAGAGCGAGCGGTGATCAATCTTGATCGTCAAGGGGTTGAGTGTTACTACCCGCAGGTGACGGTGGAGAAAATAGTTCGTGGCAAGCGGGTGACAGCATTTGAGCCTCTGTTTCCGAGTTATATGTTTGTCTACTTTGATCCGGAAAGCATCAGTTATACCACGGTACGGTCGACTCGTGGTGTGGCTGATTTCATCCGCCAAGGAGCCCGGCCGCAGACTGTCAATCCGGATCTCATCTATAGCTTGATGATCAATGAAGACTCCGAGGAGCAGCAGTCAAAGTTGTCAGATCTGCCGAAACCTGGTGAAACACTGAAGCTGACTCAGGGACAGTTCAAGGGGATCGAGGCCATCTACCAAGAGCCGGATGGCGAGAAACGGTCGTTTATGTTGATCAATTTGTTGGGTAAGCCCGTCAAAGTCAGCGTCCAGAATGAAGACCTGGTGAAAAAGTGACCCCTTCTTATTGCAGTGTTGGATTCGCTTGCAATGAGTTTGTTATAGTGGTTTGAATTATTTTAAATGGAACAAAATATGTCTACATCTTCCCCTGTACGCAAGGCTGTGATCCCGGTTGCTGGCTTGGGTACGCGCATGCTTCCAGCGACCAAGGCGATCCCCAAAGAGATGCTGCCTATCGTCGACAAGCCGTTGATTCAATATGTGGTTAACGAATGTGTTGCGGCTGGTATCAAAGAGATTGTGTTGGTGACCCACTCATCGAAGAACTCGATTGAGAACCACTTCGATACCTCATTCGAGCTGGAAGCGACGCTGGAAAAACGTGTTAAGCGCCAGCTGCTTGATGAAGTGCAAAACATTTGCCCGAGAGATGTCACCATCATGCATGTGCGCCAGGGGCAGGCAAAAGGGTTGGGCCATGCGGTATTGTGTGCCCACCCTCTGGTAGGCGATGAGCCTTTTGCCGTGGTACTGCCGGACGTGATTTTGGACGATGCTGCCAGTGATCTGCGCCGTGAGAACATGGCGGCGATGGTGAAGGCGTTTAACGATACCCAGATCAGCCAGGTAATGGTCGAGCCAGTGCCGATGTCCGAAGTGTCGAGCTACGGGGTGGCTGATATTAGCGGCGCTGAGCTAAAGCCGGGTCAAACTGCGGCAATGACCAAGGTGGTGGAAAAGCCAGCCCGAGAAGAAGCGCCATCTAACTTGGCCATTGTGGGACGCTATGTCCTGCCGGCGGAGATCTGGGCACTACTGGCACGTACGCCGGTCGGTGCGGGCGATGAAATTCAGCTGACCGATGCCATTGATATGCTGATGGTAGATCAGCAGGTGAATGCGTTCCATATGTCAGGCAAGAGCCACGATTGCGGTAGCAAGCTGGGCTATATGCAGGCATTTGTCGAATACGGTATGCGCCACGAGTCACTGGGTGAAGAGTTTACGGCTTACCTCAAAGAGATGGTGAAGAATTAAGAGCGGTACTATGGTTCTGAGGCCCTAAGGTTAAATGGGGTACTTAATACTGAAGATCGCGTTATAGTGCAGCTTCTAGGCTCAGAAGCAAAAGCGAGAGTAAAAATACTCTCGCTTTTTTATTGATTATTAAAAATTATTACAGAACCACAGAACCGTTTTAATCACTTCTCCGCGTGATACTGCTCGCATGCATGCAGGGTATTCTCGATCAAGGTGGCGACGGTCATTGGTCCAACTCCGCCTGGCACCGGGGTGATATGGCGGGCGCGCTCGCGGGCGATATCGTATTCCACATCCCCAACAAGCTTGCCGCTGTCCAAGCGGTTGATGCCTACATCGATAACCGTTGCCCCTGGTTTGACCCATTCGCCGGGGATGAAGTTCGGCTTGCCTACGGCAACCACAAGAATGTCGGCCTGGCGCACATGGCTTTCCAAATCTTGGGTGAATCGGTGGCAGGTAGTGGTGGTGGCGCCTGCCAATAAGAGTTCCAGGGTCATTGGGCGGCCGACAATATTGGAGGCGCCAACAATCACGGCATGCTTGCCGCGAAGCGCGATGTTGTAGCGCTCAAGCAAAGTAAAGATGCCTTTGGGAGTACAGGAGCGCAGCTTGGGAATGCGTTGGCAGAGGCGGCCAACATTGTATGGGTGGAAGCCATCGACGTCTTTTTCTGGGTCAATGTGCTCAAGCACCTTGGTGCTGTCGATCCCTGCGGGAAGGGGGAGCTGGACCAAGATACCATCTATATCGTTATCGCTATTGAGCTCGTCGATAAGGGCGAGTAATTCTGTTTCGGTGGTTGTGGCCGGTAAGTCAAAGGACTTAGATACGAAGCCGACTTCATCACAGGCCTTGCGCTTGCTGCCGACATAGATTTGCGAGGCAGGGTCTTGGCCGACCAAGACAACGGCTAATCCCGGCGCACGAAGGCCGGCATCGACACGAGCCTTGACTCGGGCAGCAACTTCTTGACGAACTGTTTGCGAAATGAGTTTCCCATCAATGATTTGAGCGGCCATGTTTATCCCTTGGACTGAAAGTAACTGAACAGGTAATGAAGTAGCTTGGTGGTTTGAATGTACCCACGGGTGAGTATTATCAGGCTACTGAATTGTTGTATTGTCGCAGAGAATGTTAAGAAGATCCACATCGCAAACGTTTGCGCGCTGGTTTTGTTTACGTTTTGGTAATAGTTGCTGTTTTAGTGTGGTTATTGTTAGCGCGTTTAGCCTCTAGCCTGTTATTGCCCAATTTGGTCTATGTTTAAACACTTAAACGCAAATGCAAGTAAAATAGGGGAAAAGGCGTTGACGTGAATGAGTGGGGACGTATAATTCGTCCGGTAACTTCAGCGTTACGCCTAATGATGCGCCCTTAGCTCAGTTGGATAGAGCACGTGCCTTCTAAGCATGTGGTCGCAGGTTCGAATCCTGCAGGGCGCGCCATTTCCCTTCTCTATGTATCTTATAGCTAACGAATCAACCGTCCCGTATCCATCCCGGTTTTTCCTGTGCCGCCTTGATGTTGTTTACTGCATCCAGCAATTTCACCCATCAGAAACTGTCTCAATGCTTGTTGCTCACGTTCGTTGGCAGGTTGCCATGAGGCGATCACGGTTGCCTTGTTCCTTTTCATCGTCTTGTCCTTTATCTTGTGCAGCCTGATTGTCACTGCATGCTCTTGGGGAATATAAAACAAATATCATATAGGTGTGAGTGGTTGAAATTTGTGCAATCCGTCGTCTATTTAGAATCTTTTAGCTTGTTTTTGATCCCAACCTGCTTACCACGGCAGAATCGTTCCATCCCAATGGAAGAAATTGCCGCTGTCGGTAGGGGTGAGGGCTGATAAAACATGGCAGATCCGCTGGGCAGAGAGCGCTGGCGAGTAGAGTTTTTCTCGGCTAATGCTGTGCTGGAAGGGGGCGGAGAGCGGTGTGTCCGTGGTCCCGGGATGTATCGCTGCCACGCAGGCGAAGGGGTAGCGCCTTTGCCACTCGATGCTGAGGGTTTTGACAAACATATTGAGCGCGGCCTTGCTCATTCTGTAGCTGTACCACCCGCCGGCACGGTTATCGCCGATCGAGCCGACCATGGCGGACAGGCACACCAGGCGAAATGGATCCTCGCGGGTGTAAAGTGGGTCGAGAAACTGCGCAATAGCAATGCTGGTGTAGGTATTGGCTTGGATGTTCGCGGCAAGGAACGACGGGGTCAGTTGGGATAGGCGCTTCTCCGGCATTTTGTCAGCGCCTGCAGCATGCAGCAACCCTGATGCATTGAGTGTCCAGTCCGGGAGGCCGCAGCGGGCGAAGAGGGCTGATAGTTGCGGGATGGCTTGCGATCCTGGCTGGCAAATATCTCCCACGACGGTCGCCATTTGGCCGCTATGACGGCCTTGCAGCTGCTGCAGGGCCGTGGACGGACTGCGGGAGAGGGCAGTGACTTGGTGGCCTTGCGCCACAAGATGCTGGCACAGGGCTAACCCCAGCCCGCCGTTAGCCCCGACAACCCAAACTTTCTTTTTTTCCACTGTCATCCAGATTTCCCCGTGACATCACCTAAAAGAGTACGTACCGATATGCACGAGGGATCATGGTTATTTTCCTGCTAGCGATGGGGGAGGGGATTGCGGTAAAAATTCGGCATTTAGGCGGTAAAAGAGGCAGTTAAAAACGCCTACGGTCAAAAAAACGTAAAAGGAACCGATTTTTTTGGGCTTTTCCCTTGTAAATGGAATTTTTGCCCCTATCTTGTGTGAAAGGTTTGATTGCGGTGCGGCCGCTCTGTCTCGACGACGGGGCTGAGGATCGCTATAATACCGCGTTTTTAGTCCCTGGCCGGGTGAGTTCAAGCCCGCGAAAGCAGGAACTATCAGAATTAAGGCGTTATGGTTTTGGTGTGGTTGCCAGCCATAACACGAAAAGGATGCCACCGTCAGTACGACTGATCGGCAACACCACTCAGGTAGCACTGAGTAAGTTTTGAGGTTAAATAAAATGCAAGTTACCGTTGAAACCACTGAAGGTCTAGAACGCCATCTAACTATCACAGTTCCAGCTGCAAACATCGAAGACGCTGTAACCGCTGAGCTGAAGAAAATTGCTAAGAATCGTCGTTTCGATGGTTTCCGTCCAGGTAAAGCACCGATCAAAATGGTTGCTCGTATGTTCGGCGCGTCTGTTCGTCAGGACATCCTAGGTGAAGTGATGCAGCGTCACTACATCGAAGCGATCGTTAAAGAGAAAATTAACCCAGCTGGCGCACCAACGTTCACTCCAGTTGAAATCGCTGAAGGTAAAGATCTAGTATTCAAAGCGTCTTTCGAAATCTTCCCAGAGATCGAGCTAGCAGGCCTTGAAAACATCACTGTTGAGAAGCCAGCAGTAGAAGTGAAAGACGAAGACGTTGACACTATGCTAGAAACGCTTCGCAAGCAGCAGGCGACTTGGAGCGAAGTTGAAGAAGCTGCCGTTGCTGACAGCCGCGTAACTATCGACTTCACGGGTTCTATCGACGGTGAAGAGTTCGAAGGCGGTAAAGCTGAAGGCTTCGCGCTTGCAATGGGCCAGGGCCGCATGATCCCAGGTTTCGAAGACGGTATCGTGGGTAAGAAAGCAGGCGAAGAGTTCTCTCTAGAAGTGACTTTCCCAGAAGATTACCACGCTGAAAACCTAAAAGGTAAAGCAGCAACTTTCGCTATCAAACTACACAAAGTTGAAGCTCAGGAACTGCCAGAGCTTACTGAAGAGTTCGTAGCTAAGTTCGGTGTTGAAGACGGTTCTGTAGAAGGCCTGAAAGCTGAAGTTCGTAAGAACATGGAGCGCGAGCTGAAGCAAGCTGTTAAGAACCGCATCAAAGATCAGGTTCTAAACGGCCTAGTTGAGCAGAACGACATCACTGTTCCTGCTGCACTTATCGACCAGGAAATCAACGTTCTACGCCAGCAGGCAACTCAGCGCTTCGGCGGTGATGCGGCTAACGCTCCTGAGCTTCCACGTGAGCTATTCGAAGAGCAAGCTAAGCGTCGCGTAGTTGTTGGCCTACTTCTAGGTGAAGTGATCAAGTCTGAAGAGCTAAAAGCTGATGAAGAGCGCGTTAAAGCGATCATCGCTGAAATGGCTTCTGCGTACGAAGATCCAACAGAAGTTGTTGCTTACTACGAGAAGAACGAGCAGATGATGAACAACATGCGCAACGTTGCTCTAGAAGAGCAAGCGATCGATGCGCTACTGGCTAAAGCTCAGGTTTCTGAGAAAGAAGTTAGCTTCAACGAGCTAATGAACCAGCCTGCTGCATAATTTGCTGAAATTACTGTAGGGATTTGACTTTACTTCAAATCTTCTGCTAACAATGGTCCGTGTGAGAGTAATTTCATTCGGGCCATTTATTTTAGGGAAATAACGTTATGAGCTACCAAGAAAAAAACGCCATGTCGCCGATTTTGGATGCGCTGGTTCCTATGGTGGTCGAGCAGACTTCTCGTGGTGAACGTTCCTACGACATCTATTCCCGACTATTGAAAGAGCGTGTGATCTTCCTGACTGGTCAGGTTGAGGATCATATGGCCAACCTAGTCGTTGCGCAGCTTCTGTTCCTTGAATCTGAAAACCCAGACAAGGATATTTTCCTGTACATCAACTCACCGGGCGGATCGGTGACCGCAGGTATGTCAATTTACGACACCATGCAGTTCATCAAGCCGAACGTCAGTACTGTGTGTATGGGTCAGGCGTGCTCTATGGGTGCTTTCCTGCTGGCAGGCGGTGCCAAAGGTAAGCGCTACTGCTTACCGAACTCGCGCGTGATGATTCACCAGCCGCTGGGTGGCTTCCAGGGCCAGGCTTCTGATATCCAGATCCATGCTCAGGAAATCCTAACGATCAAACAGCGCTTGAACGGTTTGCTTGCAGAGCACACCGGCCAGCCACTGGAAGTGGTTGAGCGCGATACGGATCGTGATAACTTTATGTCGGCAGAACAGGCTGTAGAATACGGCTTGGTCGACGCAGTTTTGAGTCACCGCGATTAGGGCCTGTTAACCTTTCGAGTATTTACCGCGAAAGATAAATAGACCCTAGGTTTTTTTGGCTTCCGTGCAGCGACTTAGCGGCTTGCACGGAGCAAAAAGACTTGAGTTGTTATACACTCAAAACAAAGGCAATGATGGGGTAAGACCCGAAAAGAGGTTAGCGAATGACAGATAAGCGAAAAGAGAGTGGTAGTGGAAAACTGCTGTACTGCTCTTTCTGCGGCAAAAGTCAGCATGAAGTTCGCAAGCTGATTGCAGGCCCTTCTGTGTATATTTGCGATGAATGTGTTGACCTGTGCAACGACATCATTCGTGAAGAAATCAAAGAAGTAATGCCTAAGCGTGATGGCAATGAACTTCCGACACCACAGGAAATTCGTGCAAACCTGGATGAATACGTTATTGGTCAGTCTCATGCGAAGAAAGTACTCGCGGTAGCGGTTTACAACCACTACAAGCGTCTTCGCAACGGCGATACCAATAGTGACGGTGTTGAGTTGGGCAAGAGTAACATCCTGTTGATCGGCCCGACAGGTAGCGGTAAAACGCTACTGGCAGAAACATTAGCACGTATGCTGGATGTACCGTTCACCATGGCGGATGCCACCACACTGACCGAAGCCGGTTACGTGGGGGAGGATGTTGAGAACATCATCCAGAAGCTGCTGCAGAAATGTGATTACGATGTAGCCAAGGCCGAGCGCGGCATTGTGTACATCGATGAGATCGACAAGATCTCCCGTAAGTCAGACAACCCATCAATTACCCGAGATGTCTCGGGTGAAGGTGTTCAGCAAGCATTGTTGAAGCTGATTGAAGGTACGGTAGCGTCGGTACCACCACAAGGTGGTCGTAAGCACCCTCAGCAGGAATTCCTGCAAGTGGATACGTCAAAAATCCTGTTCATCTGTGGCGGTGCGTTTGCCGGTTTGGACAAGGTGGTTGATCAGCGTGTTGCTACCGGTACGGGGATCGGCTTTGGTGCGGATGTCCGCTCTAAAGATCAGTCGCGTACGTTGAGTGACTTGTTCGAGCAGGTTGAGCCTGAAGATCTGGTGAAATACGGCCTGATCCCAGAATTCATTGGTCGTCTTCCGGTGACCGCGATTCTCAACGAGCTGGACGAAGATGCACTGGTTCAGATCTTGCGTGAGCCGAAGAATGCGCTGACAAAACAGTACGCGGCACTTCTTGAGCTGGAAAACGTCGAGCTTGAATTCCGTGACGACGCCTTGGTTGCGATTGCCCGCAAGGCAATGGAACGCAAGACCGGCGCGCGTGGTTTGCGCTCTATCGTTGAAGCGGTTCTGCTTGATACCATGTACGAGCTACCTTCAGCAGAAGGCGTGAGCAAGGTTGTGATTGATGAATCAGTGATTAAAGGCGAATCTGAGCCTCTGCTGATTTATGAGAACACCGAAAGCCAAGCTGCAGGCGCTGAGTAAAATCTGCCCAGTACGGTCAAAAAAAGGAGGCTATCGCCTCCTTTTTTATTTTCTGATACATATCCCGTTGAATCTTGTGCCCATGCCCCCATATACTCAGTAATAAGAGTGAACGGAAGAGAGAAAAATATGAACCTGGAGCGTTCGGAACGCCTTGAGATCCCCGTTCTGCCACTGCGAGATGTGGTGGTCTACCCGCATATGGTCATTCCATTGTTTGTAGGCCGGGATAAATCTATTCGCTGCCTTGAAGCGGCGATGGATGATAACAAACAAATTTTGTTGGTGGCCCAGAAAGAAGCGGCGACCGACGAGCCTTCAATTTCCGATCTGTACGATGTCGGTACGGTGGCGACAATTCTTCAGCTGCTCAAGCTACCAGACGGTACGGTTAAGGTCCTGGTGGAAGGCCAGCAGCGTGCTAAGGTCGAAAACCTGCGCGACGATGAGTTCTTCACGGCCGAAGCTGAGTTCCTGGTCACTGAGGAGATGGACGAGCGTGAGCAGGAAGTCCTGGTTCGCACGGCGATCAATCAGTTCGAAGGTTTTATCAAGCTCAACAAGAAGATCCCGCCGGAAGTCTTGACGTCTCTCAACGGTATTGATGAGGCCGCGCGCCTGGCTGATACCATTGCTGCCCATATGCCGCTGAAGCTGGCGGATAAGCAGAAAGTGCTGGAAATCATCGATGTTGTCGAACGCCTTGAGTTCTTGATGGCAATGATGGAGTCTGAAATTGACTTGCTGCAGGTGGAAAAACGCATCCGTGGCCGCGTCAAGAAGCAGATGGAAAAGAGCCAGCGCGAGTACTACCTCAACGAGCAGATGAAGGCGATCCAGAAAGAGCTGGGTGAGCTGGATGATGCGCCGGATGAGTTCGAGTCTTTGAAGATGAAGATCGAAGAGTCGAAGATGCCGAAAGAGGCGCGTGACAAGACAGAGCAAGAACTGCAGAAGCTCAAGATGATGTCACCGATGTCCGCTGAGGCAACGGTGGTGCGCGGCTATATCGATTGGATGCTGAGTGTGCCATGGCACAAGCGCTCTAAGGTCAAGAAGAACCTGGCCAAGGCCGAAGAAGTGCTCAATGCCGACCACTATGGCCTTGAGCGTGTCAAGGAGCGCATCCTTGAGTACTTGGCGGTACAGAGCCGAATCAATAAACTTAAAGGCCCTATCCTGTGTCTGGTGGGTCCTCCTGGTGTAGGTAAGACCTCCCTGGGCCAGTCAATTGCAGCTGCTACTGGCCGTAAATACGTTCGCATGGCGTTGGGTGGGGTGCGTGACGAAGCGGAAATCCGTGGTCACCGCCGTACCTATATCGGCTCGATGCCGGGCAAACTGATCCAGAAAATGTCCAAGGTTGAAGTGAAGAACCCGCTGTTCCTGCTCGATGAAATCGACAAGATGTCATCGGATATGCGTGGCGACCCGGCTTCGGCACTATTGGAAGTGCTGGATCCGGAGCAGAACAATGCCTTCAACGATCACTACCTCGAGGTGGACTACGATCTGTCTGATGTGATGTTTGTCGCGACGTCGAACTCAATGAACATCCCAGGGCCGCTACTTGACCGTATGGAAGTGATCCGTCTGTCTGGTTACACCGAAGACGAGAAGCTCAACATTGCCAAGCGTCACCTGCTAGAGAAGCAAATCAAGCGCAATGGCCTCAAGCCTAACGAGATCGATGTTGATGACTCGGCGCTGATCGGGATTATCCGCTACTACACCCGCGAGGCGGGCGTACGTAGCCTAGAGCGTGAAGTCTCCAAGCTGTGCCGCAAGGCAGTGAAAGAAATCCTGCTCAACCCAGAGACCAAGAAAGTGGTTATCACTCAGGACAACCTGAAACAGTACCTGGGGGTTCAGCGCTTTGACTACGGTAAGGCGGAAGAGAACAATCGTATCGGTCAGGTTACCGGCCTTGCATGGACCGAAGTTGGTGGTGATCTGCTGACCATCGAGACCGAGTCGATGCCGGGTAAAGGCAAGCTGACATATACCGGTTCGCTCGGGGATGTGATGCAGGAATCGATTCAGGCGGCGATGACGGTTGTCCGTACCCGTGCCGAGCGTTTGGGGGTTGCTCCTGACTTCTACGAGAAGCGTGATATCCATGTTCACGTTCCTGAAGGTGCCACGCCGAAGGACGGCCCAAGTGCGGGTATCGCCATGTGTACCGCACTGGTTTCTAGCCTGACCGGAAACCCGGTACGCGGTGATGTCGCCATGACGGGTGAAATCACGCTGCGTGGCGAAGTGCTGCCTATCGGTGGCCTGAAAGAAAAATTACTTGCAGCTCACCGCGGCGGTATCAAAACGGTGCTTATTCCGAAGGAAAATGAGCGCGATCTGGAGGAGATCCCAGATAACGTGATTGCCGATTTGGAAGTAAGACCGGTACGTTGGATTGATGAAGTGCTGACCGTTGCACTGCAGAATAATCCAACCGGTATCGAGCTGGTGAACGCCCAAAATAGTGACGTGCAGCAAAGTTAAGATATGAAAAGACGCTTTCGGGGATAAAAACCTTGTCAGCGTTTTTTTGTGTGGCTATAAGTGAGTCCTAATTTGCCGTTAGCTCAATAAAATCAACGTCTACACGTGAACTTGGGTTCGGTGTTGATATACTGAAATTAATTCTTTTTGTCCGTGTTGTAATTTTTGCCATGAAGGCTCCAAGCGGATAAGGTTCATAGAGGGGATAGATCGTGAACAAAACTCAACTAGTTGATAAAATCGCTGAAAATGCAGATATCTCTAAAGCGTCTGCGGGTCGTGCACTGGATGCATTCATTGACGCCGTGTCTGAGAGCCTAAAAGAAGGTGATCAGGTAGCGCTTGTTGGCTTCGGTACTTTCTCTGTACGCGAGCGTGCAGCGCGTACCGGTCGTAACCCACAGACTGGTGAAGAGATTCAGATTGCAGCGGCTAAAGTACCTGGCTTTAAAGCAGGTAAAGCGCTTAAAGATTCTGTAAACTAAGCGAAGGGCACTGCCCGCCAGTTTGTTTGAACAAACGAGCATTCAGGTTGTCTTAATGGGCAATCTGGCATGATAAAGGGCGCATCCTGTTGGTGCGCTTTTTTTACTTTGGAAAAGTGTGAATTTTTCAGGTCTTCGCCTGTTAGCATTCTTCACTAATATCAATACCGGTAAGCTGTGATTTCGAAGGGTCTATATTAGGCTTATCACAGGTTGGTATTACCATGCCAAATCGAATAGGTAGGAGATACGGCAAATTATGATGGAGCGTATGCGCGAAGGCGCAAGCAGCATTTGGGTCAAGATTATCCTTGGCTTGATCATTCTTTCTTTTGTTTTTGCAGGGGTAGGTAGCTACCTGGCTGGTGGCGGTAACCAAGTTGCGGCGAAAGTGGACGACCGTGAAATTAGCCAGCGTGAATTCGAAATGGCTTACCAGAACGAACGTAACCGCATGCAGGCGCAACTGGGCGATTACTTCTCGACCCTGATGGGTGACCCTGCGTATGTGCAGCAGTTCCGCCGTAGCGTGCTAGACCGTATGGTCAATGATTTGCTTATTGAGCAGCGCGCCAACGAGCTTGGTCTGCGCATCAGTGATCAGCAGGTGCGTCAGGCGATTGTGTCGATGCCAGAATTCCAGCGTAACGGGGCATTTGATAACGAGCAGTACAACGCACTGCTTCGCCGTTCAGGTCTCACTCCAGACATGTTTGCCGAGTCTATGCGTACCGATATGCTGCGCCAGCAGCTGTTGTTGGCTATCCAGGGCAGTGACTTTGCGCTAGGCAACGAAGTCACGGCATTGATCAAGCTGGAGCGTCAGGAGCGTGAAATCCGCACCCTGACCCTGGATGTGGCTGAATTTACCCAAAAGGCCGAGGTCACAGACGAAGAAGCGCTGGCTTACTACGAGCAGAACCCACAGCAATTCACCCGTCCAGACCAAGTGAAAGCGGCTTACATCGAGCTGTCGGGGGCTAACCTGAAGCAGACCCTGAATGTGTCTGAAGCCGATGCGAAAGCTTACTACGACGAGAACCAGAGCAAATACGGTACTGCCGAGAAGCGTCAGGCAAGCCATATTTTGGTTCAAGGCAAAGGCAGCGAGGCCAAAACCAAAGCCGAAAACCTGCTTGACGAGCTGAACAACGGCGCTGATTTTGCTGAGCTGGCCAAAACGTCTTCTGACGATACCTTCAGCGGCAAAGAGGGCGGTCAGCTTGACTGGTTTGAACGCGGCGTGATGGATCCTGCTTTTGAAGATGCGGCTTTTGCCCTGGGCAAAGGCGAGATCTCGGGAGTGGTTGAATCCGACTTTGGTTACCACATCATCAAGTTGGATGATATCAAAGAGCCACAGGTCAAGGCGTTCGCTGACGTTCGTGATGAAATCCTTGCCGAGCTTCGTGAGCAACGTGCAGCAGAAGCTTTCTACGATCTTCAGACTCAGCTCGCTGAAAAAGCGTTCGAAATGCCTGATTCGTTAGAGGATGCGGCGGAAGCCGTAGAGGCAACGGTTCAAACGACGGATTTCATCTCTCAGTCGGATGCGCCGGGCGTACTGGCAAATCCTGCTGTCCTGCAGGCGCTGTTTAGCCCAGAGGTTCGCGAAGACGGCCTGAACTCAGATGTTGTCGAAATCGGCCCTGAGCATGTTGTTGTCGTACGTGTTGATGACTCTCGCGATGAAGTCGTGCTGCCATTTGAGGAAGTGTCTGCCAAAGTGAAGCAGCAGCTGTCTGTCGTGAAGGGCGAAGAAGCGGCTAACGCCAAGGCTGATGAGCTGGTTGCTGCCCTACGTGACGGCAACACGGCTGTGCTGGCCGACGAAGGCCTGAGCTTCTCCGAGCCAGAGTTGATTAACCGCATGGGCGCGGATCGTCTGGTGGCTCAAGTAGCGTTTGGCCTTGCTAAGCCTGAGTCTGGTGCGTCGGTATATGGTGTTACCCGTGATATGGCTGGTAATATGCTGATCATCGCATTGGACAAAGTGGTTGAGGCCGATGTTGATGCTGATGCCATTGACCAGCAGATGGTGCAGCAGCTTGAGCAGATGCATGCCCAGCAGGATGTGATGGCGACATTGGATGTACTGCGCAATGCAGCCAAGGTCTCTTACCCTGTGTTGGATACAACTACGAACTAAATGTAACTAATACGTTGCTAGACGGGCCGCCATTGTGCGGCCCGTCGTTTTTTTAAGCCGTAAAAGGGCTTTCTTGTATACAGCAACAAATTGCTTCATCACTCTATTCATTCTTGTTAAGAAAGGAGAAATGTAATGAAGCGAGTCCTTGTCTCTCTGCCCCTAGTCGTGGGGTTGGCTTTTGGGATGGCAGCCCCGGCCTCTGCCACGGGTGATAGCCATGAAGGCATCGAAATTACCGTCAATATCAATGATGCCAATGCCGAAGAGCTGGATAAGTTATTGGTGGGTATCGGGCCGGATAAAGCCGCCAGCATTATTGAATACCGCCAGCTGAATGGGCCTTTTGAGTCGGCGGAAGACTTGATCAAGGTGAAGGGGATAGGTACATCCACCGTTGAGAAAAATCGCGAGCGGATCAAGCTTCAATAACGGTACCTGAACAGTTGTAAGTTACAAAAAGGAGAGAGGTTAGTTGTTCTCCTTTATTTGTCGGTTTTCAGCGTGTGCTGAAGGTAAAGCGAGGTTGCAACTAATTATCAATTGCAATCCACTTTTTCAGATGTTCTACCGCAACAAAGAGCAGGCCACCCAACACACCGGCTAGGTGAGCTTCTACGGCGACTCTGGCTCCGATGAGCTCTGCCGAACTGGCTGAGCCGCCGGAAATCTGCTCCGCTATCACTTTGGCACTGACGCCCACCAGCAATACCCAACCGAGTTTGTCCTTCGCTTTGATGTCCTGTACTGCTCCCCAGGCGAACAGTCCGTGAAGGACGCCTGAGAGCCCCGCATACCATGCCATAGGACTCAGCCACAGGGTGACGCCAATGAAACCGGCGACGGCGAGGATCAGCAAAGCAAGCCGTTCGACACTGAGGTAGCGGCGAAAAATAAAGGTAATGATTGCCAAGCCGAGACTGTTCATTATCATGTGTGGCCAATTGGTATGGGTCAGGTTGCCGCTGATAAGCCGCCAAACCTCTCCTTGCTCGATGGCTGCACGCTGCCAGGCCAGCAGCGGTTGGGCGGCGGGGAGCTGGGCGAGAGCCATGATACCGATGAGAATGAATACAAAGATGCGAATAGACAAGGCTACCTCGATGAGTCGATATTGTGAACGGTGCGGAAAAGCCACCAAGGCATGTATCTGCCAGTGGATCCAACAGCTTGATGCTAAAACTGAATTGTGGATTTTACAACATCCGTCAGAAGTAAAGCGGGCAATTGGTACCGCAAGGATCCTGACTCTCTCGTTACCCAATGCCAGACTCTGGGTCGGGGAAGACTTTTCAGAACATTGTGAAATCAATCAGTTGCTTGCCGAGCCGGATCGCCAGGCCTGGGTGGTCTACCCGGGCGAGGGGGCTCTGCCGATATCAAGCCTGGTTGATATCGGTAATGAACAAGCTGTCGATACGAAACGTACTCTGATCCTGCTCGATGGCACCTGGAAGAAAGCCTACAAGATGTGGCAGTTGTCAGCAAACTTGCAGCAGTTGCCGACTGTTGCCCTCGACAATGTCGAGCAGGGCAACTACCGGATCCGTAAGTCGCCAAAATCAGCGGGGGTCTCGACGGTGGAGGCCGGCTACCTTGCCCTCACCGCCCTCGAGGGCGAGGGGGATAACTTCGCTCCGCTGATCGAGGCATTCAACCAGATGATCGAGTTCCAGATCCAGCAAATGCCCGAAGGGGTGTTTGAGAGGAATTATGGCGAGTAGCTTGGCCATAGGCAAAAGCGGCTAATAGGCTAGGGGGAAGAGCGTATAGCCAAGAGCTTGATTAGGTTAAGCCTTTACACAATTTTTCTCGCCTCTTGCCTCTTGCCTCTTGCCTCTTGCCTCTCGCCTCTCGCCTCTCGCCTGAGTCTTAGTCCCCCCCCTGAAACCCGATGCCACTGGCCGTGGTCGGGTGGAACAGGGTGCTGTAGAGCCGCTGGGCAAAGCCGTCGGTCATGCCGGAAATATAATCGGCGATGATGCGATGGGCATTCTCTCCTTGGTCACTGCTGTGGCGCCAGCGCTCGCGGGTATTTTCCGGCAGCAAGCGTTCGGGGTCCGACGCAAAGGCTTCGAACAGTTCCATCACCAGCTGCTGGCCCTTGTACTCCAGCAATTGGATGTCCGGTTTGTGCACCACATACAGACTGACGAACTGTTTGAGCACCTCCAGTACCTGCTCCATCGGCTCAGACAAATAGGCATTCCACTGCAATAACGGCTCCTCGAAGCTGTCGATGCCATTTTGGATGGTCGGGGCAATATGGATGGAGGTTAGCAGGGCATTGACCATGGCCCCGATTGCGTCTTTGCGCTGATGGTGGGTGCCAAATAGCTGGCCGCTGAGTTGACCGATACGTTCTTCCAGCCAAGGTTCGCCACAATCTGCCAGCTTGCTGGCCACGGCTTCCTGCCACTGCTCGCGGGTAACAATCCCCATCACAATCGCATCTTCCAGATCATGGACACCGTAGGCAATATCATCGGCCAGCTCCATGATGGAGCAATCCAGGGACTTGAACCGGGTTTTTAGGTGCTCGCTTGGCTTGGTGCGGGCATGGCGCATTTGGCCAAACAGCTGGCGGTCATGCTCGGACAGCGGGGCCAATACCCAGTCGAAGGTCGGGTGGTCGTCATTGTAAATGCCTTTGGCCGGGTACCAGTCCTTGGCCTTGAGGTGGCGGAAGTGGTGGACATCGGCTGGCAGCTCTGTGGCGCGGGTATGGCTGATAAATGCCGGGTATTTGAGCAGACCGAGCAAGGTACGGCGCGACAGGTTCATGCCGAACTGTTCGGTATAGGGCTCGAGTAAGGTGACGATCCTGAAAGTCTGGGCATTGCCCTCGAACCCGCCGTGCTCGCGCATCATGTAGTTCAGCGCAACTTCGCCGCCGTGGCCGAAAGGGGGATGGCCGATATCGTGGGCCAGGCACAGGCTTTCCATCAGGCTGTTCGAAGGCAGGAGTTCACGGAACTCGGGCTGCTTGATTTTTAGCTGGGCCACAATCCCGGTACCAATCTGCGAAGCTTCCAGCGAGTGGGTTAGGCGGGTACGGTAAAAGTCATGGTGCCCGGCACCGTGGACTTGGGTTTTGGCCTGCAGCCGACGAAATGCCGCAGAGTGGAGGATCCTGGCTCGGTCGCGTTGGTAGGCCGAGCGATGATCGTTGCGCCGCATCTTCTGCTCATTGCTTTTGCGGGCTTCCCACTGCTGGTTGAACTGTGGGGGGAGGGCGATATCGGCCATTAGCTGATCTCATCTAGGGTTAGGTTGAAACTGTCGACGAAGGTCGCGAGGAAGTACTGCATTTCCGGAGTAGAGCGCTGGTGCAGGGTCTGCTCAAGGTTGTTTTTGGCCGAGGTGAACTCGTGGTTACCGGCATTGAGCTCTTCCAGGCACTTGAGGTAGGCACACAGGCTGTCGGCCTGTTTGACGATGGCATAGTCTTCTTTGTCTATCTTGTGACTGTCGAGAAGCGGAGCGTAATCAGCATGGAACTCCTCGGGAAGCATCGACAACAGTTTTTGTTCGGCAGCGAGTTCGATTTTCTTGTACTCCTCGGCGATTGCCGGGTTGTAGTATTTGATAGGGGTCGGCATATCCCCCGTTAGCACTTCACTGCAGTCGTGAAACATCGCAAGCAGCGCAATGCGTTCGGGGTTGGTGTTGCCGCCGAACTTACGGTTTTTGATTAAGGCGAGGGCATGGGCAACGAAAGCGACCTGGAGACTATGCTCCGAGATATTTTCGGTCTCGACACTGCGCATCAAGGGCCAGCGCTGGATCAGTTTCATTCGGGCAAGGTGAGCAAAAAAATGGCTTTGTTTCATAGCGGTACTTCTTGACGGACAGAACAGGTAACAAAATCAATCACCTTTTAAAGGTAACAGAATTTACCGCTAAGCAAACGAGAAAATGTTGGGAAGCAGGCTAGAGGCTAGGGGCAAGAGCGGCCAGAGGAAAAGTGGCAAGAGCGGCTAATGGCTCTGGGCTATAGGTAAAAGAACGCCAAAATCTGTTATTTGTTAAGTAAAAGGGCAGGATGTTGGTTTTAGCATCCTGCCCTTATCATTTATTGAATAGCCAAGTTACTGGCGGTAGTTATGGAGGAATCGCTCCAAGCGGCCTATCGCCATTTCCAAGTCATCAACCCGCGGCAGGGTGACGATACGGAAGTGGTCCGGTTGCTTCCAGTTAAACCCGGTGCCGTGTACCACCAAGACTTTTTCCTGCTGGAGGAAGTCCAGTGCGAAGCGCTGGTCATCAATGATGTTGAATTTTTTCTGATCCAGTTTCGGGAACAGGTAAAGCGCGCCTTTCGGTTTGACGCAGGATACGCCCGGGATAGAGGTCAATAAGTCATAGGCCCGGTCGCGTTGCTCCAGCAAACGGCCACCCGGCAGGATCAGCTCATTGATACTCTGGTAGCCACCCAGCGCCGTCTGGATAGCATGTTGCATCGGCACGTTGGCGCACAGGCGCATCGACGAGAGCATCTCCAATCCTTCGATATAACTCTTCGCCAGGTGCTTAGGGCCAGAAAGCACCATCCAGCCGGCACGGAAGCCACAAACCCGGTAGGACTTTGACAGGCCGTTGAAGGTAACGCAGAAGACGTCTTCGGCCAGTGGGGCAATCGAGGTATGTTGCGCACCTTCGTAGAGGATCTTGTCGTAGATCTCGTCGGCGAAAATAATTAGCTTGTGCTGGCGGGCGATTTCCACCACTTCCAGCAGGAAGTCACGGCTGTAAACCGCACCGGTTGGGTTGTTCGGGTTGATCAGCACAATCCCGCGGGTGTTCGGCGTAATTTTGCTGCGGATATCGTCTAAATCCGGATACCAGTCGGCTTGCTCGTCACAGGTATAGTGCACTGCCTTACCGCCGGACAGGGATACGGCTGCTGTCCACAGCGGGTAGTCAGGGGCTGGCACCAACATTTCGTCGTTGTTATTGAGCAGTGCCTGCATCGCCATTACGATCAGCTCGGAGACACCGTTGCCGATGTAGACATCTTCCACGTCCAGGTCGAGCATGCCGCGTTTCTGGTAATGCTGGACGACCGCTTTTCGGGCCGAGTAAATGCCCTTGGAGTCACAGTAACCCTGAGAAGTCGGCAGGTTACGGATCACATCCACCAAAATTTCATCAGGGGCATCAAAACCGAACGGAGCAGGGTTGCCGATATTGAGTTTGAGAATCTTGTGCCCTTCCTCTTCCATGCGCTTGGCATGTTTCAGAACGGGACCTCGAATGTCGTAACAGACATTATTGAGTTTTGATGACATCCCGATGTTTTGCATTATTGGTGGTATCCTGTTTCAAGCCGTTAATGACAACAAATTACACTATAAATCCTTAAAAAATAAACACCCTGCAGGAATAAGTAGCGTAAAATAGTGGTTTGTATAATTAAATTCTATGATATGCGGTGGGATTCACTGGCTACAGGGCAAAACAGGGGCTATTTTCCTCCCTCGGTAGAATAAAATATTACAATGAAGGGATTTGCTGGAGATTTCAGCAAAATATGACGGTAAATAAACCGGATTTGTCGAAACTGGCGGCAAAATATTATCTCGCGGGGCCTCATTCGTCATCCGTTGTAGGGGAAAGTGCGGCAATTGTCGTTTGTGATGAGATATGAAGACTTATATTGAGTCATTACTTTATTAGTCAGAATGCGAGTTCTAGGGTAGAATGCCTTGATTCGGTATGTGGTCTATTGCTTACAGCTGCATGACTTGCTGGGGGGCCACATATAGGGCGAAAGATGCTAATTGATTAGCCATTTACCATCAGCCAAGGATGAGCCAATTTGGTGCTTGAGAGCTGAGTGAGGTTACCTTGACCGCGTTACAAAAAGCCGTTGAGTTACTACTTGAAAAAATTCGACAATCCACGCCAATAACTCAACGATTGACGGTAAAGCTGGATCTTCCGGCCAATACCGATCTGATTGATTGGATGGAATCCCAACCCCTGTTTCCCAAATTCTACTGGCAGTCGCGTGATTGCCGTGAGGAAGTGGTGGCGCTTGGGCAAATAAAAACGTTCACTGATCCCAAAGCTGCCGAGAAAATCTTGGCCGATGAGCAGCGTATCTGGGGGGGACGTTCATTTGACGGCCGTACCCAGCGCAACAGGCGCTGCATGCCTTCTTTCTTCTTCCTGCCGGTATTGGAGATATTCCGTGTCGACGGCAGCTGGCAGATGGCGGTGAACCTGTCTGAGCAAAGCCGAGACAAAGTCATCGATGCATTGGCCCAGCTGACGCTGGATACCGCGGTTGTCCCGCAGATCACGAGCAAAATCCTGGGGCGCACCTACAGCCCTGACTTCTCGGGCTGGTCACAGATGATAGGCAACGCCCTAGAGGCGATTTCCCAGAAAATGTTCGAAAAGGTGGTGCTGGCGCGCAAGACCACCCTGACTCTCGACACACCGGTTTCCCCGGCCCAACTGCTCAAGGCAAGTCGGGGGAGCAACCACCACAGTTTCCATTTTATGATGGCGCTTGATGCCAAGCATTGCTTTGTCGGTTCCACCCCGGAGCGTCTGTTCTTGCGCCAAGAGCAAGATCTGCAAACCGAGGCACTGGCGGGAACCATTGGCCGTGGTGCCGACATGGCCGAAGATGACCGCCTGGCAGAATGGCTGCTCGATGACAACAAGAACCGTTACGAGAACCGCTTGGTAGTAGATGATATCGTCGATCGCTTGGTGCCGCGCTGCATCAGTATGAACGTGGCCCAGACTCCCGAGCTGATCCGCCTGCGCAAGGTGCAGCATCTCAAGCGAGGAATAGATGCTCAGCTTAATGACGGGGTTGAAAACTCTGAGCTACTCGATAGCCTGCAGCCCACTGCGGCCATTGCCGGGCTGCCGAGGGACAAGGCGTTGGACTTCATCAGCGAGAATGAACCTTTTGCCCGTGGCTGGTACAGTGGCGCCGTCGGTTTTCTCGGGGCACGCCGCAGCGAATTCTGTGTCGCAATCCGCAGTGCCTTGATCATGGGCGATGAGCTGCACCTGTTTGCCGGGGCCGGCATAGTGCCCGGTTCGACAGCCGACAGTGAGTGGAAAGAGCTGGATCGTAAAACATCGACCCTGTGCAGTTTGCTGGCCAGCGATGAACCTGAATGGGAGCGCCAGACGGCATGAGTAATGGGGTTTCGACAAGAGCGGCCTTGAACCAGTTGTGGGCAGGGCTGATGCTCGAAGAGCTGGTGCGCCACGGCGTGAAGCATATCTGTATTGCTCCCGGCTCCCGCTCGACGCCGCTGACCCTGGCGGCGGCAAAAAATGGCCAGCTGGCGATCCATACCCATTTTGACGAACGCGGACTTGGCTTTCTGGCCCTTGGCCTTGCCAAGGCAACGGCCGAGCCGGTGGCGGTCGTCGTCACTTCCGGTACCGCGGTGGCCAACTTGTTGCCTTCAGTCGCCGAAAGTGGGCTGACTGGTGAAAAGCTGGTCTTGCTGACCTCCGACCGCCCGGTGGAGCTGATTGACTGCGGGGCGAATCAGGCTATCCGCCAGCAGGGTATTTTTTCCTCCCATGTGACCGCGTTTGAAGATATCCCTTCGCCGACCCAAGAGATCAGCCCTGCCTGGCTGCTATCAACCGTTGATAAGGCAATGTACCAGCAGGCACAGCGCGGTGGGGCTGTACATTTCAACTGCCACTATCCCGAGCCGTTATACGGCGAAGAGGGGGATTTCTCTGCCTACCTGCAGCCGGTCGAACACTGGCAGTCTGGCCAGGCCCGTTTTACCCAGTACATTGATGCTGAGCGCAATGGTGCCGCGGTCGATCTTGAGCACTGGCAACAGCTGCAGGGCACCAAAGGGATCGTGATTGCCGGCCGGGTTGCACCGAATGAGTTTGCCGCTATCAATACATTGGCTAAAGCCTTGGGCTGGCCGTTGTTGGCCGATCCGCAGGCTGGTGGGAGCAGTGACTGGGCTGGTTTTGATGTCTGGTTGCAAAACGATGAATGTCGCCAGCAGTTACTGCAGGCGGACGCTATTATTCAGTTTGGTGGCCGTCTGGTTTCCAAACGCTTGGGGCAACTGATCGGTGCCAAACAATGGTCGCATTACTGGCTGGTGGACCCACTGGCGGTTGCGCTTGACCCGAGCTTTGCCGCGACCGTGCGCATTCAGGCCAATGTACCTCGCTTTGCCGAGCAGCTTATTGAGCATACCGGATCCTCCGATGCCACCTATCGTGGCTGGGCGGATTGCCTTAAAGCCGCCTCCAGCCAGTGTTTGGCCTCCGCCCGAGATAAATACACCGTCCTTAACGAAGTCAGTCTGGCTGCCCATATGATGGATTGGGTCGAGCGGGACACGACATTGTTTTTGGGCAATAGCCTGATTGTCCGCCTGCTGGATATGTGTGGCCGCATGCCGCCAGCCGCGACGTTTGCCAACCGCGGCGCTTCAGGCATTGATGGTTTGATTGCCACTGCTGCCGGGGTGCAGCGTGCCAATCAGCAGCCAATGCTGTGTGTATTGGGCGATACCTCTCTGCTGTACGATCTCAACTCGCTGGCCTTGTTGAAGGCAGTCAATCAGCCGGTGGTGGTGGTGGTCACCAACAATGATGGCGGGGCTATCTTTGACTTGCTGCCGGTACCGGATGCGCAGAAGGACAGTTTGTACCGTATGCCCCACGGACTGAGCTTTGAGCATGCCGCGGGGATGTTTGGGCTAGCGTATGCCAGCCCTGGCACACTTGCTGAAGCCAAACTCGCGATTGAACAGGGCTTGGCTACTGAGGGGGCCACCGTGGTCGAAATCAAGACCCCGGCCGGAGAGAGTGGCAAGCTGCTGCGCGAGTTATTTGGCGAGATCAAGCATGCGACTTTACTCTGAAACCTATGGTGCGCCTGTTGTTGGGGGAGTATCTAACCCCGCCGAGCCTCTGACGCCGACACTGGTGTTTCTGCACGGTTTGCTCGGCTCGGGCCGGGACTGGCTCCAGATAGTGACCCAGCTCAGCGGGCGCTATCCCTGCCTCACGGTCGACTTGCCCGGCCATGGCCACAGCCGTTCAATCCCGGCTGCAGAGTTCGACCAGCGCGGCTTCGAGCTGACCAGCCAATGGCTGACGCAGACCTTGGAAGCTCGCGGGGTGAGCCGTTATATTTTGGTGGGCTATTCGTTAGGGGCGAGGGTGGCGATGTACCATGCTTGTCATCGGAATGCCGACTCGAAGCCGCAGTTGGCAGGCTTGGTTCTGGAAGGGGGCCATTTTGGCCTGCCGCAAAGCGACCGACCGGCGCGGCTGGATAATGATCGGCGCTGGGCGCAGCGGTTTGCCTCCCAGCCGATTGCCGACGTGCTGGCAGACTGGTACCAGCAGCCGGTGTTTTCATCACTGAATCATGACCAGAGACAAGGTTTGATTGCCAAGCGCAGTGATAACCTTGGTTCTGCCGTAGCACATATGCTACTGGCTACATCGCTAGCCAAACAACCTCTTCTGCAATCTCAGTTAAACAGGCTTGCTATACCTGTGCATTATCTTTGCGGAGAGAAAGACGAAAAGTTTACGCTTCTGGCTGCGGGCTCTGATCTGTCTTATCAGGTGATCGAAGAAGCCGGCCATAATGTTCATGTTGAGCAGCCATACTCTTTTGCCAGGGCCGTAGACGATTTTATTTTAAGAACAATATTTTAAGCACATTCTTACCAGAATAAGGCAAATGGAATTATATGATGCGTAGCGCGAAACTTTACCAATATCAGCTTCCTATGGACTCCGGTGTGATCCTCCGTACCCAGCGTCTTGTCAACCGCGAGGGTTGGATTGTCGAGCTTCAGGATGGCGATCGCACAGGGTATGGGGAAATTGCGCCACTGCCCGAGTTCAGCCAAGAGACCGCAGAACAAGCCGGTGAACAAGCCAAAGCATTGCTGACGCAGTGGGTCGCTGGCGAGGCGCTGGCGCTAGACAATGCATTACCATCTGTAGCTTTTGGCCTGAGTATGGCAGAGCTGGAACTGCAGGGCGGCTTGCCGCAGGCCGGCAACTACACGGTTGCCCCGTTGTGTGCCGGTGATCCTGATGATCTGGTTATTGCCTTGAATAACATGCCGGGTGAGAAGGTCGCCAAAATCAAAGTGGGCATGTACGAAGCGGTCCGTGATGGTATGGTGGCCAATATGTTCATCGATTCCATTGCGGGGATCCGCCTGCGCCTCGATGCCAACCGCCAGTGGACGCCACTGAAAGCCCAGCAGTTTGCCAAGTATGTGAAGCCGGAAAACCGCGGAGGCATCGCATTCTTAGAAGAGCCTTGCCAAACCCCAGCCGATAGCCTGGCCTTTGCCCAGGAGACGGGGATCAACATTGCTTGGGATGAAACCGTGCGCGACGAGGGCTTTGAGGTCAAAGCCGAGCCGGGCGTGGTAGCGATTGTCATCAAGCCGACCCTGGTGGGGAGTGTCCAGCGCTGTATGGAGTTGGTAAAGCAGGCGCATGAGCAGGGCCTAACGGCAGTGATCAGCTCCAGCATGGAAACCAGCCTTGGTTTGAACCAGCTGGCTCGCTTTGCCGAGTGGCAGACGCCGGGGGTGATCCCGGGCCTCGACACCATGCAACTATTCCTTAGCCAGCTGGAAACGCCGTGGCCTCAATGTGAGCTGCCGCTGAAAACCTTGGCTGAGCTGGATGTGGCATGGTCCAAGTAACGGCTGGCCCCCGGTCGGATATGCCGGCGGAAGGTGTCACTGAGGTGACATTTTCCACCTGGCCCTGGCAACATTGGGCAAAAGAGCGGCCGTCAGCGGTCGCTCTGTCATTTGGCGGACAGCAATTTAGCTGGGCCGAACTGGCCGACCGGGTCGAAGAGTATGCCCAGGGGTTGGTTGAGCAGGGCCTCAAGCGTGATCAGCTGGTGGCTGCTGTTGCACCCAACTCGGTATCGTTGATCTGGCTGCTGTTGGCGACGTTGCGCGCCGGGGGCCGCTATGTCGGGCTGAATCCGCGCTTGAGCCAGAAGGAGCTTTCCGCCCAGCTTGCGCAGCTGGAGTGTGACTTCATTTGGTATCCGGCTAAATCCGGGATGGATGTCGGCTCCGGGCAAGCGTTGCCAACCCGGTTGCAGTTACTGCCGCCACAAGCGCCGCGCCTGGTGCCTGTGACCTGGCAGCCTTCCCGTGCTGCAACCCTGACCATGACCTCGGGTTCGACCGGTCAGCCCAAAGCCGTGGTACACAATGCGCAGAGTCACCTGGCGAGTGCGGCGGGCCTGCTGCAGTGGATGATCTTTGAGCCAGAAGATAATTGGTTACTCTCGTTGCCGCTATTTCACATTTCCGGGATGGCGATTGTTTGGCGTTGGTTATATCGCGGTGCGCAATTGGTCATTGAGTCCTCGCAAGGGTTGGAGCAGGATCTGCAGACGGTCACCCATGCTTCCCTGGTCCCGACTCAGCTCCAGCGCCTGTTGGCCAGCAGCCAAACGTCGCCATTGACCTTAAAGCGGGTATTGCTTGGCGGCGCGGTGATCCCAGTTAGTCTTACCGAGCAGGCCAGACAGGCAGGGATCGAATGCTGGTGCGGCTATGGCATGACTGAAATGGCCTCGACGGTGACAGCCAAGCTGGCCGATAGCAGTGCCGGTGTCGGGGCGATACTGCCAGGCCGGAAGTTGATGCTAAAAGACGGCGAAGTACTGGTCAAAGGCAGAACTTTGGCGATGGGGTATTACCGTAACCGGACTGTTTTTCCGCTTTGCGATGAAGAATGGTTTGCCACCAAAGATCTGGCGGATTGGCATGATGAAGAGTTGTTTATCCGTGGCCGCAAGGACAATATGTTTATTGCCGGTGGCGAGAATATCCAGCCGGAAGAGATTGAAAAGGTGCTGTTGGCACACCCAGAGGTACATCAGGTTTTTGTACTGCCGGTCGAGGATACCGAGTACGGCCAGCGCCCGGTTGCGGTTGTGGCAACAACCTCCGAGCTCGATGCGCGGCTCGAGGGAGAGTTGGGCGATTACATGAAACAGCAGGTGATGGGCTTCCGTCGCCCGGTGAAGTATTTTTCTTTGCCTTCGCACCTCAGCGCTGGAGGGATCAAAATATCCCGCCGGCAACTGGCCCAGTGGCTGGCTGAGCAGTAATTCAGTGCTGGTTCATGCCGCCGAAAAAACAACAAGGCCCGGGTAGCACAACCCGGGCCTTTCATTTCGTGATGATTCACTAGCCACTCACTCTAGCGATTTTCCCCTCGCAGCGACAGCACTTCCTCCCTTAGCAAGGTACTGTTGGTCTCCTCGGGCGAAACCGGCTCCCCGGCGACTATGGTCACTTTAGACCAGAAGCGCTTGGGTATTTTCAGCAGCGCTCGCCCGCCTTCGCGGCTGAAGAAGCTGCCCCATAATCCTTGGATAGCGACAGGCACGACCGGGACAGGTGAGCGCTTAATAATTAAGTCGATCCCCCGCATAAAAGGTCCTAGCTCGCCATCATACGTCAATTGGCCTTCTGGAAAGACGCAGACAACCTCGCCCCGACCAAGGCGCTTGTTGACCCCGACAAAGGCTTTCATCACCGACTTTCTGTCAGTGGCATCGATTGGAATGACCTTGCAGGCCCGGCAGAAGGAACGGATCATCGGAAGGTTGTATATATCCCGGTCCATCAAAAAGCGGATTGGACGCGGGCATGCACCGGCCAGTAGCAGGGCATCCATGTAGCTGACATGGTTGCAGACAATCAAAACGCCGCCTTTTTCTGGAATATTGGCGAGGTTTTTATGAGTGACCCGGTACATGGTGTGGCTGACCAGCCAGACCATGAAGCGCCAGAAGAAATCCGGGGCTTGGGTGTAAATGTATATCACAACGACCAAGTTCAGTACTGATAGGATCAGGAAGAACTGCGGTATGGAGAATTCCAGTACTGCCAGTACCATAATGCCGGTAACCGCACTGATCACCATGAAAATGGCATTCCAGATATTGTTGGCCGCAATGACCTGGGCGCGTTCTTTTTCCTTGGCGCGGTGCTGCATCATCGCATAGAGAGGGACGATGAACACCCCGCCTGACACGCCGAGCATGGTCAGGCAGACAAACACGCTTAGCAGTTGTGGGTTAGCCACGAATTCGACAATCGACTGGGTTTCGGTGATGGCCGTCGGCGTACTGAACATCAGGCCCGCCCCGAAGAGGGTGATCCCCATGCTGCCCAGCGGGACGATGCCCGGTTCGATGCGGTGGCCCGATAGCCGGTCACACAGTAGCGAACCGATAGCGATGCCAATTGAAAAGAGGGTCAGCAGGAAAGAGACCGAGGCGGCATTGCCACCCAAGTGCAATTTGGCGAAGTTCGGGAATTGGGTCAGGTAGCAGGCGCCGAGGAACCAGAACCAGCTGATCCCCAGGATACATTGGAAAACGGTTCTGTCTTTACGGGCGATGGCCAGTGTTTTTCGGGTTTGCTTTACCGGTTGCCATTTGAATTTCAGTTCCGGGTTGCTTGGCTTGGCCGACGGGATCCCCTGCGAACACAAATAGCCAATGATCGCGAAGCTGACCACACTGATGGCTGCGATATAGGTGGCTTGCTCTTGGTTGGCAATCACACCGGCCAGTAGGGTTCCGATCAGAATTGCCAGGAAAGTGCCGGTTTCGACCAGCGCATTACCGGAAACCAGTTCTTCTTTTTTGAGATGCTGGGGGAGCAGGGCATATTTGGCCGGGCCGAAAAAAGCCGATTGGGTTCCCATCAGGAACAGCAGGATCAGCAGCATCAGGTAGTTTTCGCTGATAAAAGCCATGGCCGCCAAGCTCATGATGATTATCTCGGCCATTTTGACCATCCGCATGATGGTGGCCTTGTCGTACTTATCGGTGATCACCCCAGCAGTTGCGGAGAACAGGAAGAAAGGCAAAATGAATAAGCCCGCGGCCAGGTTGATGATCAGATCACTGTCTACCGGTAACGTGCCCGGAGCGGCAAAGGCAATGAGGATTAACAACACATTCTTGTAGATGTTGTCGTTGAATGCCCCGAAGGCCTGTGTAAGGAAGTAGGGCAGGAAGCGCCGCTGGGTTAGGAGTCGAGACTGATCTGACATGAATACGTTAGCCTGAGTTCGAATAGATCATCGAAAGTAGTCACCGCTGGTAATGCGGATAAAAAAGACGCTATTACTTGTTGCTATGAGTGTATAGGTATCTGGCCAAAACACAGGCCAGATACGGGTTAAAAATGATTAATTGATTAACCTTTCCAAGTGTTAAGGTAGGTATTTAACAGGTTATCAATCAATGCTTTGCCATCAACAGGAACGGAAGTGAATAGCTTGTCGTCAACAGATAGCAGAGTGATCCCGTGAACGCCAGACCAGATCACTCGGCTCGCTTCAAGAGTTTCGTCGCTGTTAAGCTTAGGATTAATTTGCTGGATCAGGGTTTCCAGCATACCGGTCATGTTGTTGATACGCTCTGACTGCCACTCAGGCAGCTCTTCACCGTTCATGGTGTGCTGGAAGATCAGCTGCCAGCGATACGGGTTTTTCGAGGCAAACTCCAGATAGCAGTAGGCAAGGCGTTTAAGGGCATCTTCCGCCGAGGCGGCTTGTTTCATTTCTGCATCGGCCTGGGCAAACAGTTCGTCCAGGGTTTGGGCAACGGCATGCAGCAGCAGCAGGTTGTAGTTGCCGAAAACATTAACCAAAGTGCTGGGTACATAGCCGATCATGGCCGCAACCTTGCGTAGGCTCAGTTCGTGGTGAGGGTGTTCTGCGAGAAAGTTTTTGACTTGCTCCAGTGTCATACTTACCAACTCTTCGCGAGTATGGTCGTTTCGTCTTGCCATCGAAGTTACTCTTAATCGAATAAATCTTATTTTGCTTAATTGTAATATGCCCAGCCCGAGTGGGAATGATGCGAAATAAGTTTTTTGCAGAAAGGCATAAAATAATTAGAACATTGTTCGATATTCTAGTGTTAACCGCCAGAATAGGTCAAGCCTAATAACTTTCTCTATCACCATTTCTGATAGTTACTTGGCGAGATGTGAGCCTAGTCAAGGCAAATGCCAGCACTTTTTTGAAGGCTGGCATCAGTGTTGATTGTTTTTTCAGCGAGGCTAAGCCCGGCGGCGCTGTTGGTTCTGAATCGAGACCTGCTCGTTGAGGGTCCAGAAATCGACCAAGATCCCGATAAGGAAGAAACCGAAGGTACAGAGATACAAGATACCAGTGAGCCATTTTCCCATGTACATGCGGTGCAGGCCAAACACGCCAAGGAAGGTCAGTAGCAGCCAGGCTACGGTATAATCGATTTCGCCACCGTGGAAACGAAGATCTGCTTCTCGGTCCATGGAAGGGATCAGGAACAGGTCGATTAACCAGCCGATACCCAATAGCCCGAGGGTGAAGAACCAGATGGTGCCGGAGACAGGTTTACCGTAGTAAAAGCGGTGAGCGCCGGTAAAGCCAAAAATCCACAACAGATAGCCGATAAGTTTGCTGTGAGTATCTTGCATAAGTCATTCTGCCTACAAAATCATTATTAATACTTTGAAGTTATTGGAGTTATAGACTAGTTCAATCGAGCACGATATGAAACTATTCATTGATAGTTAATATTAGTAACAATTTGCTTGTGTGGTTTGGTTGACATTCAGTTGCTGCGGTTTAGGATGCAACCTTCAATATGAGGCAAAGGTATTTCATTCGGATGAAACGCATCTTCACAGTATTTGCCCTGATCCTAACGGTCGCTTTCGTGGCGCCAGAGGCTGAGGCGAAGAGATTTGGTGGCGGTAAATCATTTGGCAAGAGTTTTAAAACAGCGCCAGTGAAAAAACAGCAACCACAACAAACGGACACCCTGAGACAGCAACAACAGCCAGGCGCTAATCAGGCAGCAACATCTGGCAAGAAAGGACTCATGGGCGGTCTAATGGGCGGGCTTTTGGCCGGTGGACTGCTGGCAGCCTTCTTTGGCGGTGCGTTTGAAGGTATCCAGTTCATGGATATTTTGATCTTGGGCTTGATAGCCTTTGTTATCTTCAAGTTGTTCAAAACAATGCGTGGTGCTAAATCGACCCCGATGGGCCACCGCGAGGCGTATGCCGGCAACTCACCACGCCAGCCTCAGCAGCATCACCAGTTCCGCCAGCAGGCGAATCAGGGCGGCATGGGGCAGGACGAGTACGTATCGACCGACAGCGATGTGCCATTCAATCTGCCTCCGGGCTTTAATATGAATGCGTTCCTCAATGGTGCCCGCGAGCACTACCGAACCATCCAAGGGGCATGGAACTATAACGATCTGGCTAAAATCAAAGAGTATGTTAGCCCGGCGTTGCTCGATGACTTGATGGCTGAGCGCGCTAAACTTGACGGTGAGCAGCATACCGAAGTGATGTATGTCGATGCCGAGCTGGTACGTGCCGACTACGATGCCAATATTGCCCAGCTGAGCATTAAGTTCTCTGGCCGTTACAAAGACCGCCACGAAGGTGTGGAAGAGGATATCGCGGATATCTGGCACCTTGAGCGTGACTTGCGTACACCGAACGCACCTTGGCTGATTGTTGGCATTCAAGCCTAACAGCATTGTGCGATAGTTTGAAAACCGCCTATCGAGGCGGTTTTTTTATAACAAAAATATGATCTTGCTCGCTCTCGTGATGGCTGTGAATTGATCTTGCCACCTACTTTTCTGGCGCCAAGCCGCTAGTATTACTGTTAGGTTAAATCAGTAAGAGAGAAAAGCATGCCGTACAATGCCGATTTGGTTCACGAGATGAACCTGCTAGTGAAATTCCCAATGCACAGCGATTTGGAGGGGATTAAAGTACACAGTGATGCCGGGCCGGAGATGGTCGCAGCTGCGCAGCGCCTGTATGCAAAAGGGTTGGTGACCCAGGAAGACGGCGGCTACCTGACTTATTCGGGCCACCAGGCCGTTGAGCACGCCAAGTCGGTGCTACGTATCCTGACGGGCAAGATGGCAGTTTAGGTCATACTTTCCAGTTCGCTAATATTGACTAACGCCTGCTGGTTGCTACTCCCACACAGCGATGGGCAGGCTTTGAACTGATGGCAAACGGCAGGGCGTTCGGGCTTGCCGAAAATCTTGCACAGGTTATTGTCATCAAGCTGGATGCAGCGAACGCCGGCCGGTTTGCCCTTCGGCATACCGGGGATCGGTGAAGAAATACTTGGCGCAATACAGCACGCCCCACAGCCTAGTCGACATTCCATCACTTACCACTTATCTACACTTATCAAAACGGCTGCGAACGTTACCACTCTCGGTGCCAGGGATCAAAAAAATGTGGCTTTTGTGGCAGCGGATAAGAGTGATTCTTATTCCATGACGTTATTGGTGGCGATAGGCCGGAATTGCTTGCACTTTGCGGGGCTGGGAGCTATAAAACCGCCTCCATGATAGGCCTTGGCATAGCACAAGGTAGAGAGCAACAGAAGGCAATGTGATGACGCACTATTGGCAACAGAAAGATTTGAAGCAAATGACCGATCAGGAGTGGGAAGCACTGTGTGACGGTTGCGGCAAATGCTGCCTGCACAAGCTGATTGATGATGATACCGACGAAATCTACTACACCAATGTGGCCTGTAGCCTACTGGACAACAAGACCTGCTCTTGTAAAGACTACCCGAACCGGTTCGAATCGGGCGAAGAATGCCTCAAGCTGACCCGCGAGCGTATCGACGAGTTTGTTTGGCTACCGGAAACCTGTGCCTACCGCCTGTTGGCCGAGGGCAAAGCGCTGCCGGAGTGGCACCCGCTGCTAACCGGTTCGAAAGACGCCATGCATGCCGTCGGTGAGTCGGTACGTGATAGCGTGGTGTATGAAATCGATGTGATCGATTGGGAAGATCACATTCTCAACCACCCAAATCGCTAGTTCCTCACATCTTCAGGTGCCTTTAACTCATTGGTAACATTACTTTTTACATCAAGTTTCTTGAAAAAAAAGCCTGCATATGGATACTGACTCAAAATGATTCTATTGGGTAGGTTCAATGAGTGCTCTAAGGCGGGCGTATAAGCCAAGAATTCCAATGCCAAGCCACCAGTGCTCAATGGTCAACCGCGAGACACTGCCGCGGGAATGTGGGGTGTATGCTATCTCGCGGGGATTCGAGTGTCTGCTGGTGGGCAGTGCATCAGATGTAGGCAAGGCCCTGCAGTCTCTGCACAAGGTGGGTGATGTGCAAATTACTCACGGTTGCACCGCACAGTTTTGGCGTTGCCGGGAAGAAGAAAGGCAGGCGATGGAGTTGTCGTTCATCTATTTGATGGACCCTAAGTTCAACATCCACTTGCCCGACAACTTCGTTAAAATAATGACCGAGTATCTCAAGCCGGACTCTAGCCTGGCGGTGGAAGATCTCGAGCGTTTCTTCCAGCATTTCCAGGCCAACCGGGCGTACAAGGTGCATGAGCACGAAGAGCATCGCCGTAAAACGGAAGTGACCCGGCTAGCTTACTTGGCGGCGTTTAGCGAGTTAACCGATGACGAGCTGGATACCGTGCAGGAGGCTCTGGATCAAGTCCGGCGCGAGCGCAGGGCGTAATGGCCATGAGCATCAACGCTTGGGCTTCGCCGGTTGCTCCAGGTCAGCATAGAAAAAGCCAGCACATGAAGATGGTGCTGGCTTTTTTTTGGGGCTGAGTCGGGATCGGGCTTATGCCGCTAGGCTTGCATGGCTGCGTTCGAGAATATCGACGATGGGCGCGGCTTTGTTGTGTTGGCGGATATCGGCAAACAGTTCTTTGGCCTGCGGGTACTCGTGGCGCAGGTAGGCAAACCACTGCTTGATGCGGTTTGGGTAATAAAGGCCTTTGTCCCCTTTGATCTCGTAGGTTGAGTATTTCAGCAGCAGCTGCAGCACGTCTTCCCAGCGCATGTGCGCCTCGTTATGTTTAACCACATTGCCCAGATTGGGCAGGTTGATGGCGCCACGGCATACCATCAGGGCGTTACTGCAGGTGACGTCCATACAACGTTGGCCATCTTTGTGGTTCCAGATCTCGCCGTTGGCGATAATTGGCGTGTTGATTTTCGCTTTTAGTTTACGAATATAGTCCCACTTGATGGTGTCGGCCTTGTAGCCATCGATCTTGGTGCGGGCGTGAACCACGATTTCGTCTGCCCCGGCCTGGGCAACGGCATCGGCTATTTCGTAGCAGTGGCTAGGCTCATCCCAGCCAAGGCGTACCTTGGCGGTTACCGGCAGGCGTGGATCGGTTGCTCCGCGCACCGCTTTGACGATGTCATACATCAAGCCCGGATCTTGTAGCAGAACCGCGCCGCCGCGGCTTTTGTTGACCGACTTCGCAGGGCAGCCGAAGTTGATATCAATGCCGGGAGAGCCAAGGGTAATTGCGCGGTGGGCGTTTTCTGCCAACCAGTCAGGATCCTGGCCCAGTAATTGGACGCGAACCGGCGTGCCCGAGGCGGTTTTACCACCTTGGTGCAGTTCTGGACACAAACGATAGAACACACTGTTTGGCAACAGTTGGTCAACCACACGGACAAACTCCGTGACGCAGAGATCATAGTCATTGATATCTGTCAGCATTTCCCGCATCAGGTGGTCGAGGACACCTTCCATCGGGCCTAGAATTACTCGCATGTGATTTCTCTTTGTGCCAATGTGCAAAAGTATAGGCGAGGGCTGAACCGGTCGTTCAGCACCATGCCGGTTGGGTGCGAGATTTTAGTGGGTAATAGCGGGCTTGTCTAATAGCATCCGGCCCGAGAGGGTAAATACTTTCGGCAATTCGTGGCGCTGGGCCTCTTGGGCCAGCATCAGCATCTTCTTGGCCACCTGCTCTGCCGGGATCGGGTCCAGATTGACGATCGGGCCGATAACGAGCGGGTGAAAGATATCGAAGAGGCTCTGAACCAGCAATTCGTCTTTTCTCGGCTGGCTGCGATCTCCCTTGAGCGGGCCGGGTCGGACAAAGATGCAGTGCTCAAACCCCATTTTTACCAGAGCCTGCTCCATTCTTCCTTTACAGCGCAGGTAGTGAGAGGGGGACCAAGGGCTGGCAAATAAACTGGAGATGACAACGAGATGTCTGACCCCCAGCATCTTCATGGTGTTGGCCACCTCTTTGACCCGTTGGTAGTCTACCGCTTCCAGGGCTTTTTTACTGCCGGCCTGCTTTATAGTAGTACCAAGGCAGATAAACCCCACGGTTGGCGTCGGAGAGGTGTCTTCCCATTCGGTGATGCGTAGCTCGGGATGGATGATTTGGTGCAGTTTGCTGCTGTGCAGGGGCAGCTCACGCCGGGAGAGGGCATAGACCGCCTCAAACTCCGGCTGGTTGAGAAGAAGATGTAAAAGCTCATCGCCGACCAGCCCACTACCGCCGGCGATAATTGCACTGCTACCTGTCATTCATTTCCACCATCCTGATGATAACTCCATCTTTTTTGCCACCATTTGCAGCAAAGTTCAACAGGTTTGTCTTTTAGCGACCGTTTTCCTGCTCTGGCGCAAAAAAGAGGATATCCAAGTAACCCGAAGATGCATGTTCAGACGGAATGACTTGGGTATATAATCAGTCGACGAAACAGATAACGAGAACCGACCATGACACAACTAATGACGTTACCGGAGGCATGGGATGGCATGCCGGCCACCTTTATTGAAGGTGCATTGCTGGCCGCCAATGCGAACCCGAAACCTCTGGCACCAGAGATCTGGCTACCGGTATTGATCACCGGTGGAATAGATGAAGATGAGCCGGTAGCGCTAGAACAAGATGACAAAATGTCGGTGTTGAACCACTTTGAACTGCAGTACCGACATATCAAGGCCGGCGAGTACAGTTTGCCTGAAGCGGTGAGTTTCGAGCATGCTGGTGAGCTGACGGAAGCCATGCAGCAATTTGCCGAAGGCTTCCTGGCGGTATGGCCACATATCGAGCCGAATTGGGCCGAGCAGCCACTGACAGACGGTACCGTGCGCATGTTATCAGCACTAATTACTACCTTGATGCTGATGCTGGACGAGGAAAATACCTTGGCGCAAATGCAGGAGGCAGGGGTTACCGGTATGCCAGCGCCTGCAGAACTGTATGCCCAGTTGCCGTTGATGCTGACAGAAGTCGTGATGGCGGCCGATGATTTGCAGCAGGGCAATGCAGCTCAGGCCGTTAATCCTTATAAGGAAACCGGCCGCAATGACCTTTGCCCTTGTGGCAGTGGCAAGAAGTTCAAGCAGTGCTGTGGTAAGTAGTGTGCTGGCACCAACATCCAATAAACAGAAGCCGGTGATCCTAGTGGTCGCAGGGGTAATTGAAAAGCAGGGAAGGTTCCTGTTGACCCAACGTTTCGATCACGCCAGCCAGGGTGGGCTTTGGGAATTTCCCGGCGGCAAGGTAGAAGCGGGTGAGTCCGAGGCCCAAGCGCTGGAGCGTGAACTCTACGAAGAGCTGGCAATTGAAACCACTACCGGATCGTTTCTAGCCGACAGTGTATTTGATTATGGTGACAAGGTTATCCACCTAAAAGGGTATCTGGCTCACTGGGTTTCGGGAGAACTCGTTTTGCATAGCCACCAAGATGCAAAATGGGTTGAGCAAGATGAAATCAATCGCTATTCCTTGTGTCCTGCTGACTATCCCATCGTCGATGCGCTGGTGCGACATTCCTGTCAGTAACCGCCTTGCGACCTAGCGAAAGCACTTAACCCCAGCCATACGCTGGGGTTTTTATTTGCCTAAAGTGTTCTATTACAGGAGCTGGGGGAACGGTGGTAAGTGCTTATTATTGCATTTATAAGGTAGATATATAGTAGGGGTGGGATAATTTTGTATCTTATGTGAAATTTAAGTCCTTTTTAATCCACTTAAATTCGGGCTGTAGCCGCATAAGGATGATGCCTCATAGGTATTCTTTTTGTGTTGCTGTTTATTTTAATATAAACAATAACTTAATTTTGTTTATTCCCTGCTGATGACTTGGCTTTAAGAGCTTGGTTGATATTGCTGCTCAATGGTGTTCAAGCGGTATCGTAAAGCTACGACTCAAAAACACAATCAAACTTAATAAATGGGCGGGCTTTTTACGTATTAAACTGCCATTTTTCGTAGCCAGGAAGTTACTTTTATATCGTTGTGGCACGTTACTGCTGCCAGTGTAGCCGATCATGCCAAAGACTGAGTTGAAACTAGTTGTAAACTTACAAACAATCCAGATCTTTGGTGGGTAATTCTGCTGATTCTCTGTTTTAATACGCGCATAAACTGGTTTGTTGACATTAATCCAGTTTATCTGGCTATGTTGTTTTTAATCCTTGGTCTTATTCACTGTGTTTTGAGGTTTGGTTATGTCTGTTAAAGGGCCATTTAACGTAAGAAGTGCTGCCGCCGATACTTTCGCGATGGTAATTTTTAGTTTTATTACAGGCATGGTGATAGAAGTATTCATATCGGGGATGACATTCGAGCAGTCTCTCGCATCAAGAACCTTGTCTATTCCGGTCAATATAGCCATCGCCTGGCCTTATGGTATGTTTCGCGACATGGTGATCCGCCAGGGAATGAAGCTGTCCGCGAGTGGCTGGATGAAAGGGCTCTCAGATATGTTAGCTTATGTGATGTTCCAGTCACCGGCTTACGCGGGTATCTTGCTGTTCGTCGGCGCTGATATTGACCAGATCATCACAGCAGTGACGAGCAATGCTTTTGTTTCGGGAGCACTGGGTGTGGTGTATGGCCAGTTTCTTGAAATGTGCCGCCGTATGTTCCGGGTTCCAGGTTACTATCAGCAAGCGTAAAGACGCTGCGGCCTAACAGCCAATTCAATATCTCATTCTATAACCCCGAAGGTTTTGCCTTTGGGGTTTTTCTATTTTTACCCAGTTGCTGATTGATTTTGAGCGACGGCGGTTTTTTCTGGCATCGAGTCAAGCTCTAAAGATCAAAATTTGTGTGTGCATTGGCGTTTATTCGCTCTTATGTTGCATGAAAATGCCTGGATAAGCCTTGAACAAGCTGTTTCTGTTTGTAAAAACATATCTCTGATTGTGATGGTTGTGAAAGGTGCTGAAATTGATTTATATCAATGAAATGATCACCGGTTGTTCGGGTTGTTAAATTATTGTTCCTCGGCGTTTTGGTTGGCTTGGTTATTTGTCCATTAAATCAGCTGGTTAAATATGTAGTATTGTATTATGTTGCTGGTTTGTTTTGTTTTCATGGTTGGGATCTTTGATTTCATAAATGACCTGTAACAGCGCCGTGGGGCCGATTCAGGTTAAATTCAGTTACAGCCACAGGCATATTGTTCATGATTTTATTGGCATAGTTACCTCAGTCAGTTCTGCAGCAAAAACTATAAATAGCGGGGGAAGTAAAATGATTGAGGTACATTGGTCGCTAGCAGCGATGCTAGGTGTTAGTCAGTTTGTCCTGTGGGTGAAAATTGGTCTTTTCGGTCGCTTCTTCTCTTGGGTTGACCGCTGTTGCCAAGGTGTCGCTAAAAACATGTTTCGCGTGCTTTATGTCAGAATGCGCCCTACCAGCAAAGCGACGATGCAACCTTCAGAGTTACCTTACATCCTAAGAGGCAAGCCTGCCTCAATGCATTTGGGTAGTTATATTCAAATGCAAAATGAACGCGCTGCAGCTCGAAATAAGCATTAAAAAAAAGCCCCAAAGGGGCTTTTATTGTATTGGCGCTCAGGGGGCCGTGGCACGACGTCGCTTCATCTGGATTTCAAGCTGCGGGTTGGCAATCTGGATTCCGTGGTGGTTGAACTTGTGCTTGATGCGATGGTGCAGATCGTGCGTAAGGCTCAGGCGGTGGGCGGTTTCTGCCGCATAGGCCCTGACTTCGAAATTTTGGCTATCAGCGGTCAGTGTCAGGAAGAAGACTTCAGGGGCAGGGTTGTCGAGTACCAGTTCGCATTCTTCGGCGGCTTCAAACAGCAATTTGGTGACCAAATCCGTATTAGCCGAGTAATTGACACTGATAGATAGGGTTACCCGGGTGATCGGATCGGATAGCGACCAGTTGATGAACTGCTCGGTGACAAAGGCCTTGTTCGGTACGATCACTTCTTTGCGATCAAAGTCGACGATGGTGGTGGCACGGGTATTAATTTTCGCAATGACCCCAGTCAGGTTGCGAATGGTCACTGTATCCCCGATACGGATTGGCCTTTCGAATAAGATTATCAAGCCAGAAATAAAATTGGCAAAGATTTCCTGCAGGCCAAAGCCCAGGCCGACACCCAGTGCGGCTACCAGCCATTGCATTTTCGACCAGTCAAAGCCGACCAAACCCGACCCGATTAAGATCCCCATGATTATCGCGACATAACGGGTCAGCGAGGTTATGGCGTAGCCGGTACCCGGTGACAGGTCCAGGTGTTGGAGGATCAGCAGTTCCATGGCGCCGGGTAAATCACGGGCAACAATCGCGGTCAGCCAGAAAGCAAGGATGCCGAGCAACACGCTGCTGACCGAGATAGCGCTAAGCTCGTCGATACCATCGATTTGGCTGGTGACATCCCACAGCGTAAGATCGCCAAGGTAGGAAATTGCCTGATAGAAATCGGACCATACTGTCGAGAGGCAGGCAAGGTAAATCAGCAGCAGCAACGAGCGCAGCAAGCGAAGTGATTGGGCGCTTATTCTATCCAAGTCCACTTCCGGCTCTTCGATCTCAATTTGCATTTCGTTACTGCCGAAGTGCTCTTCTTTTTCTTCTTCAAGCTCGGCGATACGCTGAGCGATGATCTCCTGTCGTTTGGCTTTGGCTCGCTCAAAGGCCAGTCGGCGCTTCTGAATGAGCATCAGTCGCTTGATCAGGTAATAGATCAAGATGGTGATCACGCCAAGGACGGCGGAATATTCCAGTTTGTGCATCACATCTTGCGATGAGGAGAGGTAGCCACTGAGCGCGGTGTAGTTGAGTCCCTGCGGGATCAGGATCAGGGTCCACCAGAACAGGTGGTGCCCGATATGGGCTTTGCCCTCGGGGAGGTCACCGTAGGTCATTGGCAGCTTTTCCTTGCACATCCGCCACATGAAGTAGCTGATCGAGATATTGCTGATCACAAACGCCAGGCGTCCCAACGTTGCATTGACATCAATGTCGCTGTAGAGGTGGGCGAACTGCTGGATGACCATCATTGGCAGGTAAACCCAAAGTAGGTGTTTGTAATGGCTAAAGCAACGGCTGATAAGATCGTGCTCCCAGCCGAAATGGCTGGCGAGCAAGCCGTTGGGGCGCACCAGTTCGCGCATGAAGCAGAACATGACCAGCGCCATCGGTACCGTCAGCGCCTGGCCGAGGTGGTGGACGAAGGGATATTGCCAGCCACTGGAGAAAATCAGTCCGACAAGGCCAACAATGATCGGGATCGGCCACGCCATCAAAAACGAGAAGAAGACATTGCTATAGCTGAAGCGGAACTTGTCCTGGGTAACCTTGCCGATTTTTTTGCTGGTCTCGGTCAGGTAGCGCTTCCAGTACTTGCGGCACCAGCTCAAGCCAACAATGATCACGGCAATGATGCTCAGGGCAAACGCCAGCTTGATCTTCTCGGCGACTGCCGGGAACTTGACAAAGCCAACCCACTGATAGGGAGAGAAGAACCATTTGAGTTTCTCCCAGGTGGCAACGACTAACCGGATACTGGCGGGGTTAGTATCCGGGGCCCAAAACAGCTGTTTGTTTGCCGAGGTTTGCAGATCGTTGAGGTTACTGTTGAGCTGCTCGTAGGATACCTTGAGCGTCGCTTGTTGGTAGATCAGGGTGTCGGTCTGGTCGATGAGCTTTTCAAGCAGCAGTTGGTTGGCCTCCACCAGCGCATTTTCTTGCAGCAGTTGCTCTTCGGTCAGGTCCCGAGTATCGGGCGAGGAAGCCTGGTCTTTGAGCGAGTCCGCCAATTGCTGGTATTCGTACTTTTTGATCTGGTTTTGGGCGATATCCTTGTCGAGTTGTTCGATAGGAGGATTGGCCGGCAAGCGGCTGAGGCGGGTTCGCAAGTTTTCACTGAACGCCGGGCTGAGCTTGAGCCATTCCGCCATGGTGGCGAGATCATCGGTCGTGCTTTCGACCTTGCGGATCTGCTCCCGGGTCGTCGTGAGGCGCTGCTGTACCTGTTCGCTTTGGGCGCTGATGGTGTTGAGGGCTGCAATGTAACGTTTGTTGTTGATGGTCAGTTGGCGCAGGTGTTCGGGCTGCCCATCCAGATCGATATCAAACTGGTCGTTTTGCTCTGAGGACAGATCGGTGTCGATACGCTGCTGGCGGGTGAGCTCGCGCTGTAGGTTGTTACGGTAGGCCAGGCGGGCATCAATTTGCAGGTTTTGCAGCTGGATACGCTGTTTGACCAGGGTACGGCGGTTGCCGGCGCTGAGCTGCTCCGCTTCGAGCATATACAGTTCGCTGACATAGTACTGATGCGAGATCTGGTGCACTAGTTGCTGGTTGCTGGCCTCGGGCTGGTTTTCGAACTGCCGCAGCGCCTGCTCCTCTTGCTTGATTAAGTCGCGTAACTGGGTTGACCGGTACGAGAATTCATCGATCCCTTGCTCAATACTCACCAATTCGTTTTTACTATTGGTGCGGCTTTGCTCAAGCTGCTTGATTGTCGAGTCTTGCTCCTTGATGGCATCTGCCAGTTCTTCTTGCGACATATTGCTGAAGTCGGGAAGCTTGGAGGTGGCAAAGTTATTGATTTGCTGCTTAAGCTTCTCGCTCCGAGCCGGGAAATCCTCAATAAGCTGGCGGTAGCTTTGGGTTTTTTTATCGAAGCCGACCGAACTCTCAATCATGCCTTTAGCATTTTGCAGGGTATCGAGCTCCTTGACGGCTTCTGGCGTATTGCCCAGCGCTCGAAGCTGTTCGATTTGCTCATCCAGAGCTTGGTTCCAGACATCGTAATGCCCCTCCAGCGCATGGACAAGGTTAGAGGAAAGGCTTAGCGCAAGCAGGGCGAAAGCAGTAAATAGCCGGCAGATCATAACACTCCAATAAAACAGAGACTCAAGCTCGCCTGAGAATAGTGGGGTAAATAAGCCTGAGGGATAATAGATTGATAATTAGTGTTAAATTGTAGTGTATAACAGACTTGATGGATATCTGACGAGTGCTTTGCTGGACATTGGTACAATTTGCACTAATCCTCGCCAGTCGGCAAAAGATTTCGGTAAAAGCACTTGACCCTGATACGCTAAGTGATTACATTAGCCGCCGTTGAGACGCAAGGCGTCCAAACAACAATGTGGTGAGGTGTCCGAGTGGCTGAAGGAGCACGCCTGGAAAGTGTGTATACGGCAACGTATCGAGGGTTCGAATCCCTCCCTCACCGCCATCATCCTTAAGGGTGATACAATTCGGAGAGATGGCTGAGTGGTTGAAAGCACCGGTCTTGAAAACCGGCATACGTTAATAGCGTATCTAGGGTTCAAATCCCTATCTCTCCGCCACATTCAAGAAAGCCAGCTTAATTGCTGGCTTTTTTACATCTATAGCTTGGCAAAGAATGTGATAGGGTGAAGAACCCTAGACAGGGTTCAGCCGAGCGAAGCGAGACAACGTTGCTAGCCGAAGGCGTAGTAAAGCAACGGCCCGTAGGGCGAAGTAAATCCCTATCTCTCCGCCACATTCAGATAAGCCCAGCAGAAATGCTGGGCTTTTTCGCGTTAGCGATATAGAGGATTCAAATCCTTTCATGCCCAGAGCGCTCCGCCACATTCGAAGGGCTCGCAGAAATGCGAGCCTTTTTTGCATCTGTCGTTCGGCAAAGACAAGAGTAGCAGCACCCTGCCTAGGATGACGGAGATGGGTAGGGCCGGTGGTAGGTGCGGATCGGCCGGCCGACGCTCCCATGCTGCAAGTGAGCCTCTAACCGCCCTTGACGTACCGCATAGTCGAGATAACGTCGCGCCGTTGTCTTGCTTAGCCCCGTTTGTTCTGCCAGGGTTGATGCACTGTGCTCTTCGGTAGCATAGCGGAAGCAGGCCATGACTTGATCTAGGGTATACGGGTCGACTCCGTTGCTCGGAACACGATTCGCGAGGCGTGCTGGAGGTTGACTGCCTGCGGTGAGGAGCTGATCCAGCTGGTCTTGTTGGATCGGCTGCTCGCCGGTGAGAGAGTGCTGATAAGCGTGAAAGCGCTCCAGGCTGTGACGGAGGCGCTGGTAGTTAATCGGCTTGATCAGGTAATCAAACACCCCCAGCGACAAGGCATCGCGGATCACTTTCCCGTCGTTGGCCGCAGAGACAAAAACGACATTGGGCATGCGGGCGAGGGTGCGCCATTGCCGGAGCAGGTTGATCCCTTTGCCATCGGGCAGGAAGTGGTCTAGCAGGATCAGATCGGGACTCAGTGCCTCCTGCATCACCCAGGCCTGCTTGACGGTACTGGCAACCCCCACCACCCGGTAGTGATCCAGTGAGCCGATGAAGTGGCTGTGTAAATCGGCAATGGTGACGTCATCTTCGACGATTAATACGCTGATCACGGTACATCCTTATGTTCGGTCGGCTGGGGAAACGGAATATAGAGGGCAAACGTTGTTGCCCCTGGCTCGCTGTCGAGGTCGATATAGCCTTGAGCCTCCTCGACATGAGTCTTGACCAGATGCAAGCCGATCCCATGGCCGTCAGCCTGTTTGCTGGTCACACCAAGTTCGAAGATGCGATCGATCAAAGCCGGCTCGATGCCACAGCCATTGTCACAAATGGTGATCATCAACTCTGGGCCCTCATCTATTATCGCAAGCTCTATCTCTCCATTGCCCATGCTACAGGCGGCAAAGCTGTTGTCGATGAGGTTGCCAACGATGGCACACAGGGTCTCCTCGCTAAGCTGCGGAGGAAGGCAGGTAATGGAACTGTCGTCGCTGAGTCTAAAATTGAGCTGGAGCTCCATGGCACGATGGCACTTGCCGATCAGCAGACCGGCCATCATATCTAGTCGGCATACCTGGGTGATGCGGTCAATCAACTGCTGCTGGCCTGCTGAGTGGGTATTGATAAGCCTCAGGGCCGTGTCACTTTTCCCCAGCTGAAGCAGGCCGCCGATGGTGGTGAGTTTGTTGGCGTATTCATGGCGCATGATCCTTAGGCTTTCCGTATGCTGGCGGATCTGGCTCAGTTGCTCGGTAAGCAGGCTCATTTCATCACGGCGGCGGAAGCTGATCACGCAGCCGCCGTTGGTGGCGGCGAGTGATACCCGGCTGGCGATAACGGCATGGCCGTTGAATTGGGCCATCTGGTCGGCAACACTGCCTCGGTGAGCATCGCAGAATCCTTCGCTGGAAAAAATGCGGCCTACCGGCTGTCCGAGAAGCGCAGTGTCTTTCAGGCCCAGCCAGCGCCGTGCGTTGTGGTTGCACTCTAGGATGTGATTTTGATGATCGAGAGCGATGATCCCTTCGTGGGTCGCATTGAGGATCCCTCGCTTCAAGTCGAGCATCTGCAGTAGCTCTTGCGGTTCCATCCCTTGCATTCCGCGGCGGATCCATTGCGAAATGAGCCAGGTGAGGATCGCTGAAAAGGCAATGGTGGTGATCACCGCTATCCAGATCGGAGCCCAGTAGAGTCGTTTCCAGTGGCTGAGGGTATCGATGAGGTAACCGACCTTGATCATTCCGATGATCTCACCGTGGGTGTTTTTGATCGGGGTGATGTAGCGGAGTGAGCGGCCCAGAGAGCCCACCCCCTCTGACAAATAGTGCGCCCCCGAGGTCAGCGCGGCATCGATATCGCCGCCCATAATCGGCAAGCCAATGCGGTCGGCGATGGGGTGTGCCATGCGTATGCCATGCTTATCGCCGATCACAATAAAGTCGGCATCACTATGGGCGTAGAGATCGTCAACCAGTTCTCCCACGGCCTCGGTATCCCCCGCTTCCACGCTGCGCTGTAACAGGCGTAATTCGGCGATTTGTCGCGACTGGACCATAGCACGTGCTGCTACTTCCTGCCTGAGTACCACCATGGCCTTCGGGGTGACGAGCCACCACCAGACCAGCGCCTGCGCTGCCAATACCAGCAGCAGGCAGATCATAATTTGTTTGTTGAAAGACACGTTACCTCCCTGTGGGCGACAGGTTACGTGAACGGGGAAGATCACGCAGCGCAAATGTGATGGAACTAATACTTGGCTCACACTCTGGTTTTTATGGGTTTTATTATTGTTTTTATGATGTTAACAGCCTTAATTATTCTTTTCTCAATGAGCATTGCAGCAGAAGATGAAGGGCGCGGAAGTTCTGTTATCGCCTCAGGCTGGATTTCCAAGAAACTGACCTAACACAATTTTTTTGTTGTCGGGCGGGGTAGATTCGGGCGTAGATTTTTTTCTATGGAGTAATTTACGATGCAATGGTTGCAATCTTCCCGCCTCCGGCTGGTGATGCTGGTGGTGCTGAGTACTGCGATTTGGTTTATGCCGGTGCCCGATGGGTTGAGTATCGATGCCTGGCAAATGATGACAATATTTGTGGCGACCGTACTTGGGCTGATCATCGCACCGCTGCCTCTGGGCGCGATGGCGATGATTGGGCTTACGGCTACAACGCTGACCGGGCTGTTGCCGATCCGCACCGCGTTGTCTGGCTTTTCTCATCCGACAATTTGGATGATTGCGGCAGCATTTTTTATCTCGCGTGGTTTTATCCAAACCGGGTTTGGCCGGCGGGTCGGATACTTATTCATTAGCAAGCTCGGACACAGTTCGTTGGGCCTCGCCTATGGCCTGGTGCTGACGGATTTGCTGTTTGCTCCTGCCACGCCGAGTACGACAGCCCGCTGCGGGGGCATTATTTCACCGTTGTTTCGCTCGGTGGCAGAGGCGTATGACTCTTCGCCTGAGAAAGGGACTGAAAATAAAATCGGTGCGTTTCTGGTGCAGTGTATTTTTCAGTGCAATGCGATTACCTGTGCCATGTTCCTGACCTCAATGGCCGGAAATCCACTGGCGGCGAATTTTGCCGCCGAGCAAGGGGTGGAGATCTCTTGGGCGGGTTGGGCGCTGGCAGCGGTAGTGCCAGGTTTGGTGTGCTTGGCACTGATCCCTTTGTTGATGTACCAATTTTTTCCGCCTGAGTTAAAGCGTACGCCGGAGATGCGGCAGCTCGCCCGTGATGAACTCCAACGGATGGGCGCAATGAGCAAGGCCGAGTGGATGATAGCAGCAACATTCGTCGGCATGGTGACCTTGTGGGTGTTTGGTCCGGTGTTGTCTCTGCATGCGACGGTAACGGCACTGGCGGGTTTGGTCTTTTTGCTTGTCACAGGGACTATCCAGTGGGATGACATTCTCAAGGAGAAGGAGGCTTGGCATACAATTGTGTGGTTTGCGGTGCTGGTAATGATGGCCGGCCAGCTGAATTCACTCGGGTTTATCAATTGGTTTGGTGAGCAGGTAGGGGCCTCCATGGCAGGCATGGGCTGGGTTGTTACCTTGGTTATTTTGCTGTTGGTTTACTTCTACAGCCATTACCTGATGGCAAGTGCAATGGCCCATATCAGTGCGATGTATTCTGCCTTTCTCGCTATCGCGATCGGTGCGGGTGCGCCGCCGATGCTGGCGGCTATTGTCTTGGGTATGTTCAGTAACCTGTATATGTCAACCACACACTATTCGTCAGGCCCGGCGCCGATTTTGTTCGGTGCTGGTTATATGTCACTGAAACAGTGGTGGAAAATAGGCTTTCTTTTCACCTTGGTCGTTATCCCCGTCTTTATGGTGATTGGCGGTGCGTGGTGGAAACTGATCGGTCTGTGGTAAGCCCAGTGTCAGTAAAGTTTAATTAGCCAGAGCCCTGTTGTCAGACAGGGCTTTTTCGTTCATGCCTGTTTTATCTGGATGTCATCCAACATCATCTGCAGCTCAGATACGCAGCTCCCGCACCCGGTGCCGGCTTGAGTCGCCTCGCTGATCGCCCTTACTGAGCCGCAAGACTTCGCTCGAATCGCTTGCGCTATGGTGTTGGCTCCAACTTGCTTGCAAGCACAAACCAAACGTCCGGCTTGCTGCTCGGGCATGGCCTTGCCCGTAAACAGCGCCTGTACCAGTGGGTCCGAAATCGATCGGCCAATTAGGGTGTACAAGTAGTCGTTATCGCCAGCGTGTAAGTCATCGCTAACGATGAAGGCCCCTTGGAGCTGGCTATTTTGGAACTGGGCATAACGGCTTTGGGTGCGGGCAGCAATATCGACTACCTGCTGCCCCCTGCCTTGCTGCTTTGCAAGGTGTGTTGCCAGGTAGCGATGTAACTGCCCGGGTTGGCGCTGCGAGGTTATCCGGAACAGATAGCCGGTGTGATTGCGCTGGCATGTCCAGTGCTCTTGCGGACTCAGCCAGTCCGGGATGTGGTTGGTTTGGCTGATCAACAGAGCTTCGCTCTGGTAGGGGGAGGGATGAATGCATACTGGTGTGGCCTTGAGTTCGGGTTGGCCTGACAGGGGATCGCGATGCCCGGCGAGCAGTGCGTTGACTTTGCCCATGCTGGTGGTGCAGTCATTCCAATGAAACGGGGCAAATACCTGGCCCGGGAGGCATTCTTTGCTGATACGTGCCCGCAATAGGATACAGCCGCGTTCACTGGAGACTTTGACGAGTTTGTTCTGCTCGATTGAAAACCGCTCGGCATCTTGTGCTGACAGGGCTAGGTATGGCTCGCTGGTGTGCTCGCTGAGGCGGGGGGATAAGCCGGTGCGGGTCATGGTATGCCAGTGATCCCGTATTCGTCCGGTATTGAGCCGCAACGGATACCGGGACGACGTTTGCTCGGCGGTTGGCCGGTGATCGGTGGCAATAAACTGGGCTTTGCCCGATGGCGTGGCAAATTCACCATTGCCAAACAGCCTAGCCGTTGGTTGGTCGTACTGTGTTACCGGCCATTGCTGTGGGGCCAGCTGATGGTATTGCTTGGGGGTAAGATCGGCAAGACCCGAGAGGTTCAGCGGCCTAGAAAGTGCCTGTACGTCTTGCCCATGGTTGCCGGTTCTGGATCCGGAGGAAGAGGGAGTCAAGGTCTCTTGGCCCAGGGTGGTCATCTGGGCATATTCGCGGAAAATATCGGCCTCGCTCTGGTAGTTGAAGGCATAGCCAAAGCCCATTTTCTTGGCCACTTCACTGATGATCCACCAGTCGGGCTTGGCCTCCCCCGGTGACGGCAGCAGGCGTCGCTGGCGTGAGATCCGCCGCTCGGAGTTGGTCACCGTACCGGATTTTTCGCCCCAACCTTGAGCGGGTAACGCGACATCGGCATGGCGGAGGGTGTCGGTATCGGCCATGCAATCTGATACCACGACATAGGGGCAGTTGGCCAAAGCGGCACTGAGCCGCTGGTTATCCGGCAGGCTGACAGCAGGGTTGGTGGCCATGATCCAAATCGCCTTGATTTTCCCGCTCTCGATGGCATTGAACATGTCGAGGGCTTTGAGGCCGGGGGTGCGGGCCAGGTTGTCGGTCTGCCAAAACTCGCTGATTTGCCGGGTATGCTCAGGATTACCGAAGTCCATATGGGCGGCCAGCATATTGGCCAGTCCGCCCACTTCGCGTCCCCCCATGGCATTGGGTTGCCCGGTGATGGAGAAAGGGGTGCTGCCCGGTTTGCCGATCCGGCCAGTAGCCAGGTGGCAGTTAAGGATACTGTTGACCTTGTTGGTGCCCGATGTGGACTGATTGATACCTTGCGAGTAGACCGTGACAGTTTTTTCGGTGGCTGCAAAGAGCTGGTAGAAGGCGAGGATCTGCTCCCTGTCGAGCCCGGTTGCAGCCTGTACCGATTCGATGTCGCCAAACCGGAAGGCGGTGGCTAGGGCCAGATCCAGCCCTTCGGTGTCTTGGTCAATATAGGCAAAGTCCATTGCCCTGTTTTCACTGAGAAAGGCCAGCAAGCCATTGAACAGGGCAATGTCGCTGCCCGGCAGCAATGGCAGGTGTAGATCGGCAATATCGCAGCTCGGTGTGCGGCGCGGATCAATGACGATGACTTTGCATTGGTTATGTGCTTTCGCGTCACGGATACGCTGAAACAGGACAGGGTGGCACCAGGCGAGGTTCGAACCGGTCAATACGATCAGGTCTGCCTGTTCGAGATCTTCATAGCAACCCGGGACAATATCTGCCCCAAACGCACGTTTGTGCCCGGCGACACTCGATGACATACAGAGCCGGGAGTTGGTATCGATATTGCCGCTGCCGATGAACCCTTTCATCAGTTTGTTGGCGACATAGTAGTCTTCGGTCAGTAACTGTCCCGATACGTAGAAGGCCACGGCGTCATTGCCATGATGTTCGATGATCTGGCGAAAATGGGTTGCGACATCTGTCAGTGCCTCTTCCCACGTTACATCCTGCTGGTTGATTTGCGGCGTAAGCAGCCGGCCTTCAATGCCTACCGTTTCCCCGAGGGCCAGCCCTTTAGAGCACAACCTGCCAAAGTTGGCAGGGTGCTGGCTGTCGCCGCGAACCTCCAGTCCCCCGTGGTGGTTTGCTGTGGCTTCAATGCCGCAGCCTACTCCGCAGTAGGGGCAGGTCGATTTAATCCACTTATTACTCTCTCTATGGCCCACCTGCTGTTCTCCTTGGCTGGGTAATCGCTCTAAAACGTATTCAGCAATAACCAGGCCAGCTTTCGCTGTGCTGAAATTCCATCAGAAATTGGATGATTAGCTTGCTGTGCGCGAAATATTCGGCCTTAAATTCTGCCTACACCCCTAAAGTGGTATCTGAGCTTATATGAAATGCTGATTGTGTGGCTGTTTTGGTGCAAAAACACGCTTTCCTTGCACGGGGAGCGGGCAGTTACCGGCGCAATGAGCATCATGGCTTGGCCGGATCGTGACGAAGAAAACGACTATTAATTCATAAATAACAGTTAGTTATTTGTTTACTGGGGCAGGGTTGCTCGCAGCTGGCATCGTCTTTGCTGATGGTCTTGGTAGATGGTCTTAGTAATAGATTTCTCAGGATATGTATGAGTAGAAGAGGTAAGCCAGCGATGAGAGAACAGGCAGGGAATGCCCTGATCAGCGCTTCAGGGGCGTCGGGACGCAAGGTCGGAAAAGTGGAGTTGGTCGGGGCTGGCCCCGGTGATCCTATGCTGCTGACCTTGCGGGCAATGCAAAGTATTGAGCAAGCCGATGTGATTGTTTACGACCGTTTGGTTAGCAAGCAGATACGGGCATGTTTTCCGGCCAGTGCCCAGGCTTTGTATGTCGGTAAGGCCAAGGGAGATCACAGTACCCGTCAGGAGGCAATCAACGATTTGCTGGTTGCACTGGCCTGGCAGGGAAATAGCGTATGCCGCTTGAAAGGAGGCGATGCCTTTATTTTTGGTCGGGGCAGCGAAGAGATGTTGGCGCTCAAAGCGGCTGGGGTGCCTGTCGACGTGGTGCCAGGGATCACGGCAGCCGCCGGCTGCACCAGCTATGCCGGTATTCCGCTGACACACCGGGGAGTGTCGCAAGGTTGCACTTTTGTCACCGGCCATGCTGAGCAGTCGCTTGATCTTAACTGGCCGGCATTGGCACAGCTTGATCATACCCTGGTGTTTTATATGGGGGTTACTAAAGCGGTTATGATCCGCGATAGGTTGCTGGCTTGTGGGATGACGCCTACCACGCCGGTGGCGCTGGTCGAGAAAGGGTGCTGCCCCGAGCAGCGCACCGTGACCGGTCAATTGCAGGATTTGCCGGCGTTGGTGAAGCGGCACCAGGTGGTATCGCCGGCACTGATTGTGGTCGGAGAGGTTGTCGCGCTGGCAGAGCAGCTGCAGTGGGTCAGTCAGGTTGCCGAACTACAGCAACAAAAACAGCTCCAGCTTTCAGCTTGAGCGCCATTGACTTGAGAGCAAGAGAAATGAGTCGTGAAGTCAGCCGCTCAGGGGAGAGTAGAAATGGATAAAAAAAGAATTATTGTGGTCGGTAACGGCATGGTCGGGCACAAGTTTATTGAAGATATGCAGGTTCAGGATCAGCAGGCACAGTTTACTATCCTGACTTTTTCTGAAGAGCCTAGATTGGCTTATGACCGAGTACAGCTAAGCAGCTATTTTAGTGGCAAGAGCGCACAGGATTTGGCGCTGGCCCACGAAACCGAGTACCAAGCTAGCGGGGTTGAGTATCTGCTTAACGAGCAGGTTTGCGACATTGATACCGCCGAGAAGTGCGTGGTGACCCAAAGCGGCCGGCGCGAGCACTACGACAAACTGGTGCTGGCAACCGGCTCATATCCTTTTGTTCCGCCGATCCCCGGCAATGACCAGCCGCACTGCCATGTGTACCGGACAATCGAAGATCTGGAAGCGATTGCCGAGTCAGGGGCACAGAGCCAGGTGGGGGTTGTCGTCGGGGGCGGGTTGCTTGGCCTGGAAGCGGCCAATGCACTCAGACAGCTGGGGGTTGATACCCATGTGGTGGAATTCGCCCCTCGCCTGATGGCGGTTCAGCTTGATCAGGGTGGGGGCGACTTGCTTGCTCGCCAAGTTGCGTCTTTGGGGGTATCGGTTCATACCGACAAGGCCACGACTGACATTGTCGCCGGTGAATCTTGCCGCTACCGGATGAATTTTGCTGATGGTTCGTATCTGGAAACCGACATGATTGTGTTCTCGGCGGGGATCCGTGCGCAAGACACCTTGGCTCGCAAGTGCGGCCTGAAGGTTGGTGAGCGGGGCGGCATTGTGATTGATGATCATTGTCAGACCAGTGCCGAGGATGTCTATGCCATCGGTGAGTGTGCCCTGTGGCAGCAGCGGGTTTTTGGTCTGGTCGCCCCCGGTTACCAGATGGCCAAAGTGCTGGCCAGCCACCTCTGCCAGCCGGAAGCCGGTATGGCTTTCGTCGGTGCTGATATGAGTACCAAGCTCAAATTGCTGGGGGTGGATGTGGCCAGTATCGGTGATGTGAGTGGCTCGACGCCGGGGGCCTTGTCTTATACCTACAGCGATGACTTGGAGCAGGTGTACAAGCGACTAATTTTGTCACCGCAAGGTGACAAGATATTGGGCGCGGTGCTGGTAGGCGATGTCAGTAACTACCCGTCGCTGCTGCAACTCAAGCTCAACGATATGCCGCTGCCTGAGAACCCCTCGGTATTGATCCTGCCCCAGTTTGAAGGGGAAGGAGCCTCTTCAGGCTTGGGGATAGATGCCTTGCCCGACAGCGCCTCTATCTGCTCCTGCTATGACGTGACCAAAGGTCAAATCAAGCAGGCCGTGGCCGAAGGCTGCTGCTCAATGGCTGATCTCAAGACGGTGACTAAGGCGTCAACCGGCTGTGGCGGCTGTTCAGCACTGGCCAAACAAGTGATGGATGCAGAATTGGCCGCGATGGGGGTAGAAGTCAGCAACCATATTTGTGAGCACTTTGCCTATTCACGCCAGGAGCTGGCCGATCTGGTAAGGGTGAAAAAAATCACCTCCTTTGATGCCTTGCTCAAAGAGTATGGTCGCGGTCTTGGGTGTGACATCTGCAAGCCAGCCGTGGGCTCGATGCTGGCATCTTACTGGAATGACTATGTACTGGCGGAACCGCACATCGAGCTGCAGGATACCAATGATATCTTCCTCGGCAACATGCAAAAAGACGGTACGTACTCGGTGGTACCGCGTATACCAGGCGGAGAAATCACCCCGGACAAACTGATCGTGCTGGGAGAGGTTGCCAAGCAGTTTGATCTCTACACCAAGATCACCGGTGGCCAACGGGTCGACTTGTTTGGTGCCCAACTGCATGAGTTACCAGAGATCTGGCGCATTTTGGTGGATGCCGGATTTGAGACCGGCCATGCCTATGGCAAGGCCGTCCGTACCGTCAAATCCTGTGTCGGTAGTACTTGGTGCCGATACGGAGTGGCGGACAGTGTCGGTTTTGCTATTGATCTTGAACACCGTTACAAAGGGCTGCGTGCCCCGCATAAGCTCAAATTTGCCGTTTCCGGCTGTACCCGTGAATGCGCCGAAGCCCAGTCCAAAGATATTGGGGTGATTGCGACGGAAAACGGCTGGAACCTGTATGTTTGCGGTAATGGCGGGATGCGTCCGCGCCATGCTGACTTGCTGGCCAGTGATCTGGATGCAGATACATTAGTCAGTTATGTCGACCGTCTTCTGATGTTCTATATCCGCACCGCTGACAGGTTACAGCGGACGTCTGTGTGGCTGGAGAACCTTGAAGGTGGTCTAGAGTATCTGAAGAAAGTGGTGATTGACGATCATTTAGGCCTTGGTGAAGAACTTGAGCAGGAGATGGCAGCGACGCTCGGCCAGTACCAGTGTGAGTGGAAGACGACCCTGGCTTCGCCAGAAAAACTCGAGCGTTTCAGGCATTTTATCAATAGCGAACAGCAAGATAGCCGACTGGCTTATGTATCGGAGCGGGGACAGCGCAGGCCTATGACTCGGGAAGAAAGGGCTCTGGAACAAGGTAAGGCCAATATCGCGGCGGGTATTTCACCCGGTGGGCTCGTTGGTGAATCAATTAATATTATTGATATTACTAAGTAAAGAGGAAGATAGCATGGAGCAGAAGCAGGCAGAGTGGTATAGGGTGTGCCATCGAGATGCACTCATTAAAAATTCAGGTATTTGTGTCCTTTGGGGTCACGAGCAAGTGGCAATCTTTTACTGTCACCGGTCAGATTCCCTGTATGCCGTCGAGAACTACGATCCGATTGGTGAGGCCAATGTGTTGTCGCGGGGGATCATGGGTTCGATAGGTGATGAAGTGGTGGTGGCTTCTCCCCTGTACAAGCAGCACTTCAGTTTGCAAACAGGCCAGTGTATCGAACAGCCAGAGGTAAAACTGAAAACTTTCGCGGTACGATGTCAAGGTGAGGATGTGCAACTTAGTTTATAATTAGTTGGCGTCATGACGAAAAATCACAGTATATGCTGTGATTTTTTATTTATTTCTTATAAATATATATTTTTATTGAATAATGCTTGAAAGTTAAGTGAGTCTATAATGTCTTATAGGTTGTTATATGGCTCAATATGGTGCTTAAATTTATAATTTTGACTTATTTTGGTGCTTGGATTTGTTTTTAAATGATTTATGCATTTTAAGTTGTTGATAAATAATAAATAAATACCTGGCATAAACAATGCATTGTTAGTGTCAGGTCAGTATAAAAAAGGAAACACCAATATGTCAGAAACAGGCAAGTTCAATATCTTTTCATTTACGGGGAAAATGAAAATTCTCCACCTTAGCTGGTTTGCGTTTTTCATTACCTTTTTTGTGTGGTTCAACTTTGCTCCACTCCTCCAATCGGTCAAAGCTTCGTTAGGGTTAACGACGGCGGAGATTAAGACGTTATTGATCCTCAATGTCGCTTTTACCATACCTGCCCGGGTGCTCATCGGTATGCTCACCGATAAATATGGCCCGAGACTGGTTTATTCCGCCTTGTTAGCTGTTTGCTCCATCCCTTGTTTTGTCTTTGCTTTTGCCGACAGCTTCGTTCAGGCGGCGATTGCCCGTTTTGCCCTGGGTTTTATCGGGGCAGGCTTCGTGGTCGGGATCCGTCTAGTCTCTGAGTGGTTCCCGCATAATGAGCTGGGGACGGCGGAAGGGATTTATGGTGGCTGGGGTAACTTTGGTTCTGCGGCGGCGGCCTTTACCTTGCCCACCGTTGCTATCATGTTCGGCGGTGACGATGGCTGGCGCTACGCTATGGCCATTACCGGCGTGATGAGTCTGCTGTTCGCCTTTGTCTTCTATGCCAGTGTAACGGATACCCCAAAGGGGGCGACGTATTTCAAGCCTAAGCAGTTGGGTGCAATGGAGGTGACCTCGAAAGGGGACTTCTTCCTGCTGCTGTTGATGAAGTTGCCGATGTATGGGGCCTTGGCCCTGCTGGCATGGAAGCTATCGCCAACCGGGATCGGTATGCTCAGTGATAGTGCGGTGATGGCTATCTATAGCGTGCTTGCCCTGATTTATTGTTATGAAGTTCTGCAGGTATGGCGGGTCAACAAAACGGTGTTTGAGAAGCCGGTCCCCGAAGTGCATCGCTATAAGTTCAAGCAAGTTGCGATTTTGAATGTGTTGTACTTCGCCACCTTTGGTTCGGAGTTGGCTGTGGTCTCGATGTTGCCGTTGTTCTTCTCGGAAACCTTCGAGTTAACCCCGGTGATGGCTGGTATGGTTGCTTCAGCCTATGCCTTCATGAACTTGATGTCCCGCCCGGGGGGCGGCTGGATTTCCGATAAGTTTGGCCGCAAGCCGACTTTGTTGATTTTGACTGCAGGATTGGCCGCCGGTTACTTCCTGATGGGGCAGGTGGATAGCAGTTGGCCGCTATGGCTCGCGGTGGTGGCGGCGATGGCTTGTTCGTTCTTTGTCCAGTCGGGGGAAGGGGCGGTGTTTGCTACCGTACCATTGATAAAACGCAGGATGACTGGCCAGATCGCCGGAATGACCGGTGCCTACGGGAATGTAGGGGCAGTGTGTTACCTGACCATTTTGTCGCTGGTTGATTACAGTACCTTCTTCTACGTGATAGCGGCTACGGCGGTCATTGGTTTCATCACCTTGTTAATGATGGAAGAGCCAAGTGGGCAGATCGCCGAGATCAATGAAGACGGCAGTATCGTGATGATTGATGTCGCTAACCGATAAGCTCAGCCGGCCTACCCTGCAACGGCAGAGTAGGCCGTCGGCCGTGTTGATGAAACTGCTGGGGCGAGCAACAGCAGGTTGAATATGCTCTAGGAGGAGTGGATGAGTGAAACAACTGGGCGCGAGGGCATATCCAATCAGAAAGCGGATAGGGGGGCATGGGCTTCGAGAGCCAGTACTCTAAAGTTGGACGTTGGCGGGTACTCGGTGGGCGGGTGTAAGCCCAGTAATCAGGATGCGTTTGCCATCTGCCAGCCCATGCAGCGTGATGAACTGGTACACAAAGGCGTTGTTGCCTGCCTGGCTGACGGGGTCAGCTGCAGCGAACAGGGCCAGCGTGCGAGCCAGATCAGTGTGAGCCAGTTTGTTGAAGAATACTATGCAACGCCAAAAACCTGGGGGGTGAAGCACTCTGCCGGCCAAGTGCTGCATGCCCTGAACCAGTGGCTTTACTATCAGAGCAACCAATCTGAGCTGCAGCATAACGGCTTGGTAACCACCTTTTGCGCGGTGATCATCAAGTCCAATACCGCTTATATTATGCACGTGGGAGATACGCGAGCCTATCTCTACCGCAATCAGATCCTGACTCCGCTTACCCAAGATCATCGTCGTCAGTTATATGGTCAGCAGTCTTTCCTTACACGCTCGCTGGGGATGGACAGCCACATTGAAGTCGACTTTCAGCAAATACGGCTAGAGCAAGCCGACCGGCTGCTGCTGGTCACAGACGGCATCCACGAGTGGTTGGGCGATGCCGACATGCAGCAAATTTTGTCTTCGAGTGTTTTGCCAGCCGAACAGCAAGCGCGTGTGCTGGTGGAGGCCGCATTGGCGTCGGGCAGCCAGGATAATGTCTCGGGTGTGCTGCTTGAGGCCCAGTCGCTACCTAGCCTGACCATGGATGAATATATCGAGGAGCTGACAGGACGGGTGATCCCGCCGGTGTTGGAAGAAGGAAACCGGATTGACCAGTACCGTATTCTGCGGGTATTGCACAGCGGCCCGCGAAGTCATGTTTATTTGGCGGTCAGTGAATTTGACACTAAACGCTATGTACTGAAGATGCCTTCGCTAAATTTTGCAGAGGACTATCAGTATCTGCAGGGTTTCGTGCGTGAAGGCTGGTTGGGGGAGCAGATAGCTAACCACAGGGTTATGAAGATCCATCCATTTTCCCGCCATTCGCCTTTTCTATACCATGTCTGTGATTGGATTGAAGGAAAAACATTACGCCAGTGGATGGACGATAATCCCAGGCCTGAATTAGGTAAAGTGCGGTTAATGGCAGAGGAGATCATTAAGTCACTTCGAGTTTTGCAGCGTCACCGCCTTATTCATCGTGATATCAAACCAGAAAACCTTATCGTTAATCAACTTGACGAAATTGTTATTATTGATTTTGGTTCGGTTTATTCTGAGCATTTTGATGAAATATATACCCCAATAGAGGAAACGGTCCCTGTTGGTGATATTAAATATTTGTCACCAGAGTGTTTGTCTGGGGGTAAATTGTCAGTCAGGTCCGACATGTATTCTGTATCTATCATAATTTACGAGATGTTGACTGGACATTTCCCCTATTCTTTTCCTAAGGCTATTACGTCGTCAGCGGCTATAAGCCGGTGGCCAGAATATATCCCCTTGGGGAGTTACCGTCGTGATCTACCATTCTGGATGGATCTGGTGATCCGAAAAGGGTGCTTTCCGCAAGCCAACCTGCGATATGCGGCCTTTTCTGAGCTCGCCAGTGATTTGTTCCACCCTTCGGCTGAAATAATGAAGCAGGCAAGCGGACGTTCTTTGAAAAGCAAGAACCCGGTTAGGTTCTGGAAAGTCGTATCGCTCTGTTTGTTTTTTATTGTTATTGTCCAACTTACCATCTCCTTGGACTAATATTATTTATTTTGTTTTAGGTTGGTGATTATTTATATGGTGAATGCTTTAAGATAAATAAAATATCACATATCACCAAGTTAATTTATTAATATTAATTGTTGAGAATTAAATGAGATCACCATTCCATTATTAATTACTGATTTTTTGTCGCTAATTAAAAACACACTATAACTATAGCCGGGCTCTTTAATCGACTGGTTCAAGGCGAACCAACAATTGAAGTGACCTATTTTTGTATCGTCAGCTAAAGGCTAATTATCCGAAAGGATAGGGCGCAAAACTTCCGGCCTACGGAGTCGCCATCACTTCAAGGTGATTGGGTTCTAGGGTAGCGGGGTTACCTGATTGGAATAAGCAAGATCAAGAATAAGATCAAAGCAGTGGCTTCTTCCCGTTAGCTGGCTTCCCACAATAATCATAATGGAAGCTAAACATGAAAAAAGTGATTAACTTTTCGTTGGGCGCAATGTCAGTCATGGCAGCCCTATCTCCGTTGCATGTCGGTGCCCACGGCTGGGCCGATTTTCCGGCGGCCCGCCAAGTGATTTGTGAATCAGATGGCGGCCACTGGGGCCCCTCTGATGGCTCGCAGATCCCGAACGAGGCGTGCCGCGCCTCATTCTTGGAATCCGGGACCTATCCATTGGTGCAGAAGAATGAGTTTGCCGCTTTGGTACCGAATTACAACAATATGGATGCCGTCAAAGCCGCTGTGCCCGATGGGACTATCTGTTCTGGTGGCGACCCGCGCAAGAGCGGCATGAGCGTGGCCTCTGAGCACTGGCAGCGTACCGAGATGAAAGCTGGTGAAACCTTCACCTTGCGCTACCGTGCAACCGCTCCGCATAACCCGAGCTTTTGGCAGTTCTACCTGACCAAACCGGGGTACAATGCTGCCCATAGTCGTTTGGGTTGGGATGATCTGGAGCTGATTGATACTGCCGGCAATGTGGCAGTGACGAAGGAGAGCAGCGGCCAGTACTACCTCGTTGATGTGACCCTGCCGAGCGGTCGCAGTGGTGAGGCCACGCTGGTAACCCGCTGGCAGCGTAATGATCCCGCTGGCGAAGGCTTTTACAATTGTAGCGATATTCGTTTTGACGGCGAAGTGCTGCCGCCGGAGTGGACTTCTAAGGGCCAGTATGTCAAGCCTGGGGTAGAGGCACAAGATGGCGACAGCGTCTGGTTCCGGATCTTCAATCAGCAAGGTTCAGAAATTGTTTTCGAGAAGCTGCCAATCACTGCCGCTAATGAGAACATCAATACCTGGTCCTATGATCTTGCCCTGTTGATTAACGAGAAATACCCGGCTGTGGCTCAGGTCGGTGTGGAAGAAGCCTCTGGCGATATTATATACCAGCCAGCTGATCTGTATGCCAACCAGGTTTTTGTTACCAACCCTGACTATAACTACGCTCTCGATGTACGTGATGGGGATGTGATAGAGCCTGCGCCGGTCATCGTCCAAGGGCTGGAAAGTCAATACACGTTGGGGACTGACGGTAAGGCTTACATTGAAGCCACGGTGAGCTCTGAGGGGCACTATAAGATTAACATGACGCTGCTTGATAGCGCAGGGCAGCAACTGGCATCGGATAATGATGTTATCAATAACAGCAGTGTTGGTATGTCACTGTCTACCAATCAGACGGGGTCGTTCAGCGTGGTAGTGACGGCGACAGATCCGGCGAGTAACGAGCAACAGGTGGTCGAAACCAAGTCTATTACGGTCAAGGAGAGCGCCGGTGGCGGGGATTATGATTATGCCTACCCTGAAGGTATCGGTAGCTATGTACCGGGCGAGACCGTGGTACTCGGCCGCGATGGCAATACCTACCAGTGCCGTCCATTCCCTGAAGGGGGATGGTGTAACATTGACTCGCCGTATCACTATGAGCCGGGGTATGGCTCAGCTTGGCAAGATGCCTGGATCAAGCAATAGCTAATCAAGTGGTGAGATCGGAAAAACGCTGGCACAAGCCAGCGTTTTTTTATGAGCGCTAGCTCACAAACGCTTCTACTGCTTAGTGATAAATCGAAAAGTAGTGTTTCTCCTTGTGGACAATGTTGGTGTGTAACCTGTTGATTTGGTGATCTTGCTCAAAATCCCCCCGATCATTTTTTGCCGGGAATTTATAACTTGTCTCAGATCAAATTGTTGCACACTTTTTTGGTGGTAGCTTTTATTCGCACACACAGAGACTGGTTACGTCTAGCCCGCCTGAACATTAAGTGGTTCTTTGGTTTACAAGCGGTTTATGGTAATTAGTTTTTGATAATTATGGAGAATTTATCATGAGTAGCGCATTTTTCATCCCTGCGGTAAACCTGATGGGCGCGGGCTGCCTGACTGAAGCCGCTGATTCGGTGAAAGCTCACGGTTTTAAAAAAGCCCTGATTGTGACCGATAAAGTGCTTAGCCAAATTGGTATGGTCAAGCAGGTTGCCGATTTGCTGGCACAGCGTGATATTGATTCTATTGTTTTTGATGGTACACAACCAAACCCGACAATTGGCAATGTTGAAGCCGGTCTGGCATTGCTGAAGGAAGGTGAATGTGACTTTGTGATTTCGCTGGGCGGTGGTTCTCCGCACGACTGTGCCAAGGGGATCGCCCTTGTCGCTGCCAATGGTGGTGAGATTGCTGATTACGAAGGGGTCGACCAATCAGCCAAACCGCAGCTGCCGCTGGTCGCGATCAACACCACTGCCGGTACTGCGAGTGAAATGACCCGCTTCTGTATCATTACCGATGAAGTCCGCCACATCAAAATGGCTATTGTTGATAAGAACACCACCCCGCTGATGTCAGTCAATGATCCTGAGCTGATGCTTGCCAAACCGGCCTCCCTGACGGCGGCAACCGGTATGGATGCACTGACCCATGCCATTGAAGCTTATGTGTCTACGGCGGCAACCCCGATTACTGATGCCGTTGCAATCAAAGCTATCGAGCTGATCCAGGCTCACCTGCGCACCGCAGTGAAAGACGGCCAGAATATCGAAGCGCGCGAGCAAATGGCCTATGCGCAGTTTATGGCCGGTATGGCCTTCAACAATGCTTCACTAGGGTACGTTCATGCCATGGCACACCAGCTTGGTGGTTTCTACGATCTGCCGCACGGTGTTTGTAATGCCGTATTGCTGCCGCATGTTCAGCGCTACAATGCGCAGGTTTGTCCTGAGCGCCTGACCGATGTTGCCAAGGCGATGGGAGTGAAGACCGAAGGATTGACGCCTGAGCAAGGTGCAGAAGCGGCGCTTGAGGCGATCCAGGCACTATCCAAAGATGTCGGCATCCCGGCGGGCCTGGAGGTGCTGGGTGCTAAGGCCGAAGATATTGCTGTGCTTGCGGACAATGCCCTGAAAGATGCATGTGGTTTCACCAACCCGAAACAAGCCAGCCACGAGGAGATCTCAGCCATCTTTGCCGCGGCGATGTAAGCCGTTTAGCGTGCCTGTTTAGCCAAAGCTGATGAAAGGCAAGCAGGCGCTATCCACTGCACTATTGATGTTTGCGCCCGTTATCAAGCGGGCGCTTTTTTCTGCCAAGGGGCCAGAGTCTTACACACTTTTCGAGAATGGTTTAACGTTAGAAGCAGCCGTGCTGGGGTCGGCAGAGGGAGCGGATTGCTGATAATCCAGGATCCCATTCTTTCCCCGTTGCTTGACTTCATACATGGCGAAATCAGCTTGTTGCAGTACTTCACTCATACTTGATGCATTGAGAGGGTATTCGCTGCTGCCGATACTGGCAGAAATCGCGAAAGGCTTGCCATTCAACATTGCCGGCTGCTGGAAGCTGTTGAGCAGTTTTTGGCTGATATTGATTTCGTGTTGCACAGAGAGCGATTCGATAACCGCAAATTCATCCCCGCCCATACGGGCGACGTGGTAGTGTTCCCCGCTTAGTGCCGCCAACCGGTTTGCGACGGTTTTCAGCAGGGTATCCCCTGCATGGTGACCCAGGGTGTCGTTAACCGTCTTGAACCCGTCCAGATCAATCAGGTAGAACCGAAAGGGCTGCTTGGCCTCGATTAACTCATTGAGCTGGTGGTTGAGCCACAACCGGCTATGAATACCGGTCAGGGTATCGCTCATCGCCAGTTTGCGCATCGACTTCGACTCTAGCCATAACGACCATAGCAAAATCCCGCCAAGCAGGACAATTGCGCAGAGCAAGAAATAAATGAGCATTTTCATTGCATGGGTTGCTTTCACTTTTTTAAGTAGATCGCCGCTCGACAGCCGGAATTTGTGGCTGAGGAAAATCACGAGATTTTCGTAGTTGTCTTTCACTTGCTTGATCAAGTCCGATTCCGGCTCCCCCGGCTGGAGCGCAAGTAGCTGCGATTCGATGGACTGGATATAGGCAAACTGCTTGCTGATTTGGTGGTAGGCACCGTCAAAGTGGTAGATATGGCTGATATGGGTATTGGTGAGGATGGTCTTGAATCGGCTCCACAAGATCTCATACTGCAGCATCATATCGTTATGATCACTGGTGCCGACGCTGTAGCGGTGGAGTTGGTGGTGGAATTCGGCGTATTCCTTGTTGAGCTGGAGCACATACCATGCCACTTCATTCTGGCTGTTGGCGATAACATCTGAATTGCGTTTGAGCGCGGTCACGGCCATCAGGATACTGATGAAAAGCAGCGGTGTAATAAAGGCGAGCTGGGTGGTGATTTTACGGCTACGACATTTATCCATAACGCGACTCGGTTAATGCGCTTCGATGTGAGCGAGTTGCCAGACCATGTTTGCCAGGTGCTCGGTTGCTGCGGCGTCGGGGTGTTCATTCAATGAAATAATGATCCAGTACGGACCGTAATCACGCACTTTTAGGTATTGGCCATCTTGCCTGATGGCCAGTAATGGATTGTATTGCTTAATGTAATCATGGCTGACCACTACCGAATAGTCGTTGAGGGCCAGCAGTTTGAGCTTAGAGACCGACAGGTTGAGATGCTCAAGCAATGTCAGCAGCCGGACCCCTTGAAAGGTCGCACTCTGCTCGAGCCATGGCAGGTTAGTCGACAGAGAGGTTTGGGGAAGCTGCTCAAGTTGGCTGCGTTCAAGCTCGAGCGACAACTTTTCCCCCGTCAGGCTTTTGCCTGAAATAGCCAGCGGTATGCCTTGGCCCCATGCGGCAAATGCGGTGAAGAGAGATAAGGAACTGATAAGATAAAAAAGCATTAGTTTTGAGCGTGCTCGCAGCATTGGATCTCCTCCAATATTCATCTTGAATTAATTGTAGTTGCTTCTTGATAAATTGAGGCAAAGAAATGAAAACAAAATAGAACGTGTTCATTGTAAATTTGATTTTTAAGCTTCTTATAAAATCATTTACTTAGCATTGCTTTGTGTTTTTTTTGTACGGCGTTAAGTGGTGAGATCAAAATAATTTCTGAAAAAACTTGAGCTGTTCAGGCTAACTCACTAGAATCCCCCTTCCTTTGTCGCTTGTATGACTTTTGGCCTAGCAGGCGATGCTTATGGTGAAAACCATGTCTATCAGGGCGGAGCCCCTGTTTTGACAACCTTGTGGTTGTATCAATGTTTCCGGCGCCTAAGCGGAAACACTCATTAAACAATCTGTGTTCAACTCGTAAATCCAGGAGTGCAAATTGGAAATTTTCAATTTCGTTCTGGACAACTGGGATGTGATTGTCTCTCGCACTGTAGAGCATCTGTCGTTGGTGAGCCTGGCCGTTGGCCTAGCCATGATGACCGGGGTACCTATTGGTATCGCAATTACCCAGAATCAGCGTGTCGCCAATGTGGTGCTATACGTTGCGTCCATTATCATTACGATCCCTTCTATTGCCTTGTTCGGGATCATGATCCCTGTGCTGTCGATTATCGGCCAGGGTATTGGTTATCTGCCTGCAGTGATTGCGGTTTTGCTGTATTCGCAGTTGCCAATTATTCGTAATACCTACACCGCAATTAACAACGTTGACCCAGCCCTGCGCGAAGCAGCAAGGGGCATCGGCCTGACCAACATGCAACGCCTGCGCCTGGTGGAAATTCCACTGGCAATCCCGGTGATCATGGCCGGTGTGCGCACCGCCGTGGTGATGAATATCGGCGTGATGGCGATCGCCACCTACATCGGTGCTGGTGGCTTGGGGACGTTTATTGCTCGAGGGATCAGCCAGTCTGATCCGCGCCAACTGATAGTTGGTGCTGTAGCTGTGAGCCTGTTGGCAATCTTTGCCGATACGGTATTGGCGAAAATTCAAAAGAAATTCACCCCGAAAGGTGTCGTCGTTCACGGCTAAGTTTTACGAATTTAAGAGGGCGTTTTCATGATTCAACTTGAGAACCTGACAAAAGTTTTTGAAACACCACAGGGTGTGGTGACTGCTGCCGATCATATCAATATGGAAGTACCGACCGGCGAAATCTGTGTCCTGCTGGGCCCGTCTGGCTGTGGTAAAACCACCACGCTGAAAATGATCAACCGCCTGGTCACGCCAACCTCTGGCCGTGTACTGATCAACGGTGAAGATACGACCGATATTGATACGGTGACGCTGCGCCGTAATATCGGTTATGTGATCCAGCAGATCGGTCTGTTCCCAAACCTGACCATCGAAGAGAATATCAGTTTGATCCCGAAACTGATGGGCTGGGATGCCAAGCGCTGCACCCAGCGTGCCAAAGACCTACTGGACATGGTGGCTTTGGATCCGAATACCTTCATGAAGCGCTACCCGAATGAACTATCGGGTGGCCAGCAGCAGCGTGTCGGTGTGATCCGTGCGCTGGCGGCCGATGCACCGGTACTTTTGATGGATGAACCTTTTGGTGCAATCGACCCGATCAACCGCGAAGTGATTCAGGAAGAGTTCCTGAAGATGAACAAAGAGCTGAAGAAGACCATCATGTTCGTATCCCACGATATTGATGAAGCGGTGAAGATGGCTAATAAAGTCGCTATCTTCCGCGATGGCCAGCTTGAGCAATACTCAAGCCCAGACCAGCTTCTGGCTCACCCTGCCACTGACTTTGTGGCCGATTTCGTGGGCACAGACCGAACCCTGAAGCGCCTGCAGTTGTCGACTGCCGGTGAAGTGATGGAACGCCAGGTACCGACCGTATCACCGAATGACACGCTGGATATTGCCCTGCAGCGCATGAATGATTACGGCCACGGCATGATTGTGATGGTGAACAACCAGAACCAGCCAATCGGCATGATCACCAAGTCGGTAGCGATGAGCCAGCGCGGCCTGTGTAGCGACCACTACGATGGCCTGCCTATCCTGATGAACCAGGAGCAGGACCTGCGTGCGGTAGTCTCCAAGATGTTTGCCCATGACATCAGCTGGTTGGCGGTAGTCGACGAGCAGGGCCAATTGTGTGGCGAAATTTCACAGCGTGGTATTACACACCACCTGGGAGCCAGTTTCCGTAAAAAGGGGTAAGGGATGAAGTCGATTAACTTAAGCCCTTACTTTAATGCGCTACTGCTGGTGACTGTATTCCTGCTTGGGATCTGGGTGCAGTCTTCGGGTTTTGTCGAGCAGTTTGTCTACTACTGGGATGAAATCCTGTATCTGTCGGGTCACCATATCAAGCTGACGTTGATCTCAGGTTCTATCGCGATCCTGATTGGTGTGCCGGTAGGGATTATCCTAAGTCGCCCGTCTTGTCGTAAAGCTGCCGATGTGGTGATGCAGATCTTCAACATCGGCACCACGGTTCCGACGCTGGCGGTACTGGCACTGTCGATGAGCTTCTTGGGTATCGGTGACAAGCCGGCGATCTTTGCCTTGGCCTTTGCCTCGGTGCTGCCGATTTTGCGCAATACCTATACCGGTCTGCTTTCTGTGCCTGCACACCTGAAAGAGGCGGCAACGGGTATTGGCCTGACGCCGATACAGCAGCTAGTGAAAGTCGAGCTGCCAAACGCGATGTACGTCATCATGGCCGGTATCCGCACTGCTTTTGCCATCAATATCGGCACCGTGCCCCTGGCGTTTCAGATTGGTGGTACCGGTTTGGGTGAGCTGATCTTCGCCGGTATCGACCTGTATGATACGCCGATGATGCTGGCAGGGGCGATCCCCACTGCGGTATTGGCACTGATCATGGATATGGTCCTGGGGGTTGTGACCTTCCTGATTGTGAGCAAGGGTGTCAACCCTAACCGTAAGTAATGGCACGGAGTAAAACAAAGATGAAACGCGTAATCGCTTTATTGGCTACCGTGGTAATGATGGTCTCGGTTTCGGCACAAGCAGCCGGCAAACTGGTCGTTGGCGGCAAGGGCTATACTGAGCAGCTGATCATGTCTTCGATGACCGCGCAGTATCTTGCGGGCCTGGGTTATGATGTCGACCAGCGTGACGGTATGGGTTCAACCGTGCTGCGTACCGCACAGCTCAATGGCCAGATTGACCTTTACTGGGAGTACACAGGTACCGGTTTGGTCACCTTCAATAAGGTCGTTGAAAAGCTGACGCCCGAGGAGACTTACCTACGGGTTAAAGCACTGGATGAAAAAGTCGGTTTGATTTGGCTCAACCCGTCTCAGGCGAACAACACCTATGCGCTGGCAATGCGCAAAGACTTTGCCAAAGAGAAGGGCATCGAATCGATCACCGACATGATGGACTGGCTGCAATCAGAAGATGGCAAAGATGCACAGATGGCAAGTAACGTTGAGTTCTCGGCCCGCCCGGACGGCTTGAAGTCACTGCTTGAAGCCTATGAGTTCGATATGCCACGCCGTAATCTGCGCAAGATGAACTCGGGTCTGGTATACCAAGCTTTGGCTCAGGAAGTGGTTGACGTCACCATGGTGTTTGCCACCGATGGCCGTGTGAAGGCATTTGGTTTCTATGTACTGAAAGATGACCGCCAGCACTTTCCAAACTACGCCCTGACGCCGGTTGTACGTACCGACGCACTGGATACCAACCCAGAGTTGGCGAATCAGCTCAACAAGCTGTCTGCGCTGATGAACGATGAAACCATGTCCACCCTGAATGCCTTGGTCGACGTAGATGGTTTGTCTATCGAGCGTGTATCTCGCCAATTTCTGGAGCAAAACGGCCTGCTGTAATCACACGATACAGTTTTCTCGCGCCGATATTAATTCAAAGGCCAGCGTCAGCTGGCCTTTTAAGGTTTTATCATGACAAAACAAGTATTACATGTTGGTATTGCCCAGATCGCCCCGCGACTGGCTGATGTCGAGGCCAACCTGCAACAACACCTGAACTACATTGAACAGGCCCGTGAACGTGGCATTGAGCTGCTGCTGTTCCCGGAGCTGTCGCTGACTGGCTACAGCCTGCGAGAACAAACGCTGGATGTCGCCATGCCGGTCAGCCATCCGTTGTTTGACGAATTGGCCGCGGCAGCCGGTGATATGGTCGTCAGTGTCGGGTTTGTCGAAGAAGACAGTGCCGGTGAGTTCTACAATGCCCAGGCGATGGTGAAAAACGGCCAGCTTGTCCATGTCCACCGCAAGCTTAACCTGCCGAACTATGGTGGCTTGGAAGAAGCCAAATGGTACAGCAAAGGCCAAGACCTTGCGCCCTGCGAGCCGATTGCAGGTTGGCCAATGCATACCTTGATCTGTGCAGATTTATGGAACCCAGCGTTACCGCATCTTGCTATGCTGGATAAGCCTGCCCTGATGCTGGCCCCGGTCAACTCGGCGGCAGATATTGTGTCCGATGAATTTTCCAACCCACAGGGCTGGAAAACCAATACCGACTTTATCTCGATGACCTATGGTGTGCCATTGCTGATGGCAAACAGCTGCGCACTTGAAGGCAACAGCCGTTTCTGGGGTGGCTCACGAATTCTTGATGCATTCGGTAACTGCCTGGCAGAAGCCGGTGGTGAGGAAGCGTTGATTAGTGCCAAAGTCGCTCTCAAAGATACCCGCGAGGCACGATTCCAGTTACCGACTATCCGCGATGCAGACAGCCGCTTGGTGCTGGATTTGCTGGCAAAGCGGGTGGGAAAGTAAACCTGATTTGATTTGTAGATTTGGCAGTTTGGGTTTTCAAAACCTACCCGCCAGGGAAGGCACGGGCTGTCGCTCCAGGGTGGAGCGACATGGATGTGTTTATGCGTTTTGAAAATTCATTCTGCCAAATTGAAATTTGATACAGTTTGATGATATCGGTTAGTCGGTAAGTTCTACAACAACGGGCTAAACATATAAAAGAACTGTTCAATCAGTTTGTTGCTGACCCGCCGCTTTTCCCATTCTCTTCTGTCGACCACACTCGCGTCACTCATATATTCCTTTTGCAGCCAGTTCAGCTGCTTGGTGAACTCGGCGTTATCCACTGCCAGGGTGACTTCGAAGTTCAACCACAGGCTGCGCATATCCAAGTTGACCGTACCGATCAGGCAGTGGGTATTGTCAATCACTACCGACTTGGTGTGCAGCAACCCGCCATGAAAGCGGTGGATGCGAACTCCGGCGGCAAGTAGCTCGGAAAAGAAAGAGCGGCTGGCCCATTCCACCATGATGGAGTCATTCTTATCGGGAATGATGATATCTACGGTGACGCCACGGTGGGCAGCCCCTTTCATCGCGTGCAGCAAATTCTCGCTCGGTACAAAATAGGGCGTGGTGATGACCACGCTCTCCTTGGCTTGGTAAATGCTTAGCAACAGAGCTTGGTGGATGATTTCATCGGGCATTCCCGGTCCGGATGGGATCACCTGGATCATATCGGAGGCTTCTACTGAGCTTGGCAACGTACACTCTGGCAATTTAGGCAAGAAGCGCTCCCCGGTTTCCACTTCCCAGTCCCAGGCCTGGATGCCGTTAAGGACCGCGACGGATGGCCCCGTAACCCTGACCATGACATCGATCCACTGGCCGACGCCGGCATCCGTTTTGAAATAGGCCGGATCGACCAGGTTCATCGAGCCGGTATAACCGATTTTCTCGTCGATGACGACGATTTTGCGATGCTGGCGCAAGTCCATCCGGCGCAGGAACATCCTAAATGGGGTAACAGATAATGCTTCGACGATTTCGATACCAGCATGACGCATCAATTTTGGCCAATGGGAGCGGAAGAAACGCATGCTGCCTGCAGCATCGAGTAATATTCTGACGTCGACCCCACGCTTGGCTGCCATGATCAGCGCGGTCGCCACTTCGTCGGCCAGCCCGCCGGGGTGCCAGATGTAAAATTCCATTTGAATGGAGTTGTTGGCCTGGTGAATGTCATCGATGAGGGAGCGCAGGATGGTCTGCGGCGAATCCTGTAGTGACAGGATATTGCCGCTCAGTGCCGGGATACCCAGGCGATTTTCGCATAAATCACTGATAGGGCGGGCATGTTCGCTCATCAGTTCCGGCTGGTGGCCGGGGCAGTCATTGAGTCGCTGGAACCAGTCGGCAAAGGGCTCGAACATGACCTCGGCACGCTGGGCGCGCTTCTTGCCTAAATTGAGTTCACCGAATAATAGATATGCGATCACCCCGCCAATTGGGATGATATAGATAATCATGAGCCAGGCGAGGGAGACGCCGACCACTCTGCGCTTAAAGACAATGCGCATGGTTACGGCAGCAATTATCAGCCAATAGAAGAAGACGCTTGCCCAAGCCAGGACTTGATAAAACTGTTCCATCTTTATTTTTAATGAGTTGGATGTATTACTCTATTTTGCATTGAAACTAGAGGAATACCAGCGAAATTTTCTGCCATTTATGTGCTATGTTTGATAAGGAGAAATCACTGAATTGTATGAGTAATGTAAAATTTGCACGCAGTGAGAGTGCAAAAAATAAGCAAAAAAGAAAGAAATGAGGCCGAAAAGCAGTAAATGATCAAAAAGTAGATGCGCGGGCTTCACATTCTAATCGCAACCTGTTTTACTTGCCATATGTAGAGCGTTATTGAGAACCTTATAAGTGTACATGTAGGTTTACATTTACGTTTACACAACAATTTTATACGCCTACGTAAGCAAACTCTAGCAAACACAACAGAACCTTGGAGAGAACGTGGCTACTACTAATACAACCACACAACCCCGCGATAGCTGGGGTTCAAAATTAGGCTTCGTTATGGCCGCGGCAGGATCCGCAGTAGGTCTTGGTAACATCTGGAAGTTCCCATACACAGCTGGTGAGAGTGGTGGTGGTGCTTTCGTAGCTATTTACCTATTGTTCGTGATCGTTATCGGTTTCAGCGTGATGCTGACTGAATTTGCCGTGGGGCGTAAAACGGGCCTTTCCGCTGTAGGTGCTTTCAAATCAACTGATCGCCGTTGGTCGTTCGTCGGTGTTATCGGTGTTGTCAGTGGCCTACTGATCATGGGCTTCTACCCGGTCGTTGGTGGCTGGGCAATCGCGTACATCTATAAAATTGCAACAGGTCTACTAAGCACACCAGAAGCAATCGGTGATAGCTTCGGTGGCTTCATCTCTAACCCAATCCAGCCGCTGTTCTGGATGGGTCTATACCTGGTGTTCAACATTCTGGTGGTTATCAAGGGTATTTCAGGCGGTATCGAGAAAGCCGGTAAGATCCTGATGCCTCTATTGTTTGCCATCCTTATTCTGGTAGCAGTTAAAGGCCTGAGCCTTCCAGGGGCAACGGCAGGTCTTGAGTTCCTATTCAAACCAGACTTCTCGAAAGTGGACAGCACAGTGGTACTGGCTGCGCTTGGTCAGGCCTTCTTCTCACTCAGCTTGGGTATGGGCTGTATGATCACATACGGTAGTTACCTGAAGAAGAAAGAGAACCTAGTACAAACCACGGCAATGGTAACGGCGATGGATACCGCTGTTGCAATCCTTGCAGGTGTGGCGATGTTCCCTGCCATGTTCGCCTTCAGCATGGAGCCAGCTGCTGGTCCTGGCCTGATCTTCGTTGTTGTTCCTCAGCTATTTGCTGAAATGGGCGGCATTGTTGGCCTCTTGCTTGCGCTACTGTTCTTCATCGGCCTAAGTGTAGCGGCACTGACTTCTTCTGTATCGCTACTTGAAGTGGTTGTGTCATACCTGATTGACGAAAAAGGCATGAAGCGTTCAACAGCAGTGTTCTCGGCAAGTGCTCTAATGGCGTTCCTGTGTGTGTTCGCTTCGCTATCGCTTGGCGGCTTGGGCCCAACACTGTTCGAGACAGGTGCATTTGATATCTTCGACCTGCTTACAGACAAGATTTTCCTAGCGGTAGGCGGTATGTTGGTATGTATTTTTGCCGGCTGGCGCTTGAACCGCAGTGAGCTAGAGAAAGAAATCACCAACGACGGTGAAATTAAATTCCCACTGTTTGGCCTATGGTACAACCTAGTTAAATACGTGATCCCATTTGCTATCGCTATCGTTGCTATCGCAGGTGTGAAAGCGGGCTTTGACAGCGGTAAAGGTGAGATTATGGTGATGGGCCTTGCCATCATCGGTATCGGTGCCTTGATTTCCAAGAAGCTGTAACTTCTGTCTATAGCGTCAATGATTAACTGCGGGAGCCATCGGCTCCCGCTTTTTATTGCTCGGTTGGGGCGGTGTGGAAATACTGCCGAATAGCGGTATACTTCGCACTCCTTATCGGCTAAAGCTGTCAATCAAGAGCCAATCCGCGAAGCGCCAAACAACGAAGAGTGAGTTATGTTCGATATTCTCCACACCCATCCAGACTTTCTTGTGATCAACAAACATCCCGACGTCTCTGTACATAAAGACGATGGTGAGGTGATGCTGTTGCAAGAAGTGGCAAAGCAAAGTGGGGATGCGCAGCTCTACCTGATCCATCGCCTGGATAAGATGACCTCGGGGATCTTATTGCTTGGCCGCAACCGCGAGGCCGCCGCCAAGCTGTCAGCGAATTTTGCTGAGCGTGACGTTGAGAAGTTCTACGTGGCGATTGGCAGCAAGAAACCGAAGAAGAAGCAAGGGGTGGTGATCGGTGATATGACCCGTTCTCGCCGGAGTAGCTGGAAACTGGAAAACAGCCGCGAGAATCCGGCGATCACCCAGTTCTTTTCGGCTGCGGCCGGCCAGGGGCGCCGGCTGTTTCTGTGCAAACCGCATACCGGCAAGACCCATCAGATCCGCGTGGCACTGCGCAGTGTCGGCTCCGGGATCTCCGGTGATACTATCTATGGCAATGAGCTTGCGGATCGTGGTTATCTGCATGCTTACGCATTGTGCTTCGAGTATGCTGGGTACCAGTGGCAGTTTATTTGTCCTCCGGAGCAGGGTGAACTTTGGCACCTGGCAGAGACTCAGCTGGTATTGGCCGAGTGGGCTACGCCTTGGGCGCTGGCATGGCCCGTATTGCCAGGAAAAAGATAATAGCAAATAGCGTCTATGCAAGGTTTTCCGTGGGGCAGTTGGTTATCAAGTAACCGGTTTTTCGCGAAGTTATGTGGAAAAATAGAGCTTAATGATAATAACTTGTACAAGCCTTGTGTTTTTCATTGTTAATTCGCGACTAGCTGCTGTTATTTTAACCGTTTGAAATTACATTACAGAAAAGTTTCCCTTATAATATCGGTCTAGGATTTACCTAGACTGAGATTCAATATGCGCCTTACCCGCTCCGTGTCGCTTCGTATGCGATTAAAGAAAAAAAAGAATCAATCACGTTTTTGGGGGCTGGCGTCATTTCGTCGACAACGCAAATTAGTCAAACACCGCACTCGCCGCCAACGCCAAGTCCGCCTTCAGGCCGAATACGTCCACCTCGCCAGCTATCGTCAACCCGAACAAGAAAACCTTAAGCTCGTGGCTTAATATTATCTTTGCCGCGACGGTGTTTGGTATACTACCGCCCCTGAATTTCCCAAAGCAGTAGAACTATGGAACCGAGTGCAGTAAAAAACCTTGAGCAACACCTAATGGCAGAGCTGGCGACACCGCCAAATGAAGTGCGTCGGTTATTCCATGGCCGTGGCCGCTGTTGGCCGGGGCTTGAACAGTTGACTGTGGATTGGCTAAGTGGCCAGGTGCTGGTTTCATTGTTCAAAGAGCCATCAGAAGAGTTTTTGGTACAGCTGCACCGTATACTTGAAACCTTGGCCGGTACGCCAGTTTGGCAACAATCCGGTGCGACTTCTCTGCTTTTGCAGCACCGTGACCGTCAAGGCTCACCAATGGAAGTGCTTTGGGGCGAAAGCCGAGAGTACCAGGATGTGGTAGAGAATGGCCTTACGTTTAAGTTGGATCTTGGCCGCAAGCAAAATAACGGCCTGTTCCTAGATATGCGCTACGGCCGTGATTGGGTAATGCGTCATGCCGAAGGCAAGCGAGTATTGAATTTGTTCGCTTACACCTGTGGTTTCTCTGTTGCTGCAATTGCTGGTGGGGCAGAGCATGTGGTCAACTTGGATATGGCCAAGGCAGCCTTGAGCCGTGGTCGGGACAACCACCACCTGAATAAGCACGACCTGTCGAAGGTGAGTTTCCTTGGCCATGAACTGTTTAAATCGTGGGGTAAGGTACGCAAGCTTGGGCCGTATGATCTGATCATCATCGATCCGCCATCGTTCCAAAAAGGCAGTTTTGCCTTGACTAAGGATTATCAGAAAATCTTGCGCCGCTTGCCGGAATTGCTGACCGAGAATGGCCAAGTATTGGCCTGCGTGAATGACCCGGGTGTGTCATCATCCTTCTTGATTGAGGGAATGGCTGCCGAAGCGCCGGAGCTTGCCTATCAGCACCGCTTGGAAAATCCGCCGGAGTTCAAGGATATCGACCCGGAAGGTGGTCTGAAAGTACTGCTGTTTGAGCGCGGGTAATTCCCCAGTTCCAAAAGAAAAACGCCAGCAAAGCTGGCGTTTTTTCGAGGGCTTTAAATCATCAGGATGAAAATTTCAAAAGCGCACGAGTACGTCCATGTAGCTCTAAGCCTTCTTCCCTGAAGGCTAAGTTTTGAAATTTTATCCAGCTGTATAAAGCTTCAGTTGGTTGGGTTGATTGCGGGTAAAAAACGCCAATCGCCCGTTACTAATTCGCTAATTGACTACAAACCTCAGCAGTGATCGGCTGCGTCACCATCGGGCGGCCACGCATATCCATAATTACGATATTGTAGTTCACACCCTCGCTCACCATCGGGCTTAACTCTGCACTGTTGCAATAGTTGAGCGCAGCACTCTTGGCGGCCCGCGTTGGCGGCGTCTTACCACCACCACCATATAAAATGGTGATCTCGACAATGTTTTCCCGCGCCTGGGCTTTCATGATCTGATATTGGTCGATCTTCTCGTATGGCGCCTTGTTGTTTATGGCCATGGCGCGGGCTTTTGCCAGATCCATGATTGCCTGCTGCTCGGAGTTTGACGCGCAGCCAGCCAACAAGACAGCGCCTAATAAAACGAGGGTGCGTTTTAGCATAACGTTGTTATCTCATATGACGGATTATGGGAGTACTTTCTTGAACGGCTTGACGATAACCTTTTCGTAGACACCGGCTTCAATATACGGGTCGGCATCGGCCCATGCCTGGGCGTCGTCAATAGAGTTAAATTCGGCGATCACGGTCGAGCCGGTAAAGCCTGCCTCACCAGGATTCTCGCTGTCGATTGCCGGCATCGGTCCGGCGACCAGCAGGCGACCCTGCTCTTGCAAGTCTTTCAAGCGTGCTAGATGTTTTTCACGCACGCCAAGGCGGCGCTCAAGGCTGTTTTCGACATCCTGGGAAAAAATAACGTACCACATGTAGCTCTCTCCATGTAACTGCCGGCCCCACAATACGCTGGTGAAACGGAAGGTGAGGTGACAATGAGTGATAAATTTTTCCTATCATAAATGAAAAAAAAAGCCCTAGCATTATGTTAGGGCTTTTTTGCGGAACTCGATGGTGTTGCATACCAGTCTACATAAGTCTGTGAGCAAAATTTATAACGCAAATTTCATAATTCAATGACTTATAAAGATTGGCACTGTGAGCTTACTTTTTAACTGGACGAGGGCGGCCGTTGCTGTCAATGGCAACATAGTTGAATGTTGCTTCACATACGCGGTAGCGTTCACCGACAGCATCAATGGCAACAGGCTTGACCCATACCTCTAGCGCAACGCTCATCGAAGAGTTACCGATCCGGCAGCATTCGCCGTAGCAGCATACAACGTCCCCCACGCTGACAGGCGCCTTGAAAGCAATGCTATCTACAGACACAGTTACGACACGGCCACCTGAAATTTCTTTCGCCAAGATGGCACCAGCGAGGTCAAGTTGAGACATAATCCAGCCACCAAAGATATCGCCGTTGGCGTTTGTATCGGCTGGCATTGCAAGAGTGCGAAGCAGTAACTGCCCGCGAGGAATATTATTTTCTGATGTCATGATGCGACTCTGTACTATTCTGAATCAGGTTCTTTTGGCATATGGTGGTAAATATAGCCGCCGGTGGCAAGGGTGAAGATCAAAGTCAGAATCAATAGCCCGAAGACTTTGAAATTAACCCACACGTCCAGTGGCAGGCGGAAGGCAATATAGACATTCACGACGGCACATACAACGAAAAACAGTGCCCAGGCGCTGTTTATTCGGTTCCAGACGTTGTCCGGAAGGCTGAGCTCATTGCCTAACATGCCTTTTATCAATGGCTTGCCTAGGTACTGGCTGATGGCCAAGCCAACAGCAAAAATGCCGTAAACAATGGTGACTTTCCACTTGATGAAGTTGTCATCGTGCATGAAAAGGGTTAGCCCGCCAAACACGGCAACCATGACAAACGTCACCAACTGCATTTTCTCGACCTTCTTATACAGCATCCAGGTGACAGCCACCTGAATCGCCGTGGCGATAATCAATGCCCCGGTCGCGACATAGATATCATGAGTTTTATAGAGAATAAAGAATACGACCAGAGGAATAAAATCAATTAGTTGCTTCATTTCAAGAATCACACATGTTTGCTACTTGGCTACATAGTACACCAGTAAGCAAAAGGCTGCAGGTATTAACCCTACAGCCTTTGGTGTTTTTACCATTAGGTTAGCGCAACGTTAGGCATGATGGCTGGATTCCGGCTCCGGTGTCTCCTGCGGCCCGTCGTTGATCATGTTGTCGACAATCACGGCACAAGCGGCATCACCGGTAATATTGAGCGCAGTACGGATCATGTCGAAGATACGGTCTAGGGCAAACAGCAGCGGAAGGCCTTCAATTGGAATACCGGCTGCAAGCAATACCGCCACCACCAAGAAAGAGGGCCCCGGAACACCGGCCTGGCCGACAGCACCCAGCGTCGAGGTGACGATGATGGCGATATAGGCACCCATACCCAGTTCAACGTTGAACATCTGGGCAAAGAAGATAGCAACCAAACCGTAGTAAATCGCATTACCACTCATGTTGATGGTTGCGCCAAGCGGCAGTACAAACGAAGCGGTTGAGTTTTTCACGCCCAACTCTTCCTCACACACTTCCATCGTGACCGGCAGGGTGGCCATGGAGGAAGCGGTAGACAGGGCAACGGCTTGGGGTTTTTTCATGGCCGACAGGAACTTAAGCGGCGAGGTTTTGCTGAATGCTTTGATCATGGCTGGGTAGAAGATAAAGCCGTAGATCAGGATAGCCACGACGTAGACCACAAATAGCTTGAAGACGACCATCAAGGCACTGAAGCCAAAGGTACCTACGGCATCTGCCATCAGGCCGAATACGCCTAGAGGTGCAACCTTCATCACCACGTTGATCATCCATACCATGGCATCAACAATGGCATTCACGCCATTGATCAATGGATCACGACGTTCTTTTTCCAGCTTAGAAACCGCAATACCAAAGAAGAGGCAGAAAACCAAAATTTGCAGGATATTCGCTTCGTTCAGTGACTGGAATACGTTGGTTGGGATCATACCGAGTACGGTTGCCCAGAATGTCGGCATTTCACCCTTGTCGGCATAGACGTTGGAGAACATCCCCTCGACGCCTGTCATGTCGACGCCGACACCCGGCTGGAACACTACGCCCATAAACAGGGCCAAGGCAACAGCCACGGCGGAGGTCAGGCCGAAAAAGCCCAATGTCGAGAGGCCGACTTTCCCGGCGGATTGGCTGCTGCCAAGCCCGGCGGCACCGGAGATAATGGCCACGGCAACCAGTGGGATCACCAACATTTTGATCAGGTGGATGAAGATGCTGCCTAGCGGGGCAAACATACTTGCAGACTGACCCATCATCGCACCGACGAGGGTTCCCACACACATGGCTATGACGACTTGAACGCCGATATTGCCAAACAGTCCTTTTTCTTTTAACACGGTTAGATACCTCAGTTGTGTTTGATATTGTTCGCAAAAATATCGGATATTTGTTTTGTAATTGTACTAATTGTTAATCCAATATTCTGTGCGTGTGTTTTTACACGGAAATATCACGTTGATCAATCATTCTTTTACCAGAGTAGCATTATTGTCTTTCAATCTTGCAATTTGTTGCTACTGGGTGTTAACAAGTTGGTTACTGTATGGGGGAAGGGCAAAGAGATCTTTGATCTTGAACCAAAAAGCGGCAGGGAAATAAAAAAAGCCGTCCACAGGGTGACCGGGGACGGCTTTTGCGTCATCGGAAAAGAGATTAGCCCTTGCGGGTTGCAGCCTTCATGTTGCTGATAAAGCTGTACATGTTGCTCAGCATGGCGTCATTATCATCAAGGTTGTTTTCAATCACCTTCACCACCGCAGAGCCGGAGATCGCCCCAGCCGCGCCTGCTTCGATCGCCTCGGCAACCTGCCGTGGCTCGGAAATGCCAAAACCGAGTAGAGCGGGTGGCGCATTGTGCGCTTTCAGGCTCTCGAGCAGGTGATTGATAGGGGCTCCCGCTTTGGTCTCGGTACCTGTTACGCCGGCACGTGATAGCAGGTAGGTGTAACCACCACCGAACTCAGATACGGTTTTCAACGTTTCCTCATCGGCATTGGGTGGGGCGATGAAAATAGGGTGAATACCGTACTTTGCCGCCGCAGCCCGGAACTCTTCGGACTCTTTCAGCGGTACATCGGCAACCAGTACCGAATCGACACCGGCTTCGGCGCATTGCTGGTAGAAGTTTTCGATCCCATTGGTGAATACCAAATTGGCGTACATTAAAAGGCCAATTGGCATCTCTGGGTACTTGGCTCGGATCTGGCTCAGCAAATCAAAACAGACTGCTGGGGTGGTGCCAGATTCCATGGCACGGATGGTTGCGCCTTGGATGGTCGGGCCATCCGCCAGCGGGTCGGAGAACGGGATCCCCAGCTCAAGGGCATCGGCTCCGGCTTCGACCAGGGTTTCAATGATCTTCAGTGATTGCTCCGGATTCGGATCACCGATAGTCACAAAAGGAACAAAGGCGCCTTCGTTTTTCGCCGCCAGGCGGTCAAATTGGGCTTGGTAACGATCCATTACAGCACTCCTTTTGCATCTAGAATATCGTGTACAGTGAAAATATCTTTGTCGCCACGGCCAGATAGGTTAACGACCAGCAGCTGTTCTTTTTCAGGGTTGGCTTTAATCATCTTTAAGGCGTGGGCCAGTGCGTGCGCTGACTCAAGGGCCGGGATGATCCCTTCGCTGCGAGCAAGCTCCTGGAAAGCCTCCAGCGCTTCATCGTCGGTTACTGCCTCGTATGTCGCGCGGCCAATCGCATTGAGGTGGGCATGCTGTGGGCCGACTGATGGAAAGTCCAGACCGGCAGATACCGAATAAGACTCCTCGACCTGGCCATGCTCGTCCTGCATTAGCGGGGCTTTCATACCAAAGAAGATCCCCAGCTTGCCGTGTTTTAGCGGCGCGCCGTGCATGTCGGTATCCAGACCTTTACCGGCAGGTTCGACACCAATCAGGCCAACACTTTCTTCGTCAATGAAATCGGAGAACATACCAATAGCATTCGAGCCTCCGCCGACACAGGCGATAACGGCATCGGGTAGACGGCCTTCTTTTTCAAGGATTTGCGCTTTGGTTTCTTCGCCGATGATGTGCTGGAATTCACGCACGATAGTCGGGAAAGGATGCGGGCCCGCCGCCGTACCCAATAGGTAATGCGCTTTGTCGTAAGTGGCCGTCCAGTCACGCATGGCTTCGTTACAGGCATCCTTCAGCGTTGCTGAGCCTGAATGGACAGGGATCACTTCGGCACCCATCAGTTTCATCCGGAATACGTTCGGGCTCTGGCGCTCAACGTCTTTGGCCCCCATGTAGACGCGGCACTTGAGGCCAAGTAGAGCACAAGCCAATGCGGTTGCCACACCATGCTGGCCGGCCCCGGTCTCGGCGATGATTTCCTCTTTGCCCATGCGCTTGGCCAACAGCGCTTGGCCAAGGACTTGGTTGGTCTTGTGGGCACCGCCGTGGAGCAAGTCTTCTCGCTTGAGGTAAAGTTTGGTCTTGGTGCCCTTGGTCAGGTTCTGGCACAAGGTCAGGGCCGTTGGGCGGCCTGCGTAATCTTTCAGCAGATCGATAAACTCTTTTTGGAAGGCTGGATCTTGCTGGGCTTCCACAAAGGCGGCTTCTAGCTGGTCCAACGCTGGGACGAGGATCTGCGGTACATATTGACCACCGAACTCGCCGAAGTAGGCACTTATCTTACTCATGGTTTATTTTCCTTAATACTTTCTAATAGCCGCGAAAGCCGCTTTCAATTTTGTTGGGTCTTTTTGGCCGGGCTCGCTTTCTACCCCGGAATTCAAATCCAGCCCCCGGCAGCCAAGGCTGGCCGCTTCACAGACATTGTCTGGGGTGAGGCCTCCGGCCAGCATGGTGATTTGCTTTTGCTCGTCAGGGATCAGGCTCCAGTCAAATGCGACGCCGGTGCCGCCAGACTGGCTGCCGACTTTGCTATCGAGCAGGTGGCGGTCGACCTGCCATTTTTCCAGCTCTGGTGCGTGGTCGGTAACGCCGTGGGCTTTCCAGATCTCGCACTCTGTAGGCAATTGTCCCTTCAGGGCGGCAATATAGTCGTGATCCTCGTCGCCGTGCAGCTGGACCGCAGCCAGCGACAGGGCTTTGGCGGCTTTGGCAACGGCTTGGGGATCAGCGTTGCGGAAAACACCGACGTATTTCAGCGGCGCACCACTCATGATCATCCGCGCCTGCTCGATATCGACAGCCCGAGGGGAGGAGGAGACGAAGATCAGGCCGCCGTACACCGCCCCGCTCTGGTAGGCGGCGGCTGCATCGTCGGCATGGGTCAAGCCGCAGACTTTGTTGTCGCCCAGTAGTACCCGTCGGACGGCCAGTTCAAGGTTGTCTTCGGCCATCAGTGAACTGCCGATCAAAAAGCCGTTGGCATAAGCCGCCAGTTCGCGCACCTGCTGGTGGTTGTAGATCCCCGACTCGGAAATCACAATCGTGCCTTCCGGCAGGCGTGGGGCTAGCTCTTTAGTACGGTTGAGATCAATGCTGAGATCGCGCAGGTTACGGTTGTTGATCCCCACCACCTTGGCCTTGAGGGCGATAGCGCGCTCAAGCTCCGCCTCGTTGCTGACTTCGGTCAGGATCCCCAGGTTGAGCTGCTCGGCAACCTCGGCCAGTTCACGGTATTCATCATCGTTCAATACTGACAGCATCAGCAAGATGGCATCGGCATGGTAGTGGCGAGCAAGATAGACCTGATAGGTATCAATCATGAAGTCCTTGCACAAGACCGGTTGGGTCACTTGGTCGCGGACCACGGGCAGGAAGTCAAAGCTGCCCTGGAAATACTTCTCGTCGGTCAGTACCGAAATGGCGCTGGCATGGCCGTTGTATACCCGGGCAATCATGTCGAGGTCGAAATCCTGACGGATCAAGCCTTTGGACGGTGAGGCTTTTTTGCATTCCAGAATAAACGCCGCCTGATCGCCCGATAGCGCCTCGTAGAAGCGACGGTCGCTCGGTACTAGGCTGTCTTTGAACGATGCCAATGGCTGCTCGGCTTTGCGCGCTTCAACCCAAATACGTTTGTCGGCGACAATTTTGGCTAGAACTGTTTCCATGCTTAACCTCGTGCTGCAAGTTGGCCGACAAGCTCAAAGGCTTTGCCAGACTTCATGATATTGATGGCCTTCTCGGCATTGGCTTTGAGATCTTCCTGGCCGAACAGGCGAAGCAGCAGGGCCACGTTGACAGCCACGGCGGCCATCTGGGCATCGGTGCCTTTACCGGTCAGGATATTGGTAATAATGGCACGGTTTTCTTCTGGCTCACCACCCTTGATCGCTTCGAGCGGGTGGCTTTCAAGGCCAAAGTCAGCAGGCGTCAAGGTGTACTCGGTGATTTCACCATTGATGATTTCAGCCACCGTGGTTTCGCCATGGATTGCCACTTCGTCCAGGCCACTGCCGTGGACAACCGCAGCACGCTTCATGCCCATCGCTGCCATGGTCTCGGCAATCGGGCGAACCAGCGAAGCGTCGTAGACCCCCATTAGCTCGATGTTAGGACGAGCCGGGTTAATCAGCGGTCCCAGCACGTTGAAGATGGTACGGGTTTTCAGCGTTTGGCGAACCGGCATCGCATGGCGTACGCCACCATGGTATTCAGGAGCGAACAGGAAGCAGACACCCAGGTCATCAAGGGCTTCACGGGCCGTTTCTGGCTTCATTGCCAGGTTGATACCGAATTTATCTAGCAAGTCTGAAGAGCCTGACTTGCTTGAGACACCGCGGTTACCGTGCTTGGCGACCTTCACGCCACAGGCGGCAGCGACGAAAGCCGCGGTGGTCGAGATATTGATGGTATTGGCACCGTCGCCACCGGTACCGACGATGTCGGCAAAGTCGTACTCTGGGCTCGGGAACGGGTTGGCATTGGCCAGCAATGCTTTGGCGGCACCGGCGATTTCAGCCGGGGTTTCGCCTTTGATTTTCAATGCTGTCAGTACCGCAGACAGCAGTACGGGTTCGACTTCACCCTTGATGATGGCATCGAACAGGGTCTGGCTCTCTTCTTGGCTCAGTGCCTGTTGATCGTAAAGCTTGTTGGCAATGGTGTAGATGGTCGCATCCATAATAAAAATCCTTGTTGTCTATACCGGCTGATTCTTGGTTCGCTCATTATTGGTTGGTCGTTGGCGACGTGACCCACGCCAGCGTATTGGTCAGTAGCTGGGCACCTTGGGTGGTGAGGATAGATTCCGGGTGGAATTGGTAACCGCACACCCGATCCTCATCATTGGTCACCGCCATGACCAGGCCGTCAACATCGGCAATAATATTCAGGCTCTCGGGTACCGTTTCGGCAACCAGCGAGTGGTAACGGGCAATCGACAGCGGGCTGGGCAGATCGCCAAAGACGCTATGGCCGCTGTGGCTCATCATGGCCGATTTGCCATGGACGATTTCGCCTGCGCCCGACACTTTGCCGCCATAGGCTTCGACAATGGCCTGGTGGCCGAGGCAGATGCCAATCATCGGGATTTTGCCGCGAACCTGTTTGATTAGCTCAGGCATACAGCCCGCATCGGCAGGGGCACCCGGGCCCGGTGACAACACCAGTACCGGATTGTTTTTCTCAGCTAGTGCTTGTTCCATTTGCTCGACGGTCAGGCTGTTGCGGTAAATCGTTACCTCGCAGCCCAGCGAGCGGAACTGGTCAACCAAGTTGTAGGTAAAGGAGTCAAAGTTATCAAGCAATACAATATGGGGTAGGGACATCAGCGACTCCTTAGTGCGATTGACGGTCAGGGGCACTGTGTGCCTTGCGAATAGCGGTGATCACCGCTTGCGCCTTACCACGGGTTTCATCGGCTTCTGCCTGAGGGACAGAGTCGTAAACCACACCGGCACCGGCTTGTACGCTGGCAACATCATCTTCGACATAGGCCGAGCGGATCACGATACAGGTATCCATATCACCGTGGCCCGTCAGATAGCCGACTGCACCGCCATAACTGCCCCGACGGCGCTGTTCGACCTCACGGATAAGCTGCATGGCACGGATTTTTGGTGCGCCAGTCAGGGTGCCCATGTTCATACAGGCCTGATAAGCGTGCAAGGCATCCAGATCGCCGCGCAGCTGGCCGACAACACGGGATACCAGGTGCATCACATGGCTATAGCGGTCGACGGCAAGTAAATCTGCGACATAGCGGCTACCCGGCTCGCTGATACGAGCAACATCGTTACGGGCCAAATCAACCAGCATCATGTGCTCGGCGTTCTCCTTCATGTCGCAGCGCAGCTCAAGCTCGATTCGACCATCGAGATCCAGATTGATTGAACCATCCGGGTTCTTGCCGCGACGACGGGTACCGGCAATCGGGTAGATCTCGATCTGGTTGCTCTCGGTGCAGTATTTAAGCGCACTTTCCGGCGACGCGCCGAACAGGGTGAAGTCGGCATCTTGCAGGTAGAACATGTACGGGCTCGGGTTGCCGATTTTAAGCTCTTTATAAGCATTAAGTGGAGACGGGCACGGCAGGGTAAACTGTCGCGACGGCACCACCTGGAACACATCTCCATTGATGACATGTTGTTTGAGGTCCAATACCTGCTGACAGAAGTCTTCGTCACTCACGCTGGCAACTGGTTCGCACTCATCAAGGAGCTGTGCGGCTGGCAGCGGCATCGGCTCGAGGCAGGCCTCCTTGATGTGCTGCAGGCGGCGGCTGAGTTCGAAATAGCTCGAGGTGTACTCGTCACCCCCGAACAGGGTGGCCTGCAATTTGCCTTTGCGGCGCTGGTGGTCAATCACTAGCAGCGTTTCGGCAATGTAGAATAGGTAGTCCGGGCAGCGGTTGTCCTGTTTGACACCTGGCAACGGCTCGAAACCGTCAACCACGTCGTAGGCGAATAGGCCGCCAATAAATAGCGCTTCACGCGGGTGACCAGCAATATTGAAGGCGTGCTGGATCATGCGTAATGCATCAAACGAGGAAGTCTGGCGCAGACGGCTGTCTTCATCCAGAGCGCGTTCTGCCGATGGGAACCTCAACGCGAGTTGGCGACCTTGACGTTCTGCGGTGATATCGGCGGGCATCTTGCCCTCCAGGGTCTGCAGTACATTGAGGCCGTTATCGGTCAAGGCTTCCAGGGTGACCACTTTGCCGCGGCAGACAATACGCACCGCCGCGTCGATGAGCATCAGGCTCTTGAGATCTTGTTTGGAGTCGATCTCGGCCGACTCCAGCAATAGGTTGTATGGGCGGTCGCCACAGACGGAGTAATACAGCTCCGTCGGATCCGCAACATAGGGGACATCGAGGCTGAGCAGTTCCAGCTCGCCGACGCCTAGGGGGTTGGTATTCACAGCGTTCTCCCTGCCGCTTCTACAAACGGTTTCAACTCTTGCATCAACTGTTCAAACATTGGACCGGTCAAGGCCTGGTGGCCGTCCGACAAGGCTTCACACGGGTTAAGGTGCGATTCGACGATAATGCCATCGGCACCAACCGCGGCGGCGGCGCGTGATAGTGGGATCACCAACTCACGCACGCCCGTACCATGGCTAGGGTCTACGACCACCGGCAGGTGGGTGCGTTGCTTGAGGTAAGCCACAGCGTTCAAATCCAATGTGTTACGTGTTGCTGTCTCGTAGGTACGGATCCCTCGCTCACACAGGATGATATTTGGGTTGCCTGCATCGTAGATGTATTCCGCCGCGAGTAACAGCTCCTCGATAGTGGCTGAAAGTCCGCGTTTGAGCAAGACCGGTTTTTTGCTTTCACCTACCGCTTTTAGCAGCGCGTAGTTCTGCATATTGCGTGCGCCAATCTGAAGGCAGTCGATGTATTCACACATTGAATCCATCTGGCTGACTTCCATCACCTCAGAGACTGTCGGAATACCCAGCTGCTCGTTGGCTTTTTTCAGAAGCTTCAACCCTTCTACCCCCATGCCCTGGAAATCATATGGGCTGGTACGCGGCTTGTAAGCGCCGCCGCGAAGCGCCACGGCGCCGTGCTTTTTCACTACTTCGGCCACGCTCAAAAGTTGCTCTTCAGATTCAACCGAGCAAGGGCCGGCAATCACCGCAAACTTGTCGCCGCCGACGGAGGCATTACCGAAGCGAACCACTGTATCGTGAGCCTGTACTTCACGGCTGACCATTTTGTACTTGGTGAGGATTGGCTTGACGTTCTCGACACAAGGGTAAGCATCAAGGTGCAATTGTTGGAGAACGCGCTCATCACCCAATGCCCCCAGGACGATGCGTTCCACGCCTGGCATGTACAGCGGTTTTAGGCCTGCGCCTTCGATACGGGCAAGGATTTCTTTGGCGTGTTGCTCGGTGGCATTTGGCTTGAGAACGATGATCATAATCTTTTCCTTTCAAGGCGCTGCTCTCTCGGGGCGCACCGGTAAAATTTGTTTTTTGGCAGAATTGGGTATAAAAAAACCCGCGTCATGGCGGGTTTGTGTAATCTGTTTGAGGCACAGCCAATCACACCACCCGCGTTGGGAAGTGCCACCACCAAGATGAGAAAGCGCAGAGCTGACGGTGAATTTGCTGTACCATGTAAATATCCTTTCAGTGTTATACCGGCTCTCAGTGAATATACTGGATCACCCGTGTAGCACTGGGTAACTGCGTACTAGTAAACTAGTTCGATAGAGTAAAGTCAAGAAGATAATTTATGTTGTTTGATTTACACAGCCACACCACCGCATCGGATGGTCGGCTGTCGCCAGAAGAACTTGTGTTGCGCGCTGTCGAGCGCCGGGTCGATGTGCTGGCGATCACCGATCACGATACGGTGGCGGGTTTGGCGGCTGCCGAGCAATTGATTGAAGCAGAAAATCTGCCTTTAACTCTCATCAAAGGCATTGAAATATCGACACTTTGGCGAAATTTTGATATTCACATTGTCGGGTTGAATATTGATCCCGAGCACCCAGCGATTGTCCAGATGATTGAAGCGCAGGCGCAGCGCCGTGCCGACCGTGCCGCCTTGATGGGGGAGCGGTTGGAAAAGAACCGGATGCCGGGGGCACTGGAAGGGGCCAAGGCCATAGCCAATGGGGCGACGCTTACCCGTGCCCATTTTGCCCAATGGATTGTTGAGCAGGGTTATGCCAAGAACATGCAGGCGGTCTTCAAGAAGTTCCTGACCCGCAACAACCCTGGCTATGTGCCACCTAACTGGTGCTCGATGGCTGAGGCGGTGGAAGCCATTCACCAAGCTGGCGGCCAGGCAGTGCTTGCCCACCCCGGCCGTTACAATATGACCGCAAAATGGCAAAAACGCTTACTTACCGCTTTTGTCGAAGCCAATGGGGATGCGATGGAAGTGGCGCAGCCGCAGCAGTCACCTCAGGAAAGGCGCTTGCTTGGCGACTATTCAATCGATTACCAATTACTCGCTTCGCAGGGCTCTGATTTCCATTATGCCTCGCCATGGACCGAACTTGGCCGCAACTTGTGGTTACCCAAGGGCGCGACTGAAGTCTGGCAGGACTGGAGCGTTGAGAAGAAACGCATTGAAGAGGAAGTGCGCGACTAGGTTGCACTCCCGATGGAGGAAGAATGAGTCAGTTTTTTTATGTTCACCCTGAAACACCACAGGTCCGCTTGATTAATCAGGCGGTAGCCATTATTCGCAATGGTGGGGTGATCGTCTACCCGACCGATTCGGGCTATGCGCTTGGCTGTCAGCTGGAAAATAAATCGGCACTGGAGCGGATCTGCCAGATCCGTCGCTTGAACGATAAGCATAATTTTACCTTGCTGTGCCGCGATTTGTCTGAGCTTTCGCTGTATGCCCGTGTGGATAACGCCGCGTACCGCTTGCTCCGCAATAACACCCCGGGTGCCTACACCTTTATTTTCAAAGGGACCAAGGAAGTGCCGCGCCGCCTGATGAATCCGAAGCGGAAGACCATAGGTATCCGTGTACCGGACAATGCCATTGCGCTGGCTCTGCTCGAAGCGCTGGGTGAGCCGATGATGTCGACCTCTTTGATCCTGCCGGGCAACGAAAACACGGAATCCGATCCGGATGAGATCCGCGACCAGCTTGAGCATGCGGTGGATTTGATCATCAACGGTGGTTATCTTGGTGAGCAGCCGACCACGGTGATCGACTTCAGTAATGACGATATTGAAATCGCCCGCGTTGGTGCCGGTGATCCGTCGCCGTTTGAGTGATATGCGCAAGGTTGGCTATCGGGTTGGGGTGTGAGGGGAAATACCGGGCTAACAAGGTGTTTTCTGTGGTATCTCAGCTAAGCTTTTGGCATAATCCGCCATCGCTTTAAGATGGCTTAAAGCACGATGATATTTCGACGCCTGTGAAGGCGACAAAGGTTTGTCTAATGAGTGAAAAATTACAGAAGGTACTGGCACGTTCTGGCCAGGGGTCTCGCCGAGAAATCGAATTAATGATCCAGCAGGGTCGAGTCAGTATCGACGGTAAGGTAGCCAAGCTTGGTGACCGACTGGAAGATCTGTCAGTCAATGTCCGCATTGATGGCCACAAAATCCAGTTGGTATCGTCTTCAGAAGAAGTTTGCCGAGTATTGGCGTACAACAAACCTGAAGGTGAACTGTGTACCCGCCACGATCCAGAAGGCCGTCGCACGGTATTTGATCGTCTGCCTCGCCTCAATGGCGGTCGTTGGGTATCGGTTGGCCGTCTTGATGCCAACACCGCGGGTCTGCTGCTGTTCACCACTGATGGTGAGCTGGCTAATCGCCTGATGCACCCAAGCCGCTGCGTTGAGCGTGAGTACATGGTGCGTGTATTCGGTGAAGTGACCGAAGAGATGGTGCGCAACCTGGTTAAGGGTGTTGAGCTGGAAGACGGCATGGCACGTTTCGAAGACGTGGTTTACGCCGGTGGTGAGGGTATGAACCATACCTTCTACGTGGTGATCACTGAAGGTCGTAACCGCGAGGTTCGTCGTTTGTGGGATTCACAGGGCGTAACGGTAAGCCGCCTGAAGCGTGTTCGCTACGGTGATATCTTCTTGACTAAAGACTTGCCTCGTGGCGGTTGGATGGAGCTTGAACTTAACGAGGTAAACTACCTGCGTGAGAAAGTTGAGCTGCCAGCTGAAACCGAGACCATGTTGACGGTTGAAGGCCAGAAGCGTAAACGCGGTGTTCGTCAGATCCGCCGTGCCGTGCGCCGTCATGAAGAGCGCCTGAACGAAGATACCGGTCGCGGTCGCCGTGGCCGTCAGGATCAGCGCCGCTCATCGAGCCGTAACCAAGGTGAAGACAGCAATCAGGCACCACGTCGTAAGCCTGCTGGCAACACCTCGAACCGCCGTCACCAAGGTGAAGAGGGTAACAACGCTTCTCGTCGCAAGCCGTCAGGTAACGCCGCGAACCGTCGTAACCCACTGAAGAACAAGCCGGCCAAGCCTCGTACCCGTAAATAGCGCGTACATAAAATGAAGCCCGCTTGGGATCAAGAATGAAAAAAGCAGCCAGTGGCTGCTTTTTTGTTATCTGAGGCAGGGAAGCCTACTAGCTAGCAGCGCCAGGTTTGCGCTTTGGCTGGGCGTCAATGCACTCGCCGTTGACGTCTTTGCTCTCCGGGCCCATCAGATAAAGATACAATGGCATGATCTCTTCCGGGGTCTTCAGCAGTGATGGGTCTTCGGCCGGGAAGGCTTTGGCGCGCATACCGGTACGGGTACCGCCTGGGTTGATGGCGTTGACTCGGACATTGGTGTTGGCCATTTCATCGGCCAGGATCTGCATCATGCCCTCGGTGGCAAATTTCGACATCGAATAAGCCCCCCAGAACGAGCGGCCCTGGTGGCCCACCGTCGATGAGGTGAAGACAATGCGGCCGTCTTCGGCTTTTTTCACCAGTGGCATTATCGCTTGGGTCAACAGGAACTGGGCTTTGACGTTGACCTGCATCACGTCGTCGTAGGTATCTTCGCCAAGTTGGTCAAACGGGCTGAGCACACCCAGTAGCGAAGCATTGTGCAGCACCCCGTCCAAGCGGCCGAATTGTCCCTCGATAGTGTCTGCCATGTCGAGGTAGTTCTGCTTGGTGGCGCCCATCATATCCATCGGGATAATCGCTGGCTGCGGGTAGCCCAGAGACTCAATCTCGTCATAAACGGCTTCTAGCTTGGCAACCGTGCGGCCGAGCAGGATAACGGTTGCGCCATGGGCGGCATAGCTGATGGCTGCCTGGCGGCCAATTCCATCACCCGCTCCGGTTACCAGAATAACTCTATCTTTCAGTGAGTTTTCAGCGATTTGATAATCCACTGTGTACTTCCTTATTGGTTTTTTCGTCAGCCCATTGTATACCCAAATTATTCCCGCTTAAACGCGCATCTTGACGCTGTTTAGCTATATTGCGATAGCGATATGGGTGACAACTTGGTTACAATGGCTGAATGTCAAAAAATGAGGACTCGACATTGGATTTTTTGTTTGATTATGGATTGTTCCTAGCCAAGATTGCCACGGTGGTTATTGCCTTCATCGCGATTCTGGTGGTGGCTAAAACAGTGAAAGGCCATCATGGGAACCAGAAAGGTGAGCTAGAAGTCACTGACTTGACTGAGCAGTACAAGCACACCGTGCATCAACTGGAGTCTCACTTGTTTGATAAGCCTTTGCTCAAGGCGCGTGACAAGGCGGAAAAGAAAGCGGACAAGGAAAAGCACAAGGCACGACAGAACGAAGTCAAGCAAGCGGCCAAACAAGGTGACTTGTCGCACTCTCGTGAGCCCCGGCTGTTTGTGCTGGACTTCCATGGCAGCATTGATGCCCGTGAAGTGGCTTCACTGCGTGAGGAAGTGACGGCGATCCTTGCTGTGGCAATGGAAGGTGATGAAGTGTTGCTGCGCCTCGAAACGGGCGGCGGTATGGTCCACGGCTACGGTTTGGCGTCTTCCCAGCTTGACCGTCTCAAAGCCGCGGGTATCAAGCTAACCATTTCTGTCGATAAAGTCGCAGCCAGCGGCGGCTATATGATGGCCTGTGTTGCCGATAAAATTATCTCAGCCCCGTTTGCGGTCGTCGGCTCTATCGGCGTGATTGCCCAGTTGCCAAACTTCAATAAGGTACTGAAGAAAAACGATATTGAGTTTGAGCAAATTACCGCGGGTGAGTTCAAGCGCACCCTGACCATGTTCGGTGAAAATACCGACAAGGCCCGTGAGAAATTCCAGAGCGAGATCGAAGAAACCCACGGCCTGTTCAAGGCCTTCGTGTCTGAGCACCGCCCGGAGCTGGATCTCGTCAAGGTTGCGACCGGTGAGCACTGGTTCGGCAAGCAGGCGCTTGAGCTTGGTCTAGTGGATGAAATTGGTACCAGCGATGATTACATCAGCCGCTCTTGCCAGGAGCGTGAAGTCCTGCAGGTTCGCTACGTTCAGCGTAAAAAACTGGCTGAAAAGCTGGCTGGTGCCACCGGTGATGCCGCTGATAACTTGCTGCTGAAATGGATCAGTCGCGGCCAGCGTCCTATTGTTTAAACATCCAGCTGTATAAAGAGGTTACGATGGATCAAAAGTGGGCCTTGTTCTCATTTCAAGGACGGATGCGCCGTCGCGATTACTGGATCTACAGTATCCCGGTGCTGTTGGTATCGCTGCCGGTGTTTCTTTATTCGACGCCGGAAAATGCGGGCAACCCATTGCTGAATATTTTGTCGATTGTGGTCTTGGTGTTTGTGTTCTGGGCTTCGGTGGCACTGAATGTCAAACGCCTGCATGATCGCAATAAGAGTGCGTGGTGGATCATTCTGACCTTCATGCCTCTTATCGGCCCGATCTTTGTCATTGTCGAATTGGGCATTTTGGATGGGACGCCGGGGCCGAACCAGTATGGTGCTGATCCTAAGGGGCGGGGAGCCCCGCCGCCGAGTCCTGATGATCAGTCCAAGGACAGCAAAGAAACCATGACCATCGATATGTGATCATTTTCTTGGCATCGGACAGTCAACAGCCCCGCCTTAGCGGGGCTGTTTATTCGCCATGAACGCCGTGCGGGATTATTTGCCCAGGGTGAATTTTGGCGATAGCTGGTGGGCGAGGTATTTGAACATGTTGAAGACTGCCGTGGTCTTTTCGGTTGGCAGGCCCTTGTCATCGAGGAAGAACTCGCCTTTGAAAATCAGTACCCCGCCACGCTCTTCAACGGAAGTGGCACGCATACCGTCGATGTAGGCTTCATGATCTTGAATTTGCTGGTTGGCAATCATTAGCAGGTCATCAGTTGAAATGGTTTGTTTGGTGCTCATTGTGTCTCTCTCATCTCACAGCAGGTGCCGGCAATGTCTCCGGCCGAGGTCGCTAAGTGTATTGGAGTTGTCGGGTGATGACAAATTTTGTCCGCAAGTGGCGCTGCCATTTTTTTGGCGTTGTTGATTTTTATCGGAGACTGGCTATATCTTGAAATAAAGTGGGCGAGAAAGCGGCAAGGTACAAAGAATAGGCATTAACTGTTTGAATTACCGAAAATCTGTGAGCAACGGCAAAAAATCGCGGTTTTTTATAGTCAAAGTGTTGCTGAGGTGGTAATGATTAGCGCCCATTGTGGCAGTTGTTTTTAGCATTGCGGAATAAATGAGGGGAATATCGCGTTGCAGCACGTCTTGTCGGCACGCTTTTTTCCTGATATTGAATGGCGTAACCAGCTGTTAACAAGTGGGGAAGGGACAACCAAACGGGTCCAATTTGTTAAAAAGCAGTTGACCTTCTCCGATTGTAGCCCAATATGTAAATACCAATCACATTACGTAACTAGTTATCCGGAGCAGTCCTCAACCGGTTGGATTTCGAGATTTAAATAGTTACTTAATCAGTTTGGTGTACCAGCGTTGCCGTGCTAGCTCTAGTTTTTTTAGCGTGCAACTAGTTGTTTTAATTTTAAGTTTTGTGAGCACGAGGACGTAATAGAATTATTATGGGTAAATCTCTCGTTATTGTGGAGTCCCCAGCCAAGGCGAAGACAATCAATAAGTACTTGGGTAAGGACTTCGTTGTTAAGTCAAGCGTCGGTCACGTTCGTGATTTGCCGACCGGTGCACGTAGCACTGGAAAAAAAGCGGCGGCTACTTCAACCAAGGGCTTGAGCGCAGAAGAAAAAGCGCGCATTAAAAAAGAAAAAGAACGAAAAGCGCTAATCAATAAAATGGGCGTTGACCCTTACCATGACTGGGAAGCCCAATATGAGGTGCTTCCTGGCAAGGAGAAAGTGGTCAATGAACTACAGAAGCTAGCGGCAGATGCTGACTATGTTTATCTCGCAACCGATTTGGACCGCGAAGGGGAGGCTATTGCGTGGCACCTTCGTGAGATCATCGGCGGCGATGATGAGCGCTACAAGCGAGTGGTTTTCAACGAGATCACCAAAAATGCTATCCAGCAGGCTTTCGAGCAGCCGGGAGAGCTGAACATGGATGGCGTGAATGCGCAGCAGGCACGCCGCTTCCTCGACCGCGTGGTCGGCTTTATGGTTTCCCCTCTGTTGTGGAAAAAGGTCGCGCGTGGTCTTTCTGCGGGCCGTGTACAGTCGGTCGCGGTTAAGCTGATTGTTGAGCGTGAACGCGAAATCAAGGCGTTTGACCCAGAAGAGTACTGGGACATGCATGCCAACACCCAGACCGCCGGCAGCGATGCCCTACGTTTGATGGTGGCCCAGCAGGCGGGCAAGACGTTCCGTCCGGAAAACGAAGCTGACACCATGGCGGCAAAAGCCCTGTTGGAAAAGGCGGCCTTCCAGGTCAAAGACCGTGAAGACCGACCAACCAGCAGTAAGCCGTCAGCACCTTACATCACTTCGACGCTGCAACAGGCGGCGAGTACTCGTTTAGGCTATGGCGTTAAACGCACCATGGGCTTGGCCCAGCGCCTCTATGAGGCCGGTTACATTACCTATATGCGTACCGACTCGACCAACCTGTCGAAGGAAGCCGTTGAAGCGGCGCGAGAGTTTATTGCTAGCGAGTATGGTGATAACTACCTACCGTCCTCGCCGAACGTATACGGTAGCAAGGGCAATGCCCAGGAAGCGCACGAAGCGATCCGTCCATCAAGCGTTGACGTGAAAGCGGAAAACCTCGAGGGCATGGAGCAGGATGCCATCAAGTTGTACGACTTGATCTGGCGTCAGTTCGTTTCTTGTCAGATGGTACCGGCGAAATACGATTCCACCACGATTACGGTGGAAGCCGGCGACTTTACCCTGAAGGCGAAAGGTCGCACCCTGCGTTTTGCCGGTTGGACTAAAGTTCAGCGTCCGTCGGGTAAGAATGAAGATACTACGTTGCCTATGGTTCATGTGGGCGACACGCTCAAGCTGGAATCGCTGGAGCCGAAGCAGCACTTCACCAAGCCACCAGCACGCTTTACCGAAGCCGCGCTGGTTAAAGAGCTGGAAAAACGAGGCATCGGCCGACCTTCAACCTACGCGTCCATTATCTCGACGATTCAGGACCGAGGCTATGTGCGTGTTGACCAGCGTCGTTTCTACGCCGAGAAGATGGGTGAGATTGTCTCGGATCGTCTTGACGAGAGCTTCGCAGACCTGATGGACTACGACTTTACCGCCCGGATGGAAGGCAACCTCGATAAAATCGCCGAGGGTGAAGCGAGCTGGAAGTCGGTGCTGGACAAGTTTTTCAGCGACTTCACCACCGAGCTGGAAAAAGCCGAGCTGGACGAGGCTGAAGGTGGCATGAAGCCGAACAACATTGTGTTGACCGATATCAAGTGCCCGACTTGTGAGCGCCCGATGGGGATCCGTACCGCTTCGACCGGTGTGTTCCTTGGCTGTTCCGGCTATGCCTTACCGCCGAAGGAGCGTTGCAAGACGACCATCAACCTAGGTGACGAGGACGGTATCGTCAATGTGTTGGAGGAAGACGTTGAAACGGCCGCCCTGCGTGCCAAGAAGCGTTGTCCGAAATGTAGCACGGCGATGGACGCGTACCTGATCGATGCCGAGCGTAAGCTGCACGTGTGTGGTAACAACCCGAGCTGTGATGGCTACGTGGTTGAGAAAGGCGAGTTCAAGCTCAAGGGCTACGATGGCCCGGTTATCGAGTGTGACAAGTGTGGCTCGGACATGGAGCTCAAGAACGGTCGCTTCGGTAAGTACATGGGTTGTACCAACGAGACCTGTAAGAATACCCGTAAGATCTTGAAGAACGGTGAAATCGCACCGCCGAAGGAAGATCCGGTTCATCTGCCTGAGTTGCCATGTAGCCAGGATCCTGATGCTTACTTCGTATTGCGAGATGGCGCTTCCGGCTTGTTCATGGCGGCCAGTACCTTCCCTAAATCGCGTGAGACCCGTGCGCCGCTGGTAGAGGAGCTGGTTCGTTTCAAAGACCGCCTGTCACCGAAGTTCCTGTATTTGACCGAGGCGCCAACAGAAGATCCGGATGGCCGCCCGACCGTGGTTCGCTTTAGCCGCAAGACCAAAGAGAACTACATCCGCTCGGAAATTGATGGTAAACCATCTGGCTGGACGGGGCTGTACATTGACGGTAAGTGGGAAATTACCGATAAGCGCAAGAAGCCGAAGAAAGAAAAAGCTGAGGATTAATAAAAAACCGCCGACAGGCGGTTTTTTGTTTTCTAGTCTATGGCTATAGGCCAATCGCCTCAAGCGATAGCGAATGCCGGCACACCGCTGTGGAAACGGAAGCTGTCGTCGGGGCTGTTGATGAGCTCCGCCTCGCGCGCGCCAATGGCTTTGACTCGCTCGCTGATATCGACGCCTGCGATTTGCTCGGCCAGTTTGAGGTAGTCTTGGTAATGGCGGGCCTCGGAGCGCAGCAGGGACACATAGAACTTCTTCAGCTCCTCATCGAGGTACGGGGCCAGCTTGGCAAAACGCTCGCAGGAGCGGGCTTCGATGTAGGCGCCGATGATCAGCTTATCAATCAAGGTTCCTGGCTCATGGGTGCGTACAATCTTCATCAGGCCTTTGGCATAGCGGCCGGCACGTAGGCTGGAGTAGGGGATACCGCGGTTGCCCATAATGTCCAGTACCTGCTCAAAGTGGTGGAACTCTTCTTTGATCAGGCGAACCATCTTGTCGATGAGCTCTTGGCCGTGGGCGAAATCAGCCTTGGGTTTCAGCTCGGCGGCCAGACCGTTTTTCTTGCCGTGAAAGTTGCGGGTATCTCGCTCGATACCATAGACGAACTCCTCGTATGGCTTGGCCCATTCCAGCAACGCTTTTCCGCTGTCGGCGTCGACCGCATACTTGCGGATCAAAAACATGGCAGTCTGGCTGGCTTTCAGTTCGCAGTTGCAGTGGTCAACCAGCAGCGCGGTGAGGTTTTGTGGCTGTTTGGCTTGGTCGATCCAGGCGTCTGGGGTCTCACAGTGCAGGAACCGCTTGATCGGTTCCAGCAGCGTGTCGATCATCTGTTGGCTTGTATTCATCGGTTAGGTTTGTTGAGTCTTGTTGTTGATATTCAGCCAGTATACCAACGGTGGGGATGAAAGTGCCAATCGCCAAAAAAACAAAGGCCACCGTAACGGTGGCCTGGTCTCTGGAGCGCGTCTCAGCCTGCTTGCCATATCGCAAACAGCGTTACCATTTGCGCTTGGGCTGGAACAGGACATCAAGCTCGTCTTGCTCCTTATCAATCATCTGCTGGCGCTGCTGCTCGTGGCTCATGTTTTGGCTGCTATCAACGTCTTGCAGCATCTTCTGCAGCTTCTCGCGGGCCTGGTTGGCATAGTCGTCATTTTTGCTTGATAACACATCAATGCCTTTTTTCAGCAACTGCTTGGCTGTACCTAGCTGTCTTTTTAAGCGGGCATCATTGGCGCGCTTGATCACGTTCTCGATATTGATCCTCAGCTGGATACCTTCGAGTCGGGCATTCTCGGTGACAAAGGCCTGGGTCGGCATCCGACCTTTGCTGTGCTCGCTCTTGATGACATTTTTCAGTCGCTTGACAAGCTGAAGCATGCCAAGCGCTTGCTTGTCGGTACTCGGCACTTTGAAGCTAGCCACATCTGCCTGAGAGTAGTTGGCTTGGAGCTGGCCGATTTGCTCGGTGACATTGGTAATTCGCTGCGGTAGTGACTTATCCGATGGGTCCGTTTCCTTCATGGCCTGAAGCGAGAACAGCACCCGCTTGTTTAGGCAGACCAGCAGATCCTTACTGTAGGGAAGGTGGTGAGCGTTACTGATCAACTCTTCGGTTGCATCAATAATGGCGATGAATTTTGCTAATTCCTGTTGCTTTGTGCTTTCGAGTTTCTGTCGGTACTGAATAATGATGTTGTAGCCAACGATCAAGATCAGCAACAGGCTTACCAGGCCAATAATTAGTGGCATGCTCATGGGGTAGAAGACCATCCGTGCTTACATCAAGCCCTATAAGATACACCATATCGATAAAGGGTCATAGCGGCGAAATCGCTTTCTCGGAGATCTGTCCGGGAGCCGGCGAGTTTTTCGGCGCAAACGTACGGGCGAGCGTAGAGAACCATGCCTTTTTGTGTGAAATGTCGCTTAACGGCTGAAAATTTGACATACGATGCTGGGAAACTCGGTCTATAAGTTATATAACATAATGTTATATAACCCCGCACAGAACTGCGCCGGGCATCACTACAAGGCTGGGGTACAGATGATAACGGACGATCATTAGGCAGGACCATGAAACTACAGCAACTTAAATATATCGTAGAGGTTGTTAACCATAACCTGAACGTTTCTGCCACGGCAGAGAGCTTGTACACTTCCCAGCCCGGGATCAGTAAGCAAGTCCGGCTGTTGGAAGATGAGCTGGGGGTGCAGGTTTTTGAGCGAAGCGGCAAGCATTTGACCCAGGTGACACCCGCAGGGGAGTCAATTGTCAAAATTGCCCGTGATATCCTGGCCCGGGTCGATAGCATTAAGTCGGTGGCGGGTGAGCATACCCATCCAGAAATTGGGACGTTAAATATCGCGACCACCCATACCCAGGCACGTTATGCCCTGCCGCCGGTGATCCAGGGCTTCACTGCCCGTTATCCCAAAGTGACCTTGCACATGCATCAGGGTACACCGAGCCAACTGGCCGAGGCGGTCTCCAAAGGCACCACCGATTTTGCCATCGCGACAGAGGCGCTGCACCTGTATCAGGATATGATCATGCTGCCCTGTTACCACTGGAACCGCTCGATTGTGGTCAAGGCCGATCACCCATTGGCTCAGAAAGCGGAGATCACCATCCATGATCTGGCTGCATACCCGCTGGTCACCTATGTGTTTGGGTTTACCGGGCGCTCGGAGCTTGACAGTGCCTTCAATCGCTCGGGCTTAACCCCGCGAATCGTATTCACCGCAACCGACGCGGATGTGATAAAAACTTACGTGCGGCTGGGTATTGGGGTTGGGGTGATAGCCAGCATGGCCATGGATCCGGCAACAGACAGTGACTTGGTGGCGATTGACGCCAGCCACATCTTTGAAGCCAGCACCACCAAGATTGGTTTCAAGAAAGGGACTTTCCTGCGGAGCTACATGTACGATTTCATCAAGCGCTTCGCCCCGCACCTGACTCGGGAAGTGGTCGATCAGGCGGTGGCGCTGAAAACCAATGCCGAAATCGAGGCCATGTTCGCCAACATGCCGCTGCCGGTGAAGTAGCCCCTTCTCAGGCTGCTATTCGGCAGCCTGTTTGTTTCTTATCTTGAAAGGGTCTCTTTCTGCCCATTTGCTCTATTTAGGTTTACAATATCGGGCTGTCTGATTAACCCAAGAGTACACCATGCACGCCCCGCGTTTTTCCCAACTTGATCGCCTACTGACGGATACCCGTGAATGGTGGCAGTTTATGCCCTTTTCCACGTCGCAGTCCGAATGGGAGCAGCGTCACCCCGTATTAACACAATGGCTGCTGGGGTTGGATGAACAGCAACTCGCCCTATTTCGGCAGGATGCCGGCTTGCTCGCGGGGGCACTGAGCCGTTGGATCCCGCAGGCTGCCGCGATGCACCAATTGGCCACGCTTGAGGCTCTGCCTCAGGTCGAGCGTGCTACGCCCCGAGGTCTCGAAGCTGGGATCCCGGGCCGCAAATGGCAGCAGCTGCAGGCGTTCAACGGCGTACTGCCGGCATTGTCGCTGCCATGGCTGGAGTGGTGCGCCGGAAAAGGGTTTCTCGGAAGGGTGCTGGCCGCGACGCACAACACGCCGGTAACCAGCCTGGAATGGCAGCAGGCACTGTGTGACAGCGGTGATGCAGCCGCCCGGAAGCTGGGGCTGCCGATGACCTTCGTCCATGGCGATGCGTTTTCACCGCAGAGCGGCAAATATATTTTATCCAAGCAGCATGCGGTTGCTTTGCATGCCTGTGGGGATCTGCACGTCTCGTTGTTGCAGCGCGTGGCCGAGTGCCGGGGGCAAGCAGTCAGTGTTTCCCCTTGCTGTTATCACCTTATCCGGGCGCGAGCCTACCAGCCGATGTCGACGCTGGCGCAACAAAGCGAATTAATACTGAGCAAGCATGATCTCCGGCTGCCGCTGCAGGAGACGGTGACCGCGGGCAACCGAGTTCGAAATCTCCGCTTTGTTGAGGTGAGTTTCCGACTTGGCTTTGACAGCCTGCAACGCTGCGTGACCGGGCAAGACGATTACCTGCCGGTCCCCAATGTCCAGAAGGCCTTGTTCAATGAGGGCTTTGAGGCTTTCTGCCGTTGGGCTGCAGAGCAAAAAGGGGTGGTACTGCCGGATACGATTGACTATGCCCATTGGCAGCGTGTCGGTGAGCAGCGCTTTGACTGGGTCGAGCGGTTGGAGTTGCTGCGCCAGCTGTTCCGCCGACCTTTGGAGATGTGGCTGGTTTATGACCGGGCATGCTTTATGGAAGAGGCGGGCTATACAGTGACGGTCGGAACTTTCTGCGACAAGCCAACTACCCCACGTAATATTATGATTCATGCGGAGCGACAGGATTAAATGGATACCAGCACATTAGTCTATTGCGCTATGGCCCTGGCGGCTGGGTGCTTTGTGCAAAGTACCGTGGGGTTCGGTATGGCCATTGTTGCCGCACCCATTGTGTATTTCTTTGAGCCCCGGTTTGTGCCTGGCACCATTACCCTGGTTGGCTTGGTACTGGCATTGATCAACATGTGGCAGTACCGCTCTCAGGTGTCGTTTCGCGGGTTGGGAGCGGCATTTGTTGGCCGGGTACCGGGGACGATTGTTGCTGGGGGGTTGTTACTGTATATCACTGCCGAGTCGCTGGCCTTGGTGCTCGGCGCTGGGGTCTTACTGGCGGTGGTGATCAGTTTGCTCAAAGTGAGGATCAGGCCAACGCCGAAGGCTTTGTTTTGGGCTGGGTTTGCCTCGGGTCTGATGGGGACGTCAACGGCCATCGGTGGTCCGCCTATGGCTCTGGTACTGCAACATGCCGAGGCCGGCAAGCTCAGGGCCAATCTGGCGGGCTATTTCACCTTTAGCAGCATCCTTTCGTTGCTCGCCCTGACCGCGACAGGGCACTTTAGCTGGTGGCATTTCAAATACGGCATGATGATCATGCCTGCGCCTATCTTGGCCAGTTTGTTTGCCTACCGGATCCAGCATTTGATCCGGGCCGAGTGGCTGCGCTATGCCTTGCTGGTGCTGTGCTCGGTCTCTGGGGTGATTGCCATTTGGCAGGGAATGGCACCGAAATTTGTCTAGCGGCACGGGAAGGCTTGGACAATCCTTGTGCACAAGGTGGTAAACAGTAATAAGGCCAGTCACTGACTGGCCTTATTACTAATTTGGCAGGCGCGAAATACTACTGCACCACCTCTGGCTTTTGCTCTTGTAGAGGGGCTTCCGGAATAGTGTTGAGCAATGAGAAATTGCGATCCTCATGCTCATGGGCTGGCATTGGGCGGCCAAGGTAGTAGCCTTGGCAGAAGTCGAAGCGGCACTGCTGCAAGTAACGCAGTTGCGCTTCGGTCTCGACACCTTCAGCCACCACTTTGAGCGCCAGTTTTTCGCAGATAGCCTGGGTCGCCTCAATAATGGCCTGGCTGCCTTTATGTTCCCCCTGGACAAAGCTCTGATCCAGCTTAACGGTACTGATAGGCAAATCCTGCAGCTGCGACAAGGAAGAGTAGCCCGTACCGAAGTCGTCGAGATAAAGCTCTATGCCCAGAGAGGCCAGATCATCGAGGCATTGCTTGGCTTCATCGTACTCCTGCAGCATGGTGGACTCGGTGAGCTCCAAGGCCAGCTGCGAAGGGGGGATCTGGTAGCGATTGAGCAATCCTTCGATGGTGGGGGCTAGACTCGATTGTAGCTGGGCGCGGGAAAGGTTGACGCTCATAATAAACGCCTTGCCATATTTCTCCCGCCATAATGCCAGTTGCTTACAGGCCGTTTTGAGAATCCATTTACCCAGCGGGACGATTTGGCCGGTCTCTTCGGCCAACGGGATGAACTCGCCGGGGGAGACTTGCCCCAGCTCCTCGTCGTGCCAGCGGATCAGGGCTTCGAAACCTTTGAGTGATTTCGACTTAATATCAACTATCGGCTGGTAGTAGAGTTCGAAAGCGTCTGCTTCCAGGGCCAGTGTCAGGTGGTGACGCAGAGTCATTTTGCGATAGAGAGCATCTGCCATATCGGGCGAGAAGTGATGGCTGCGGTTGCGCCCGCGCAGCTTGGCACGGTGCATAGCCATATCCGCCTGGGTTACCAAGGTTTCGATATCCTTGGCATCAGACGGGTAGTCTGAGGTGCCGATGCTGCAACCAATGGATAGTTCGCCTACCTCTTTGAGGTGAAAAGGACGGTTAAGGGCTTTGATCAGCTGCTTGGCAAACATTGCCGAGTTCTCGATATTCCGGTGCTCAGCTTGAACGATAAATTCATCGCCGCCAAATCGCGCCAGTAATCCCTTGAATTTCACCTCTTCTTGCAAGCGGATGGCGATGGCCCGCAGCAGTTTGTCACCAATGGCATGGCCGTAGGTATCATTGACCAGTTTGAAGCCATCTATATCGAGGAATAATAGGCTATAGGGATGCTGACTGTGCTGGTTTTCGACAATGGCGTTGGTGATACCGCGGCGGTTGAGGAGCCCGGTCAGAAAATCATGCTCGGCATTGTATTTGGCTTTGTGGAGTTGCTCTTTTTCTTGGCTGATGTTGATCAAGCTCAGGAGTAACTGGTGCTTATCAGTGAGCCACTTGCCGTCGATATTGAGCCAGTGGTGGCTTTTTCCGGTCCAGCACAGGCGCTTGGCTTTGAGAATCCCTTCATGGCGGGCCGCCGCGAGCCATTTATCAGCTAGTTGGGCATCACCTAAAAAGCTGGCCAAATCTTTGAGATCTTCACCAAAAGAGTGGGTAAAAGAGTTGTTGGCACTGATCAGGTGACCGCTTTCATCGAACAGCAAGGCGAGGTTTGAGCTGCCTGAGAACGCCAGTTCACGGCGTAGGCTGGCTTCTTCAGCGATCACCTCGACCAGCATGACAGTATTGCCATCAGGACCAGGCATGCCTGAAAAATAACATAATGCTTTTTTAATGACATCGTTAGGTGAGAAGTACCACCAGGTCTTGATTTTCTCACCCTGCTGAAAACGGCTGAGGTAACCATCCAGTATGGCATCAACTGCTTCGGACATGTCTAGGCTGAGATCACGGGCCGTGAGTTCGTCGGTACTTTTCGCTTCCCACAATGGCAATGCGGCGGAGTTTGCCCAGAGAATGCGTTTTTGGTGAATATCGAAAATCCATACAGGTATCTGCAGGAACTCTAACAGAGAAAAATTTTGGTTCATCACCAAGGCTTTGTTATTTATTGTGATATTTGTCAGATGCTATATCAAAAACGGCGTTCTAAATATGCATGCGGTATAAAATCGTGACACTTCTTCACGAAATATGAAATAAAATATGTAATTTCTTGAAAAATAGCAAAAAAGGCGATAGAGGTCGCACTTTTTTGCTATCCGTCATTTTTGCTTACTGCAGGGCCAGTTTTAGTTCTAGGCCTACGAAGACCGGATCGTAAGCAGCCCCGGCATCAAGGGCGAAGCTGGCGGCCTCGGTATTGCCGAACCACGGTGTGTAAGTGAGGCTGACATCGGCGTCGCCTCGCCACCAGTCAGTTACCCAGTAGTGGATATGGCCAACAGGGTTGAGCAGGAACAGGCTGACGTCGCCCATGGTTTTTGAACCCATGACTTTGCCACGATTGGCGGTGATCTCCATTTCTGTCTGGAACATCCACTCACCCACCGCCGCACCGAATAGCGGTGTGACAATGATATCCTGGATGGATGGGACTTCGGCAAAGGCTTCCACCCCGTACTCCCAGAAGAACGTCGACATGGTGGCCGAATACAGGAATGACTCCCACTCGTTAAACCCGGAATGGCGGGCTGCCGTGTAGTAAACACCGCCGAAGTATGGGTGCATGATGTAGTTCAGGTAGTGATCGTCTTTGTCCCACACGGGCCCGGCTTTAACATTGTCCCACCACTTTCTGCCCAAGCCACTTAAGTTGGTATCTTCTGGGTCCCAGTTGGTGACACTCTCGGGCAACAGGGTCATCAACCCGACGGTTGCAACGCTCAAACCAAAAATGGTGTATGACTGCTCCAGTAGGTAATCCCAATCTTTTTCCGGCGCGACGGATAAATGTTTCGGCAAATTGTAGGTCGTCGGTTCGGCGAGCGCAGCTTGCAGCGTCAGTCCTTGATCCATGGCTGCGTACTGGTATTCGTTGGCAAATCCCAGCTGCTGAGCTGGCTGGGTCGCATAGCTGTTTAAAAAGGTGTGCTGCTGGTAAGCACCCAAGTCGGCATTCTCATTCCATGCGAATGCGGGGGTGCTAACGGCAATCCCCAAGGCTAGAGTTGATAGAAGTGAAGTGCGCAAGATACGCTCCGCAATAGATCAAGGTGGATAGGATAAAAAGTGTGGGAAGTATCACTGAAATGATAAAAAATTCCTAGTGGCTATGGATTAAAATCGCACAAGTTTGTGCAAAAAAATTGTAAAAAACACCAATTTATATGAATGATTGCCAGAATAAATTATTTTGTTCAATTTATTTTCAGGTGTAAGGCCTGCGAGCGGCAAGCGAAGACGCTTGCCGCTGGGACAGCTGTTATCCTACTGCCGGGATCACGCCTGCCATCTGCAGAAGCTGGGCGGTAATAATGAGGATACCGGCCCCGGTTGCAGCAAGTAGGGCGGGCTTACCACCGGCTACCTGGTAGCCATCTGCCGCTTTGAGCTGCTTACGCTGGGCACTGACCATGGCCACGGGTAGGAAAATTGCCAAGATCACCAGAGCGATAGCTGCAAAGCCTAGCGCCGTGATAAAACCTTGCGGGTAGAACAAAGCAAAAGCCAGTGGTGGGACAAATGTCATCGCTGCCGTTTGTAGCCGGCCATGCTTTTTATCGTTGTGCTTAAAGCTGTCGGCGACAAAATCAAACAGACCCAAGCTGACACCCAAGAACGAAGTCGCCAATGCCAAGTCAGCGAACACTGAGACAGACTGGCTAACCATCGGGTTGTGTAGCATTTCACTTAATGTGGCGATGAATGCCCCTAGGCTGTTGCTCGCCATCAGATCCTGCTGGCTAAGTACGCCTTGGCTTGTGAGCTGCCAGAAAATGTAAATCAGTAATGGTAGCGATGAGCCAATGATCATCACTTTTTTTAGGGCTCTGATATCCAAGCCGATGTAGCGCACGATAGATGGAATACTGCCGTGAAAACCAAACGAGGTAAAGATGACGGGCAGTGCCGAAATGATCAGGCCTTTTTCAACCGGCATATTGACCAGGTAGCCGCCTTCGACATTTGGCGCCAGCAAGCTAAGCATGACCACTAAGGCAATCACCTTCAGGGTAAACAGTACTCGGTTAACCATATCGACCGAGTGAGTACCTATCGCCACAATGCTGGCAATCACCAGAGTAAAAAATACGGTGCTGGTCTGTGCCGAGACTTCCAACCCTACCCAGTTATTGAGTTTGTCGTTGAGTTGACCACCTCCGCCGGCAATGTACGCCGCACACAGCGAGTACATCAGAAAGCATACGGCAAAATTGGCCAGGAACTGGCCTTTTTTGCCAAGTAGATCGCGGGCCAGTGAGTTCAGTGTGGCTTGGTGATCGGCGTACTGATGCACTTCTAACATTAACAGTGCGGTGTAGGTCATCAATGACCAAATACCGAACATGATCAAGGTGGCAGTGGTAAAGCCAAGTCCGGCCGAGGCCAGGGGAAGGGCTAGCATGCCTGCGCCGATGGTTGTACCGGCGATGATCAGCATACTGCCGAAAGTCTTGTTCATAGACATGGGGTTAATTGCTCCGAGTATTCAATAGGTTTGTGCTCGGGAGGCGGTGTTTGCACCTGTGGTTACTCCCTTTTCATCCATCAAGAGGGCCACAATGGCAATGAGGTGTCATTTTTTGTTTACACACTACTTAGCCATTGCGGCTATCGATAGAAAGTGCTTGTTGGGTGTTTTTTCATGGCTTAATTCAATTCCAGTAGTAATAAATGGCGGTTTAAAGCCTTTTGGTAAGGCTTACCTCTGGTTGTGAACAATATAGCGATTGGATATGACTGTCAACTTTTGTGTTTTTTGGTGTAATGTAATGTTTACGGTTGTGGCGTTTTATTCTGTCTTGATGCGATAATGTCCGGCATCGGATGATCTTGGTGAAAAATAACGTGCTGAAATAGCAGGAGATATGCTTGAATAAGCAGTATCCGTTGGAGTTGCCAGTTGGAAAGCCTTTACGGTAATAGCAAGTCGGGTGAAGTAAGAATAATGATACGTGGCACCTTTGGTCAGTGAGCAAGGCTGCCGCCGGTGATATCACAGGAGCAGATATGCTGAAAGTAGCAATGATAAGTACGGGTGAAGAAGTGCTTCACGGCGATATTACTGACACCAATGCCGCTTGGTTGTCGGCACTGTTCTTTCAGCGCGGTTTCCCTCTGTTGCGGCGGACTACGGTGGGCGATCAGCTTGAGGTTTTGGCGACAGAAATTGAGCATTGCAGCCTCACTGCCGATGTGGTGATTGTCAATGGCGGTTTGGGGCCGACAACCGATGACTTGACCGCTCAAGCCGCAGCTATTGCGGCCAACGTTGGGCTGGCGTTGGTCGACGAGTGGGTCGAAGCAATGGAACAGAAATATGCCAATTTGGGGCGCGAGATGCCCGAGACCAACCTCAAGCAGGCTATGCTGCCGGAGGGGGCGGAAGTCTTGGATAACCCTATCGGCACTGCCTGCGGGTTTGCGATGCAGATTAACCGGGCCTGGGTTTTCTTTACCCCCGGCGTGCCAAGCGAGTTTAAGAAAATGACCCATGAGCAAGTCTTGCCGCGGCTGGAGGAAAGTTATTCCACCAGTGCCAGGGAATGTGTTCGGCTGTACACGTTTGGTTTGTCGGAATCGGTCATTGGCCAGTCGTTGCAACCCATTGCGCTGCCAGAAGGCTTTGAGCTAGGTTACCGCTCAGCGATCCCGTTTATTGAAGTGAAGGTGTTCTGTCCGCCAGAGCACCGACAAACCGGGGCATTGGTGGCAGTCATTGCCAGCCGGCTAGGTGATAACCTGGTTGGCCATAACCAGCCTTTGCTGGGGGCGGTTGGCGAGCTCATTGAAAAAAGTGGGTATTCGCTTGCGCTAGCCGAGCACTATACCGGCGGTTTTCTGACCAGTTGGCTGCATGATGACATACGATTTGCAGAGCAAATCGCGCAGTCCTGGGTGTTGGGGCGAGATGATGCTCCTGAGCATACCGCCAAGTTACCGCTAGAGGCTGCTTTGTCACTGGCGCAGGCTGCTCGGGAGAAAAATCAAGCGGATATTGGTTTGGCTGTGGGGACCGGGCAAGACGGTGCTGTGGTGGTGGCATTGGTGACTCCCGAAGGGGAATGGGCGCAGCAAGTGACGACCAAACGCCGCTATGCCGAGCGTGATCACCGCCATGTGTTGGCTGCCCTCGGCCTCGACATGCTCCGTCGCTGGCTGGAAGGAAAACCGGTGTTTGGCCATTCGGAATCACTGCAGCGTATCGCGCAGATAGAAAATAAAAACTGATTGCTATCTATTGGGTATCGGCTGGGCGGGTACGGCCGTTGTCTGGGAGATAAGCCCCCTTAAGGCGGGGATCAAAGGTTGGCTTGTCGTGCTTGCTGTTGCAGTTGGTAATCGAACTCGACCTCGACATTGCTTTTGGGCACTGAGCAACAGGCCAGTACTTCGTTGGGGGCGATAAACGCCATCGAGTCTTGCTGGTCGACCGCGCCGGATCGCAATTTGCAGCGGCAGGCGCCGCACATACCGTTACGGCATTGGTATTCAGGCTGAAAACCCGCTTTTTCCAATTGGGTGAGCAGAGGCTCACGGCTGTTGCCGTGAACCTCAATACCATTGACGCGAATGGCGACTCGGCTCATAGCTCGAAGTCACCTAGGTCATCGGCGCTGACATCATTGTCGATCTGGCCAACCAGGTAAGAACTGATCTCGGCTTCCTGAGGGGCAACCTGGACGTTGTCAGATGACAGCCAAGAGTTGATCCAAGGGATCGGGTTCTGTGTCGCACCAGGGTAGGCGTGCTCTAGGCCAACAGCAGCCATACGCAAGTTGGTAATGTACTCAACATACTGGCACAGGATGTCTTTGTTCAGGCCGATCATCGAACCGTCTTTGAACAGGTACTCAGCCCACTCTTTTTCCTGCTCGGCAGCATCGCGGAAGATGGCAAAACACTCCTCCTTGCACTCCTGGGCAATTTCCGCCATTTCAGGATCGTCCTGGCCGGTGCGCAGCAGGTTCAGGATATGCTGGGTACCGGTTAGGTGAAGCGCTTCGTCACGGGCGATCAGCTTGATGATTTTCGCGTTACCTTCCATCAATTCACGCTCGGCGAACGCGAACGAACAGGCGAAGCTAACATAGAAGCGGATCGCTTCCAGCGCATTCACCGACATCATGCAAAGGTAGAGTTTTCTCTTGATGTCTCGCAGGTTGACCGTGATGGTTTCGCCATTGATGGTGTGGCTACCTTCACCCAAGCGGTGGTAATCGTTGGTTGCGGCGATCAGAGCATCGTAGTACTTGGAAATATCGCCAGCACGCTTGATGATATGCTCATTACCGACGATATCGTCGAATACAACCGCCGGATCGTTAACGATATTACGGATGATATGGGTGTATGAGCGCGAGTGGATCGTCTCGGAGAAAGACCAGGTCTCAATCCAGGTTTCCAACTCAGGGATAGAGACAATCGGCAGCAGCGCGACGTTCGGGCTACGGCCCTGGATTGAATCCAGTAACGTCTGGTACTTCAGGTTGCTGATAAAAATGTGGCGCTCGTGGTCCGGCAGGTTGTTGTAATCGATACGGTCGCCGGACACATCCACTTCTTCTGGACGCCAGAAGAAGGAAAGCTGTTTTTCGATCAGCTTTTCGAAAATCTCAAATTTTTGTTGGTCGTAACGCGCAACGTTGACAGGCTGGCCAAAGAACATTGGCTCTTTTAGTTGGTCGTTATTGGTTTGACAGAAAGTGCTGTATGCCATCTTATCCTCAACATCAATGGGAGCCGAAGCTCCCACCGTTTCAAATCATTAAATCTTGCAGCTTGTGCAGTCGTCTGCGCCCACATCGCCCTGGCTATCAGAAGCGCCGTCACGGGTGTTGTGGTAGTACAAGGTTTTCACGCCGAGTTTATACGCTGTTAGCAGGTCTTTTAGCAACAGTTTCATCGGCACTTTTCCGCCTGGCTGCTGGCTCGGGTCGTAGTTGGTGTTTGCCGAAATCGCCTGGTCGATGAATTTCTGCATGATACCAACCAGCTGCAGGTAACCGTCGTTGCTGCCGATATTCCATAGCAGCTCGTAGTTGTCCTTGTACTTGCTGTACTCAGGCACAACTTGCTTTAGGATACCGTCTTTCGATGCTTTCACCGATACGTAACCACGTGGTGGTTCGATGCCGTTGGTGGCATTCGAGATCTGCGAAGATGTCTCTGATGGCATCAGTGCAGACAGCGTTGAGTTTCGCAGGCCGTGGGTCTTGATCTCCTCACGCAGCGTTTCCCAGTCGTAACGTAGCTCGGCAGTGCATACTTTATCAATATCTTTCTTGTAGGTATCGATAGGCAGAATACCCTGAGCGTAGGTAGTCTCGTTGAATGCCGGACATGCACCTTGCTCTTTCGCTAGCCCCAAAGACGCTTTCAATAGGTAGTACTGGATCGCTTCGAACGCTTCGTGGGTCAGGTTGTTTGCGCTGCCGTCAGAGTAGCGAACACCGTTCTTCGCCAGGTAGTAAGCGAAGTTGATCACGCCTACACCCAGAGTACGGCGGTTCATCGTTGAACGGTAAGCTGCAGGCAGTGGGTAATCCTGATAGTCAAGCAGTGCATCCAGCGCACGTACGGTCAAATCAGCCAACTCTTCAAGGTCGTCCAGTGAGTCGATTGCGCCAAGGTTGAACGCAGATAGCGTACACAGGGCAATTTCACCGTTTTCGTCTTCCACGTTGTTCAGTGGCTTGGTCGGTAGTGCAATTTCCAGACACAGGTTAGACTGGCGGATTGGTGCCACGCTTGGGTCGAACGGGCTGTGAGTATTACAGTGGTCGACGTTCTGTACGTAGATACGGCCGGTTGAAGCACGCTCTTGCATCAGTAGCGAGAACAGCTCGATCGCCTTGATGCTCTTGCGCTTGATGCTGCTGTCCTGCTCGTATTTCACGTACAGGCGCTCGAATTCGTCTTGGTCTGCGAAGAAGGCATCGTATAGGCCCGGAACGTCAGATGGAGAGAACAGGCTGATGTTTTCGCCCTTGATCAGGCGGGTGTACATCAGTTTGTTGATCTGTACGCCGTAGTCCATGTGACGGACACGGTTTTCTTCAACACCACGGTTGTTCTTCAGTACTAGCAGGGACTCCACTTCGCCGTGCCACATTGGGTAGAACAACGTGGCGGCACCGCCACGTACGCCACCTTGAGAACAGCACTTAACCGCAGTCTGGAAGTACTTGTAGAACGGGATACAACCGGTGTGGAAAGCTTCACCACCTCGGATCTCTGAGCCCAGGGCTCGGATACGGCCAGCGTTGATGCCGATACCGGCACGCTGAGACACGTAACGCACGATAGCGCTTGATGTTGCGTTGATCGAATCCAGGCTGTCGTCACACTCGATCAGAACACATGAGCTGAACTGGCGAGTTGGGGTACGAACACCCGACATAATCGGTGTCGGGAGTGACACCTTGAACTGGGAGACGGCATCGTAGAAGCGCTTGATGTAGTCCATACGGGTGTCGCGCGGGTATTTGCCGAACAGGCAAGCGGCGATCATCATGTACAGGAACTGGGCACTTTCGAAGATTTCACCGCTTACACGGTTCTGAACCAGGTACTTACCTTCCAACTGCTTAACGGCAGCGTAAGAGAAGTTCATATCACGCCAGTGATCGATGTAGTTATCCATCAGATCAAATTCTTCTTTGCTGTAGTCTTCCAACAAATGCTTGTCGTACTTGCCTTTTTCAACAAGCTTGGTGACGTGGTCATACAGCTTTGGTGGTTCGAACTGGCCGTAGGCTTTTTTGCGCAGGTGGAAGATAGCCAGACGGGCTGCCAGATACTGGTAGTCCGGCGTTTCTTCAGAGATCAGATCAGCTGCTGCTTTAATGATGGTTTCGTGGATATCTTCAGTTTTGATCCCTTCATAGAACTGAATGTGAGATTTGAGTTCGACCTGAGACACCGAGACGTTTTCTAGGCCTTCGGCGGCCCAAGTGATGACTCGGTGGATTTTGTCTAGATCGATACTTTCTTTGCGTCCATCACGCTTGGTAACAGTGAGCTGTTGATTCATTTTTGGTCGTTTTCCCAGATTTCCATCAGTAGCAGTGCTTTTTTGTAAGTTTTAGCAATAAGGTTAGCAAAGATTGTGATCTTTGTTAGGTTTCTGATTGCTGATTAAAACACTACATATTGGGGTGTTGAGCTTGTAGTGTTACAAGATAGTGGTGAGGGCAGGGTAATGCAAGACGGTAATTTTTAACCGGCTGTGGATAACATGGGGATTCATAAAATTAAGTTGGTGCCTACTAACTGATTTGCGCAGGTATGACAATATCATAGCAAAAATCAAAATTTTTTAAGGCCAACAAAAACGCCTGCAAAAAAAAAATCCTTGATTTTTTGCAGGCGTTGGACGTGCTGACAAACTTCATATTTTTTGGTTATTTCTTGGTTAGTTAGTAGCACGTTTCAGTCGCAGATAACGGTGATGATATCACTCGGGTGATTCAATATACCGCGGGCGTGCCAGTCTGATGGCGAGTGTTCGTCGCCTATGTAGCCCCACCCGGCAACATAACCGGTCATATTGGCGGCTTTGGCGGCGATCATGTCTTTTTCGATGTCACCGATATAAATACAGTCTCGGTGATCGATCCCCAACAGTTTGCTGGCGTGGAGCAGCGGCTCAGGATGAGGCTTTGCGACGGCGAGGGTATCACCGCAGACAATAGTTTGGGCACGAAGCAAGGGAGGGAAGAAAGGCAGCAGCATATCGGTCAGGAAACCGGGCTTGTTGGTCATAATACCCCAGGCAACGTCTCGCGCCTCCAGTTGCTCCAGCAAGGCTGCTACCCCATGGTAGAGCGAGGTGTTGACGCAGATTTTTTCTTGGTAATAGCGTAAGAACTCCGCTCTGAGCGCCATAAAATCGAGGTGCTCGGGAATCGTTCCAAACCCTGCGGTCAGCAACCCCTTGGCCCCCATGCTGGTATTGGCTTGGATTTGTTGTTCTGACAGCGGAGGCCGGTTGTAGTCGGCGAGAACCCGGTTGGCGGCATCGGCCATATCCGGGGCGGTATCAAGCAAGGTGCCGTCGAGGTCGAACAAAATCGCTTTTTTCTTGGTTGTCATAGCTACATGTCCTTGTATCAAAAACAGCGGGCTTTAATGTATCTACCATGAGTATATACATGGCGACCGGCGAAAAAGCGATCCCAGCAGCTAATTGTCATAATTATCCCATGCCAGGCATGCGGCGCTATCAACGGTAAACTGGCGGGAGGCTATGGGAAGGAGGGCGCAGGAATAGCATCAAGCTCGCTAGGGTCGAGATACCCTAGCGAGGGGCATTGGCTATCACCTATGGCTACAGCTTGATGGTATGGACGATATAGTTGACGTCGACATTGTTGCCGAGCCAGTAACGGTCGGTGAGCGGGTTGTAGTGCAGACCGGTAATATGGCGGTCTTGTAGCGGGGTGGCATCGATCATATCCAGCAGCTCAGACGGTCGGATAAATTTCTCGTGATCGTGCGTTCCTTTGGGAACCAGCTTGAGTAATTGCTCGGCACCGACAATGGCAAACAGGTATGATTTAAAGTTGCGGTTGAGGGTCGAGAAGAAAACATGGCCGCCAGGCTTGACCATTTTGGCGCAGGAGGCTATCACCGAAGCCGGATCGGGTACGTGCTCGAGCATCTCCATGCAGGTCACGACATCATAGGTCTCAGGGTGCAGCTCGGCGTGCTCTTCGGCTGTGCGCTGGACATACTCGAGTTTGGTGCCGGTTTCGAGTGCATGCAGGCGGGCCACGGTCAATGGCTCCTTGCCCATATCAAGGCCGGTAACCTCGGCACCTTCGACCGCCATGCTCTCGGCCAAAATGCCACCGCCGCAACCGACATCCAATACTTTTTTGCCAAACAGGCCTTCGGCTTTATCTAGCACATAGTTGAGACGCAGTGGGTTGATCTGGTGCAGCGGCTTGAATTCGCCTTCCAAATCCCACCAACGGGATGCCATTTCTTCGAATTTGCTGATTTCAGCTGGGTCTACATTCAACTGCTTGGTCATGTATCTTTGCCATATTCCTTTCTGATAGCGGCATTATAACCCTAAGCCTCTATAAGGTGCAGGTATTAGCAATAATTTATTGTCTTGTTATGGTGGTGTTGTTGAAAATGGGTGGAGGAGGGCAGGCTTAATGTGCCGCTGCCGCTCCGGAGAAAGTAGAGCGACAGAATAGAGAATGCGGTAGCCGGGCGGTGAAGGAAGAACAGCGCTGAAAAGGGGGAAGTAAAAAACTTTTGCTGTCCCTAAAACAATTCAGGCTTAGGAGCTGTTTGCGCTAACTTCGCATTTCGCTTCTAAGCCTGGTAAACGTTCCGTGTTTGCATAAGGATTACTCAGCTGGTTCTATCATGGCTAGCTGCATCATATCAGGCTGTGCACCGCCTGTAGCCATTGCAATACCTGCGATGATGAGCATAAGAAGATATTTGCCGCCGATGATACACATGCCTAATGTGGTGATTACTCTGCCTAACATAATTGACCTCGCTTAACTGCTAATTCGTGATTTTTGAAATCTTAGATTTTGTTCTTGCGGGTTAATTGTACCTAAATGCATAGAAGCAAAATTGATAATGATCAGTTTTTTGTTCAGCTTTTGGTCAGGGTCATAGAGAAGTGGTGCATTTCCGATCTTGGTCAATAATTTACAATTGGTTGCAATTTGGTGTGGTTGGCATAAAAAGTGAGAAAAGTAATAAAAAACAGGCTTTGAGCAAAAAACAGGCTGTCAGAACGGTAATACTAAGATAAGTGCTTTCGATTTTTTTCCAATCCGCTAAATTACTCACAACATAATGGTGAAAGGTGTGCCTATCTGGGCTGAAATATGCTATATTCTCGCACCTTGCACGTATGGTACCAGACGTTATAGATATCGCCTTAGGCTGGCTCTCAGCCCGTTTTAGCGCTAACTATGCCGTTTGGTATACGTATACGACAGAAATTACCTGAGGGATATTGGCTCCATGAGCGATCTTGCAAAAGAGATCACGCCCGTAAACATTGAAGAAGAGCTGAAAGGCTCGTATCTCGACTACGCGATGTCAGTTATCGTGGGTCGTGCTCTTCCTGATGTGCGTGATGGCCTTAAGCCGGTACACCGTCGCGTCTTGTTCGCGATGAACGTACTGGGCAATGACTGGAATAAAGCATACAAAAAATCTGCCCGTGTGGTTGGTGACGTAATCGGTAAATATCACCCGCACGGTGATAGCGCGGTTTACGACACCATCGTACGTATGGCGCAACCTTTCTCTCTTCGTTACATGCTGGTAGATGGTCAGGGTAACTTCGGTTCGATTGACGGCGACTCTGCCGCGGCAATGCGTTATACCGAAGTACGTATGGCCAAGATCGCCCATGAACTGTTGGCTGATCTGGACAAAGAGACGGTAGATTACGTTCCTAACTATGACGGTACCGAGCAGATCCCTGCGGTACTGCCGACGAAGATCCCGAACCTGCTGGTTAACGGTTCATCGGGTATCGCCGTTGGTATGGCAACGAATATTCCACCTCACAACCTTGGTGAAGTGATCGATGGTTGCTTGGCTTATATCAATGATGAAGACATCACCATTGATCAGCTGATGGAATACATCCCGGGTCCCGATTTCCCGACTGCCGCGATGATCAGTGGCCGCAAGGGTATCGTTGATGCCTACAAGACTGGCCGCGGCAAGATCTACCTGCGTTCGAAAGCGGAAATTGAAGCTGACAAGAATGGCAAAGAGACCATTGTTGTTACTGAAATCCCATACCAGGTCAACAAAGCCCGACTGATCGAAAAGATCGCCGAGCTGGTGAAAGACAAGAAGGTAGAAGGGATCAGTGCCCTGCGCGACGAATCTGATAAAGATGGTATGCGCATTGTTATCGAGTGTAAGCGTGATGCTGTGGGTGAGGTAGTGCTGAACAACCTTTACGCACAGACCCAGTTGCAGACCACATTCGGTATCAACATGGTGGCACTGGACAACGGCCAGCCGAAGACCTTCAACCTGAAAGAGATGTTGAAGTGCTTCGTGAACCACCGACGTGAAGTGGTGACTCGCCGTACTATCTACGAACTACGCAAAGCCCGTGAACGTGCCCATATCCTTGAAGGTTTGGCACTGGCACTGGCCAACATCGATGAAATCATCGAGCTGATCAGAAACGCGCCGACCCCGGCAGAAGCGAAAGCTGGCCTGGTTGCACGCGGTTGGGATCTTGGCAACGTTGCCGCGATGCTTGAGCGTGCGGGCACTGATGCCGCTCGTCCAGAATGGCTGGAAGAGCAATACGGTATCCGCGACGGTCAGTACTACTTGACCGAACAGCAAGCACAAGCGATTCTGGACCTTCGTCTACACAAGCTGACTGGTCTAGAGCACGAGAAAATCCTTGGCGAATACAAAACGCTGCTGGAAGAAATCGCTGAGCTAATGCACATCCTTGCAAGCTCTGAGCGTTTGATGGAAGTGATCCGCGAAGAACTTGAACTGGTTAAAGAGCAGTTCAATGATGTTCGCCGTACTGAAATCACCGCAGCAAGCCACGACATCGATCTGGAAGATCTGATCAACCAGGAAGACGTGGTTGTCACCCTTTCTCACGAAGGTTACGTTAAGTACCAGGTTCTGAGCGACTACGAAGCACAGCGCCGTGGTGGTAAAGGTAAAGCGGCAACGCGCATGAAGGATGAAGACTTCATCGAGCGTCTGCTGGTGGCCAATACCCACGACACGATTCTATGCTTCTCAAGCCGCGGCCGTATGTACTGGCTGAAGGTGTACCAGCTGCCGCTGGCAAGCCGCACCGCCCGTGGTAAGCCGATTGTCAATATCCTGCCGCTGGAAGAAGGTGAGCGTATTACCGCTATCCTACCAGTGAAGGAATACGCAGCCGACAAGTTTATCTTTATGGCGACTGCTGACGGTACCGTTAAGAAGACCCCGCTGACTGACTTCAGCCGTCCTCGTAGCGCAGGTATCATCGCCGTTAACCTTCGTGACGGTGACTCGCTGATCGGTGTGGATATCACCGAAGGCAGCGATGACATCATGCTGTTCTCGAAAGCCGGTAAGGTTGTTCGCTTCTCTGAAGAGCAGGTGCGTGGCATGGGCCGTACGGCGGCGGGTGTTCGCGGTATCAAGCTGGCTGAAAGCGACAAGGTTGTCTCCTTGATTGTTCCGCACAACGAAGGCGACGTTCTAACCGTAACCGAAAATGGCTACGGTAAGCGTACCGAGCTGGAAGAGTACCCAGCGAAGAGCCGTGCGACCCAGGGCGTTGTCTCTATCAAGGTCTCTGAGCGTAACGGTAGCGTAGTTGGTGCTGTTCAGGTCGAAGACGGCGACGAGTTCATGATGATCACCAACGGTGGTACGCTGGTTCGTACCCGCGTGGCTGAGGTGAGCCGTGTCGGCCGTAACACTCAGGGTGTCACCCTGATCCGTACCGCAGAAGACGAGCAGGTTGTTGGTCTGCAGCGTATCGACGAGCCGGAAGAAGACGAGCTTATCGAAGATGCGGAACTGGTCGAAGGTGAAGCACCAGCAGAGGGCGAAACGCCAGCTGCCGACAGCGAAGCAGACGACTCTTCTGAGCAGTAATAACTAAGTAGTTAGTTACTCTGACAAAAGCGCAGCCTCTAGGCTGCGTTTTTTTATGTCCGAAGCTCACCGGCAAGGCAAAGCCAGACTAATTTCCCTTAGCCTCTTTTCAGCACCGCTATAAAGGTGTAAAACAGACCTAAGTCACAACTTTGACCACAACCTTATGTTTTTCCAGCAGGAGCACGTCTTACACCATGGACAACGTTTATAACTTTTGCGCCGGCCCAGCGATGATCCCGGCAGACGTATTGAAAAAGGCCCAACAAGAACTTGTTGATTGGAATGATCTTGGTACCTCGGTGATGGAAATCAGCCACCGCGGCAAGGAGTTCATTGCGGTGGCCAAACAGTCCGAGCAAGACCTGCGCGACCTGCTGTCCATCCCTGACAACTACCATGTCTTGTTCTGCCATGGTGGTGCTCGTGCCCAGTTTGCAGCGGTACCGATGAATTTGTTGGGTGAGGCAGATAGCGCCGACTATATGGATGGAGGCTACTGGGCGCACAGCGCCGCCGAGGAAGCGGCGAAATACTGCCAGCCGAACATTGTTGATATCACCTGCGATCGCGACGGCAAGAAAGCGATCCTGCCAGCGGCCGAGTGGCCACTGTCTGGCGATGCTGCCTTTGTCCATTTCTGCCCCAATGAAACCATTGATGGTATTGAAATCCGCGATCTGCCGGTAACGGACAAGCCTATTGTGGCGGATATGTCGTCGACTATCCTGTCTCGCCCTATCGATGTGTCGAAGTACGGTGTCATTTATGCCGGGGCGCAGAAAAACATCGGTCCTGCTGGCCTGACCATCGTGATTGTGCGTGATGACTTGCTCGGTAAGGCGAAATCTATCCTGCCGAGCATTTTGGATTACAGCGTGCAGGTCGACAAAGAGTCGATGTTCAATACCCCGCCGACCTTTGCTTGGTACCTGGCTGGCGAGGTGTTCAAGTGGCTCAAGGAGCTCGGTGGTGTGGAAGCCATGGCGCAGCGCAATATCGCCAAGGCCGATGTACTGTATGACTACATCGACCAGTCGGACTTCTACCGCAACGATGTCCACCCGGACAATCGCTCATTGATGAATGTACCGTTCCAGCTCAAGAATCCAGCACTGGATGCCTTGTTCCTGGAGCAAGCGGATGCCGCCGGTTTGAAAGCGCTGAAGGGCCACCGCGCAGTCGGCGGTATGCGTGCCTCGATTTACAACGCGATGCCGATCGAAGGTGTTCAGACATTGGTCGATTTCATGAAGCAATTCGAGCTGGAGAATGCTTAGTCGCCGTGTCTAACGGGCTATCGCTAATGACGAATAAAGCCGCGAATAGCGGCTTTGTTTGTATTTGCAGCGTGCTTTTTGTCATCACGGATGGCGAGATTGCCTCGGATAGATCAGTTTATCGGTGTCGAACCCGGCCTTGTCAGCAATCGCGACGTAACGGGATACCTGTGTCTGATCCAATACGGGCTCTCTGGCTAGCAACCACAGATAGTCAGTGCTGTAGCCGCTGACGAGGGCAACGGAGTAGTCCGGCTCGAGAAAGAACACCACATAACTGCTGTAGAAGGGGCCGAAGAAAGAGACCTTGAGGTGGCCCTGGCTATCGTCATCGACAAACACCGCCCGGCCATCGGCTTGCTGCCACTGCTGCTCTTCGGTATCAAACCCTCGGTTGAGTACCGTTATCGAGCCGTCATCATTGCGGCTATAGACGGCACTGACATTACTGAGGCCACGCTCGAAGCTATGGTCGAGCCGCGCGATTTCGTACCAGGTACCGAGGTAGCGCTGTACATCAAACGGTGACACGGGCTCGATCGACGGCGGCATCCCGGTACAGCCCGACAGTAGCACCCATAGCCCTGCTAAAGTTAGCCTGGATAAATTACACCGCGCCAAAATGCTTACCATGTTCCTCGCTCCTTGCCTGAGGTGGGGAAGTGAAGACCAATGTGGTGGTGAATTTCGCGCTGTCGTCGACGGGGGTAAACTCCCATCCCATACGTTCGCAAATTCGCTCAACGATCACCAGCCCACAACCGTATCCTGCATTAAACGTAGCATGGCCATCATAATGGAATGGTCGCCCCTCTCTCAGCCGTCTACTATGGCGGTAACTGCGGGAAAGGAGAACGAGCATGACGATGACAACTGTCGGTATCGACTTAGCGAAAAACGTATTCCAGCTTCATGGGGTT